>SLSF01000256.1 GCA_007130605.1 Gemmatimonadota bacterium | reverse complement strand
CAATGTGCAGATGGAGGTGGAGTTGATCGCCCCCATCGCCATGGAGAAGGAGCTGCGCTTTGCCATCCGTGAGGGCGGCCGCACCGTGGGTGCCGGCGTCGTCACCGAGATCATCGAGTAGCAGAAGGAGGGCTGCGGCCCGCCCGAGTTGGGCCGCCGGATTTCGTGATGTTTGAGATGATGTGGGCCGGGGATCGCCCCGCCGACCGAAGAGGATGAGATGCCTGGAAGGATTCGGATTCGATTGAAGGCGTTCGACCACTGGGTGGTCGATCAGACGGCGTCCGACATCGTACGCACCGCCGAGAAGACCGGTGCGACGATCAAGGGCCCGATTCCCCTCCCCACGAAGCGGGAGCGGTGGACGGTCCTGCGCGGGCCCCACATCGACAAGAAGAGTCGGGAGCAGTTCGAGCTCCGGACGCACAAGCGGCTCATCGACATTGTCGACAGCCGCCCGGCGACGGTGGACGCGCTGACGAAGCTGGATCTTCCCGCCGGTGTGGATGTGGAGATCAAGGTCGACTGAACCGCCGGAACACCGGGGTCATACGGACCCGGGTGATGCGGCCAGACGCTGAGGAATACGGACGATGGCGGGACTCATTGGAAAAAAGATCGGGATGACCCGGGTCTTCGACAGCGAGGGGCATGAAGTGCCCGTCACCGTCGTGGAAGCTGGCCCCTGCCCGGTGCTTCAGGTGAAGACGGAAGAGACCGACGGTTACCGGGCGGTGCAGCTCGGCTTCGGGAGCAAGAAGGCAAAGCACGCCTCGCTCGCGGAGCAGGGACACGCCGGCCGGGTCGGGCTCGAGGAGGCACCCCGGGTGGTTCGGGAGTTCTCCTTCGACGCCGAGCCCGAGGAGGGCGCTCAGTTGACGGTGGAGATCTTCGAGGCAGGGGACATGGTGAAGGTCACCGGTACCTCGAAGGGACGGGGCTTCCAGGGTGTGGTGAAGCGTCACGGGTTTGCCGGACGTCCGGCATCCCATGGACACCCCATGTCCCGGACCCCGGGATCGATGGGACCGGGAACCGATCCCTCTCGGGTGATCAAGGGGAAGAAGCTCCCCGGACAGATGGGTGGGACACGTACCACCGTGAGGAACCTCGAGGTGGTCAGAGTGGATGCCGAGCGAAATCTCCTCTTCGTGAAGGGGGGAGTTCCCGGCGTCCGGAACAGCTACCTCTTCATTTCGAAGTGACGGTCATGGTCAAGGCTCAGTACTACAAGCCAGACGGCAAGAAAGGACGCGCCCGCGCGCTCCCTGAAAGCCTCTTCGACGGAGTCATCCACGAAGGTGTGCTTCACCAGGTGGTGACGGCGTACCAGGCGAACCAGCGGCAGGGCACGGGTTCGGCGAAGAACCGCTCCGAAGTCCGGGGCGGGAGCCGGAAGCCGTGGCGCCAGAAGGGAACCGGCCGGGCTCGTCAGGGCTCCATCCGTTCCGTTCAGTGGGTCGGTGGAGGGCGCGCCTTTCCGCCGCAGCCCCACAGTTGGCGCCAGCGGATCCCGAAAAAGCTCCGCGGCATCGCACGCCGGTCCGCCTTCAATGTGCGGGCCGAGGGCGATCGCGTCCTCCTCTTCGACGGGCTCGATCTCGAGGGGCCGAAGACGCGGGTGGTGCGGGAGTACCTCGAGACCATCGGGGTGGAGGGGAAGGTTCTCTTCCTGACCGACGGTCTCGACGAGCGTCTCCTCCTCTCCACGAGGAACATGCCCCAGGTCATCGTTCGCGACTTCGGTACGGAGTCGCCCTACGACATCCTCTGGGCAGGGACCGTGATCATCCAGCGCTCCGCCATCGAGCGGATCGCTGACGCGCCGGAGAGCGCCGAGGAGGAAGTGGACGATGCGTGACATCTATGATGTGATCCTGGGGCCCGTCATGACCGAGAAGGCCACGGTCGAACAGGAACTCCAGAATGTGTACACCTTCATCGTCCACCCGTCGGCGAACAAGGCACAGATCGCCGAGGCGGTGGAGGCTGCATGGGATGTACAGGTGCTGGATGTCCGCACCGCACGGTACGCCGGGAAGGCGCGTCGCTCCCTCATGGGACAGATGCACCGTACCCGCGACGTCGGACGGCGTCCATCCTTCAAGAAAGCAATGGTTCGCCTCGCCGAAGGTGACCATATCGAGCTTTACGAGCTGGGTTGAGGAGCGACCAATGGCGCTGAAGAAATTCAAGCCGATGACCGCCGGAACGCGATTCCGGACGATCACGGCCGGAACCGAGATCACCCGGAAGGGACCGGAGCGCTCGCTCGTCGAGGAGCTCCATGCCACCGGGGGACGCAACCACCATGGTCGGATCACCTCCCGGCGACGGGGGGGTGGGCACAAGCGGCGCTACCGGAAGATCGATTTCCGACGCGACAAGCCGGGCGTTCCCGGCCGTGTCGCCGAGATCGAGTACGATCCGAATCGCACCGCCCATATCGCCCTGATTCACTACGCCGATGGAGAGAAGCGCTATATTCTCCACCCGCGTGGTCTCAAGGTCGGGGACGAGATCGTCGCCGGGACCGACGAGTCGGTGGACATCCGGATCGGGAACACCACGAATCTGGGACGGATCCCCCTGGGGACCGTGATCCACAATGTGGAGCTCAAGCCGGGCAAGGGTGGACAGATGGCGCGATCCGCCGGCGCCGGGGTGACCGTGGTGAGCAAGGAGGCAGGCTTCGTCTCCCTTCGTCTGCCCTCCACGGAGATCCGTCGGGTGCACGCCGAATGCCTCGCCACCATCGGACAGGTGGGCAACAACGAGCACGAACTGCGCTCCGCCGGAAAAGCCGGCGCAAATCGCTGGAAGGGACGCAGGCCCCATGTTCGCGGTGTGGCGATGAACCCCGTCGATCACCCCCTCGGGGGTGGTGAGGGTCGGACCTCGGGCGGACGCCCGCCGGTCTCGCCCTGGGGTAAGCGTGAGGGCATCAAGACCCGCAAGAGGAAGAAGCAGTCGAACAAGTACATCGTCCGTGGCCGTCGTCGCGGTAAGGCGACCCGGTAACCGGACCCAGAGGGAAGAGATATGCCGCGCAGCGTAAAGAAGGGCCCCTACATCGACGAGAAGCTCCTCCACAAGGTGGAGGCGATGAATTCTCGAAACGAGAAGAAGGTGATTCGTACCTGGGCGCGTGCGTCCACGATCTCACCGGACTTCGTGGGGCACACCATCGCGGTGCACAACGGGAACAAGTTTGTCCCGGTGTACATCACCGAAAACATGGTCGGCCACAAGCTGGGCGAATTCGCCCCGACCCGGCTCTTTCGGGGGCACGGAGGAAAGCTGGCTGACAAGCGGTCGAAGGTCCGCTGAAGGACTTTGACCCCTCGCACTGGATCGGCGGAGAAGATTTGAAGATGGAAGCCAAGGCCACAGCTAGATTCATACGGATGAGCCCGCGAAAGGTGCGGCTTGTCGTGGACCAGATTCGCGGTCAGTCCGTGAACGATGCCTACGCCCTGCTGCAGTTCTCGAAGAAGGCTGCGTCGGAGCCGGTCTCGAAGACCCTCCGGTCCGCCGTCGCGAACGCTCAGTACAAGGCCCAGGATGAAGGAGAGTTCGTCGATGCGGACGAGCTCGTCATCCGGGAGGCCTACGTGAACGAAGGACCGACGCTCCGCCGGTTCCGTGCTGCGGCCATGGGCCGCGCCGCACCGATCCGGAAGCGCACGAGCCATATCACCGTCGTCGTGGACACGAAGGAGTAACGCTGGATGGGACAGAAAACGCATCCGATCGGATTTCGGCTGGGAGTCCTGAAGGATTGGAAATCCCGCTGGTACGCGGAAAAGGACTTCCCGCGCCTCCTGCAGGAGGACGAGACCATCCGGAAGTATCTCCACCGGCGTCTCGCCCACGCTGCCATCTCGTCCATCGAGATCGAGCGGAAGCCCTCGAAGATTGTGGTGACCGTTCACACCGCCCGTCCGGGCGTGGTGATCGGAAAGCGCGGCTCCGAGGTGGACAAGCTCCGCGACGAGCTCGGCGTGCTCACCAAGAGTGAAGTCTCGGTGAACGTGGAGGAAGTGAAGCGACCCGAGATCGATGCGCGCCTCGTGGCAGACAACATCGCGCACCAGATCCGGAACCGCATCTCCTTCCGGCGCGCCATGAAGCGGGCCGTGCAGGCGGCGCAGCGGGCCGGTGCCGAGGGCATCCGCGTCCAGTGCGCAGGACGTCTCGGCGGTGCCGAGATCGCCCGGACCGAGGGCTACAACGAGGGGCGCGTGCCCCTCCACACCCTCCGTGCGGACATTGACTATGCAAGTGTGGAAGCACATACGACCTACGGCACCGTCGGGGTCAAGTGCTGGGTCTTCCTCGGCGAGGTGGTTGAGAACCGCCGCGGCCGGACCTACTCCACGGACACCTGAGGCTCAGGAAAGCCATGCTCTCTCCCAAGCGAGTCAAATACAGGAAGACCCACAAGGGTCGGATGAAGGGGAAGGCCCATCGGGGCAATTCCGTCTCCTTCGGCGAATATGGGCTCCAGGCGCTGGAACCCGCCTGGATCACCAATCGCCAGATCGAGTCCGCCCGTGTGGCGATGACCCGTCACATCAAGCGTGGCGGAAAGATCTGGATCCGGATTTTCCCCGACAAGCCCATCACGCGGAAGCCCGCCGAGACCCGCATGGGTAAGGGAAAGGGGAACCCCGAGGGCTGGGTCGCCGTGGTGAAGCCGGGCCGGATCATGTTCGAGATGGAGGGCGTGCCCGTTGACGTCGCACGCCGTGCGATGCAGCTCGCCTCCGCCAAGCTTCCGATCCCGACCCGATTCGTGGTCCGGGATGAGCAGATGGGAGGGTGAGCCGATGATGACCGCTGAAGACATCCGGGAAATGAATGACGATCAGATCCGGGAACGGATCTGGGAACTTCGGGAAGAACTCTTCCGGCTCCGCTTTCGGGGCTCGATGATGCAACTCGAAAATCCGGAACTGCCCAAGATGATCCGTCGCGAAGTCGCGCGGATGAAGACGATCCTCCGGGAGCGAGAGCTCGCGGGAGCCGATTCGTGAGCGAGGAAACGAGTGAAATGAGTACCAATGAGACGACGGCCCGCAAGAGCCGGAAGACCCGTCAGGGCGTGGTGGTGAGCGACAAGGGGGACAAGACCATCGTGGTCCTCGTGGAGCGCCGGTTTGCACACCCCCTGTACGGCAAGTCCATCAAGCGGACGAAGAAGTACCACGCTCACGACGAAAACAACGAGTTCCGCACCGGGGATGTCGTTCGGATCCAGGAGACCCGCCCGCTCTCGAAGCTGAAGCGCTGGCGCGTCACCGATCTGATCGAGCGCCCCGAGCGCGTCTGACGAGGAGAATCGGTCAATGATCCAGCAGGAATCCGTCCTCAAGATCGCGGACAACACAGGCGCCAAGCGCGCACTCTGCATTCGCGTTCTGGGAGGCTCGAAGCGGCGCTACGCCCGGGTCGGCGACGTCATCGTCGTCACCATCAAACAGGCGATCCCGAATGCCCAGGTGAAGAAGGGAGATGTGGCCAAGGCCGTCATCGTCCGGACCGCCAAGGAGATGCGTCGGAAGGACGGCTCCTGGATCCGGTTCGACGAGAATGCCGCGGTCCTCATCAACCCGCAGGGAGAACCGCGGGGGACCCGTATCTTCGGGCCGGTGGGACGTGAGCTCCGCGAGAAGCGGTACATGAAGATTGTGTCTCTGGCGCCCGAGGTGCTCTGATGGCCAGCAAGAAGGAAATGAAGCTCCGACGTCGCGCGAAGCGGAAGACCCACATCGTCAAGGGCGATCAGGTCCGGGTCATCCGTGGAAACTATCGCGAACTCGAGGGCACGGTCCTCCGCCTGATCCCCTCCGAGGGACGGGTGGTGGTGGAAGGCGTGAACATGCGGAAGAAGCACGAGCGCCCGACCCAGGCGAACCCCGATGGGGGGATCGTCACGATGGAACTCCCCATCGACATCTCGAATGTGATGCTCATCGACCCCGCCACCGGCGATCCCACCCGCGTGAAGATCGACGTGGCGAAGGATGGGGGGAAGGAACGGATCTCCGTGAAGAGCGGCAATCCGATTCCCAAGCCGTAACGCTCCAAGGAAATGAATTCGATGGAACCGAGACTTAAGCAGCATTACAGAGAGCAGGTACGGCCCAGGCTGACCGAGCGCTTTGAATACACGAACCCCCACCAGGTTCCGACGATCGAGAAGGTCGTCGTGAACGTCGGGCTGGGGGAGGCGAGCCGGAACCAGAAGCTTCTGGACTCGGTGGTCGCGGAGCTGGGGGTCATCACCGGGCAGCGTCCCGTGATCACCCGCGCCAGAAAGTCCATCGCCGGTTTCTCCCTTCGTGAGGGGATGCCGGTGGGGGCTTCGGTCACCCTTCGGCGGACCAAGATGTACGAGTTCCTGGATCGGCTGGTCTCCGTGGCCATGCCTCGAATCCGGGACTTCAGGGGCATCCCGACCCGCTCCTTCGATGGCCGTGGGAACTACACGGTCGGAGTGAAGGAGCAGTTGATGTTCCCGGAGATTGATTACGATGACGTGGAGTCGGTCCACGGGATGGATATCACGATCGTCACGTCGACGGACAAGGACGACGAAGCCTACGAACTCCTCCGGGAGATGGGCTTCCCCTTCCGCGGCGACACGAACCCGGTCAGCATCGGCGCGTCGGCCGGCTGACACCGCTTCACAACCCGACAGTTTGGGGGATAGATGGCCAGGAAGGCTCTCGTAGAGAAGGCAAACCGCAAGGCCAAGTATGGCGTGCGGGACTACAACCGGTGCAACCGCTGCGGTCGGGCCCGCGCCTATATCCGGAAGTTCGGCCTCTGCCGAATCTGCTTCCGGCAATTGGCGCTTCGGGGGGAAATCCCCGGGGTCCGTAAGGCCAGCTGGTAAGAGGAGACGCATCCAATCATGATGACTGACCCGATCGCAGATCTGCTGACCCGCATCCGAAATGCCGGTCAGGCTGGGCACCGGTGGGCGGACATGCCGGTCTCAAAGCTGAAGGTGGAGATCGCCCGCATCCTCAAGGAGAACCATTACGTCTTCGACTACAAGGTCCTGGACGATGGTCGCCACGGGGTGCTGCGGATCTACCTGAAATACCATGAGGGACAGCCGGTCATCCGGCACCTTCAGAGGGTATCGACCCCAGGTCGCCGGCAATATGTCGGCGCCGGCGACATCCCCCGGGTCCGGAATGGGCTCGGGATGGCGATCCTCTCCACCTCCCAGGGTGTGCTCTCCGACCGGAGTGCACGCACCGAGGGGGTGGGCGGTGAGCTCCTCGCCCTGGTTTGGTAACCCTGCCCGCACACCTGATTCAATCGAGTGAATGATGTCTAGAATCGGCAAGATGCCGGTCGACCTTCCCAAGGGGGTCAAAGCGACTCTCAAGGGAAGCGACCTCCAGGTCACCGGCCCGAAAGGAACACTGACCCTCGAGGTCAACCCTGCCATGGCGGTGTCCGTCGAGGAGGGTTCGATCGTGGTGCAGCGCCCGTCCGACCAGAGTCGGCACAAGGCACTGCACGGACTGACCCGCTCCCTCGTGGCCAACATGGTCGAGGGTGTGACGGATGGCTTCGAGAAGAAGCTCGAGATCGTCGGGGTCGGATACCGGGCGGAGAAGAAGGGGAAGGGGATCACACTCCACCTCGGCTTCTCGCATACCATCGATTACCCTGCCCCCGAGGGCATCGAGCTGGACGTGCCCACGCAGACCCAGGTGGTGGTGCGGGGTTCAGACAAGCAGATGGTTGGCCAGGTGGCAGCCGAGATTCGTGGGTTCCGCCCCCCCGAGCCGTACAAGGGGAAGGGAGTCCGTTACGCTGGTGAGCAGGTCCGGCGCAAGGCCGGCAAGACCGCGGGCGCATAAGCGCCAACGCAAGGAGAATACGGTGAGCAGCCTGAAGTTGAACAAGATCAGAAAGAATCGCCGTCTCCAGCGGACGCGTCGGCACCTCCGGGTGCGGCGGAAGATCCGTGGGACGGCAGAGCGCCCCCGACTCGTGGTCTTCCGCTCCCTTCGCAACTTCGAGGGGCAGATGGTGAACGACGACACCGGCGAGACCGTGATGGGGATCTCCACCCTCACCCCGGAGCTGAAGGACTTCGCGCCCGAGGGACAGAACCGCAAGGTGGAGATGGCCTTCGCGGCCGGAAAGCTTCTGGCGGAACGGGCGAAGGAGGCTGGATTCGAGACCGTGGTGTTCGACCGCGGTGGGTACAAATACCACGGTCGGGTGCAAGCATTTGCCGACGGCGCCCGCGAGGGAGGACTGAAGTTCTAATGGCCAGAGACAACAGGCAGTCCCGGGGACGGGAATCGGATTACGTGGAGAATGTGATCCACATCAACCGGGTCGCGAAGGTCGTGAAGGGAGGCCGCCGCTTCTCTTTCACCGCCCTGGTGGCGGTGGGGGACCAGAATGGCACCGTGGGGATCTACCACGCCAAGGCCAACGAAGTGGCCGAGGCGATCCGGAAGGCGATGGAGCACGCACGACGCCACATGGTGAAGGTCCCCATCGAGAACGGAACCATCCCCCACGAGATCGTGGGGCACTGGGGTGCCGGACGCGTCCTTCTCCGCCCTGCGGCACCGGGAACCGGTGTGATCGCGGGAGGACCGGTTCGGGCCATCCTCGAGGCGGTCGGAATCACCGACATCCTCACGAAGAGCCTTGGAACCAACAATCCCATCAATGTCGTCCGTGCCACCATGGATGGACTGACCCATCTGGTGACGGCCGAACAGGTCGCGCGGGAGCGTGGGATCTCGGTCGAAGCGCTGGGAGTCAAGGATCATGGCTGACGATCGAAAGATTGCAGTAACGCAGATCCGAAGTGTGAGCGGACGCCCCGAGAAGCATCGGCGGACCCTCAGAGCCCTCGGATTCACGAAGAACCAGCAGACTCGGGTTCATACCGAGACCGACGCGATCCGCGGGATGCTCGAACAGGTGAAGCACCTGGTCGAGGTCCGGCCGGTCGAGGAGTGAGCGTACCATGGGTGAATTGCACGAACTCCGGCCGAGCGCCGGGTCGAAGAAGAAGAGAAAGCGCATCGGCCGCGGCCCCGGATCGGGGACGGGAAAGACCTCCGGGCGTGGCCACAAGGGGCAGAAGGCACGCTCCGGTGCGTCCATTCCGGCTGGCTTCGAGGGAGGGCAGATGCCCCTCCAGCGGCGGATTCCCAAGTACGGTTTCACGCCTCTCAACCGGGTCGAGTACCAGGTGGTGAACGTTCGGACGCTGGAAGAGATGGAGGCGACCGAGATCACCCCCGAGGTCCTCAAATCCAAGGGCCTCATCGGCTCCGTGAAGAAGCCGGTGAAGATCCTGGGAGAAGGGGAACTGACGAGGGCGGTGACCGTGACGGCGCACGCCTTCAGCGGGACCGCGCGCAAGAAAATCGAAGACGCCGGAGGCAGTGCCTCCGACCTCGACTGATCGACGCCTGAGCCGACTGACGGGACGAGCGACGCATGTCCAACCCGATTCCAAACCTCTTCAGGTTTCCGGAGCTGAAAGACCGGATCCTGTTTACCCTTTTCATCCTTCTGATCTACCGGATCGGTGCCCATATCACGGCACCGGGGGTGAACCTGTCGGAGCTCCAGGCGCAGTTCGGCGCACTGGAGGGCACCCTCTTCGGGGTGTACGACATGTTCGTCGGTGGTGGACTCTCCCGGGCAACGATCTTTGCCCTGGGGATCATGCCGTATATCTCGGCGGCCATCATGTTCCAGCTTCTCGCGGCGGTCTTTCCGACCATCGAGAAGCTGCAGAAGGAAGGGGAGGAGGGCCGGAAGAAGCTGACCCAGTGGACCCGGTATACCACCGTCGTCCTCTCGGCGGCCCAGTCATACGGCTACTCGGTCTTCCTGACCTCCACCGAGGGCGCGGTCCAGAGTCCAGGCTTCATCTTCACCTTCACCACCGTCCTGACGCTCACGGTGGGTGCCACCTTCATCATGTGGCTCGGTGAGCAGATTACCGAGCATGGTGTGGGGAACGGAATGTCGCTCCTCATCTTCTTCTCCATCATCGAGGGCTTTCCCAGCGCGGTCGTTCGGACCTGGGAGGCCTTCACGGTGGGCGAGATCGGGCCGGTGGCCATGGTGGCCCTCCTCGGGGTGGTCATCGGTGTGACCGCCGGTGTGACCTCCATGACGATGGCCGCGAGGCAGATCCCCGTTCAGATCCCTCGGAAGGTGGTGGGTCGCGGAAGGATCCAGGAGGGGCAGAAGAGCTTCGTGCCGGTACGGGTGAATGCAGCCGGGGTGATGCCCATCATCTTCGCCCAGTCCTTCATCATCGTGCCCGGCACCCTGGCCGCCTTCTCGCAGGCCACCTTCATTGCCGAGCTCGCCGAGCTTTTCCAGCCCGGCAACTGGCTCTACTACATCAGTTACGGGATTCTTACCGTCTTCTTCACCTACTTCTACACGGCGATCATCTTCAATCCGGTCGACCTGGCGGAGAACCTGAAGAAGCAGGGTGCATTCATTCCGGGAGTGAAGCCCGGCACACGTACCGCCGAGTACATCGACCGCATCCTCACCCGGGTGACGCTCCCCGGGGCCATCTATCTGGCGCTCATCGCGCTCCTCCCCTTCTGGATCTTCGATATCTTCGACATCCAGACCTTCTTCTTCGGAGGAACGGGGCTGCTCATCGTGGTGGGTGTGGGACTCGACACGGTTCAGCGAGCACAGCAGCACCTCCTGCTCCGGCACTATGACGGCTTCATGAAGAAGGGCCGGGTCAAGGTGCGCGGACGTCAGAACTACATGTAATGGTCGTGGTACTGCTGGGCCCTCCCGGGGTGGGCAAGGGAACGCAAGGTGCGGTGCTCGCCGAGACCTTCGGCTGGGACCGGATCATCACCGGCGACCTCCTTCGTGCCGCGCGCAGGGAGGGGTCGCGCCTGGGCCGCCAGGCCCAGGCGTACATGGATCGGGGTGACCTGGTGCCGGACGAACTCATCGTGGCCATGGTGCGGGAGCGCCTCGAGGGGCTGGACGCCGGAATCGGAGTCCTCTTCGATGGATTCCCCCGCAATGTCGCCCAGGGCGAAGCGCTGGAGGCAGTCCTCCCCGAGGTCGACCGCCAGGTGGACGGGGTTCTTCTCTTCACCGCTCCGGACGATGTCCTGGTGAAGCGGGGGAGCGGGCGTCGGAACTGCCCGGACTGTGGGCGCCTCTACAATGTCTACTTCGATCCACCCCGCACGGAGGGGGAGTGTGACGACTGCGGAGAAGCACTCGTCCACCGCTCCGACGACGAGCCCGAGACGGTCCGTCACCGGCTGGATGTCTACCGGGAGCAGACCGAGCCACTGGTGCGCTACTACCGGGAGTCCGGTGCCGTGGTCCTGGAAATCGATGGAGACCAGTCCATCGACGACGTGACCCAGGCGGCGCGACGGGCCCTGGAAGATGCCTTCGATCTCGAGGGCGACGCCGCATGATCGAGCTCAAGAGCGGGCCCGAGATCGAGGCCATGGCCCGGAGCGGCTCCATCATCGGCCGCCTCTTCGGCGAGCTGGAGGCCCGGGTCGTTCCGGGAGTCTCGACCCTCGACCTGGATCACTTCGCCGAGGAGTTCATTCGCTCCCATGACGGAGCGACCCCGGTCTTCAAGGGGCTCTATGGGTTTCCGGGCAGCCTGTGCACCTCCCTCAATGACGAGGTGGTCCACGGTATCCCCAGCGCGGACCGGATCCTGGGGGAGGGGGACATCCTCTCCATCGATGTGGGCGTGCGCCTGAATGGATGGTGTGGGGACTCTGCCCGGACCTTCGCCGTCGGAGAGATCTCCGAAGAGGCGACGCGGCTCCTCGAGGTCACCGAAGAGGCGCTCCAGCGGGCCGTGGAAGCAGCGGTGCCCGGACGTCACACCGGTGACATCGGACATGCGGTGGAAGAAGTGGTGGATGGGACGGGGTTCGAGATCATCCGCGACCTGGTGGGACACGGGGTCGGGCGGAAGGTTCACGAGGAGCCCCAGGTTCCCAATACGGGGCGGCCCGGCGAGGGAACCCTCCTCAGAGAGGGAATGGTCCTGGCCATCGAGCCCATGATCGCCGTGGGGACGTGGAGGATCAAGACCCTCTCCGACCGGTGGACCATGTCCACCATGGACGGTTCGCTGTCGGCTCACTTCGAGCATACGGTGGCCCTGACCGGGGAGGGTCCCCGAGTCCTGACCGCAACCGGTGGAAGCATCGCTGAGGCTGCGCGCGCCCACTCTTGAGTCGGTGCGTCAAAAGGGTTATACTTTCAAGCTCTGCAACGAACGGACGGTGAGGATCTCATGAAGGTTAGAAGCAGCATCAAGCCCATTTGTGAGCACTGCAAGGTGGTTCGCCGCCGTGGAGTGGTGCGGATCATCTGTAAGCGGAATCCTCGCCATAAGCAGCGGCAGGGATAACTGAGCACTGCGTCCCAAGGGCGTACGAGTCGAAAACGGGGTATTACATGGCACGCATTGCGGGAGTTGACCTCCCCAGAAACAAGCGGATCGAGATCGCCCTGACCTACATCTACGGGATCGGGAACACCCGGGCCCGGCAGATTATCGAGGCAGCGGGGGTTGATCCCGATACGCGGACGCACGAGCTCAGTGAAGAAGACGTGAGCCGGCTGCGCGGAGAGATCGAACAGAATTTCAAGGTGGAGGGTGCGCTCCGGACCGAGGTGTCCATGAACATCAAGAGGCTCATGGATATCGGGTCGTACCGGGGGATCCGCCATCGGCGGGGGCTCCCGGTGCGCGGACAGCGTACCCACACCAATGCCCGGACCCACAAGGGGAAGAAGCGGGCCGTCACGGGTCGCAAGAAGCCTCCCAGGAAGTAGCGGAAAAGGAAGAGACGCTTGGCCGACAGGAAGAAAGCTCCGCGATCACGCCGGAGCAAAAAGACAGTGGAGTCCAATGGGGTGGCCCATATCAAGGCCACCTTCAACAACACCCTGATCACCATCGCCGACTCCAAGGGAGAGGTGGTGGCCTGGGCGAGTGCCGGCAAGGCCGGCTTCAAGGGCTCGAAGAAGTCCACGCCCTTCGCCGCTACCACCGCCGGCGAGCTGGCGGGGCGCGAGGCATACGCCCTCGGAGTGCGGACCGTTGCGGTCCGTGTCCAGGGGCCGGGCTCCGGTCGCGAATCGGCGATTCAGGCACTCGCCTCCGCGGGATTGCAGGTCAAGTCCATCGAGGACGTGACCCCGCTCCCGCACAACGGATGCCGCCCGCCGAAGAAGCGGCGCGTCTGACGACCCCCGCGGGCGAAGGCACCGCGGGACATACGCAGGATGGCGAGGAAACGGAGGCGGCCCGACGGCCGACCTCCGCCCTCGTTTTCCAGGAAGATCACTTGGTCTGACACAGGTTGCTTGATGGCTCGTTACACAGGACCGGTCTGTAAGCTCTGCCGCCGAGAGGGGCAGAAGCTTTTTCTGAAGGGCTCGAAGTGCTACACCGAGAAGTGCCCCGTCGAGCGGCGGGCCTATCCTCCCGGCCAGCATGGGCCTGCGCAGGCGCGCAGGCGGAAGCAGTCCGACTACGCACTTCAGCTTCGCGAGAAGCAGAAGGTGAAGCGGATGTACGGCCTCCAGGAGAAGCAGTTCCGGAACCTCTTCACCACTGCTGCCAAGAAGCAGGGCGTGACGGGTGAGAACCTGCTGGTGAGCCTCGAGACCCGGCTGGACAACGTCATCTTCCGGCTCGGCTTCGCGGTGAGTCGCAACCAGGCACGTCAGCTGGTGCGCCATCGCCATGTCCAGGTCAATGGCCGGACCGTCGATGTGCCCTCCTACCAGGTGCGCCCCGGAGACGACATCTCGATCCGGACCGCATCGAAGGAGATCACACCCATCGAGGTCGCCCTCGACTCGCGGACCCGCCCGAAGATGGTGGAGTGGCTCACCCTGGACGAGAAGAACCGGGTCGCCCGCGTGGTGCGTCAGCCCACCCGGGACGACATCTCCGCTGAGATCCAGGAACAGCTCATCGTCGAGCTCTACTCCAAGTAATGGACTGATCGGAAAGCCGATGCCGACCGGGGTGCGCCCCGGCGGCTTCGGCTCTCTTTCGCGCTGCAGCCCCGAAGGGGCATGGAGGATATGGTGGAGATTGATCTGACCGGGTTGGTACTTCCCGAGAAAGTCGAGACGGTCCATACGTCGGACGACGGCCGGATCGGTGAATTCGTGATCGAGCCCCTGGAACGGGGATACGGACATACCCTGGGCAACTCAGTCCGGAGGGTGCTCCTCTCCTCGCTCAAGGGCGCGGCAGTCTGGAGCTTCCGGATCGAGGGTGTGGTGCACGAGCACCAGACCGTCCCGGGAGTGGTGGAGGACGTCCACCAGATCATCCAGAACCTCAAGTCGCTGGTCATCGTCCTCGACGAGGGTGTCGACGAGGCGACCCTCGAGGTGAAGGCGTCGAAGGCCGGCGCCGTGACCGCCGCCGACATCGAGGCAAAGTCCGGGGTCTCCGTGCGGGATCCCGACCACCACCTCCTCACCCTCCAGGAGGACCGGAAATTCCACATGGAACTCCGGATCAACGAGGGGCGGGGATTCGTGCTGGCCGACCAGCACCCGGAGACGAAGGGTGAGCCGGTGGACCTGGTGCGAATCGACGCCAGCTACAATCCGGTGCGTCGGGCGAACTTCGAGGTCCGCGAGACCCGGGTCGGGCAGCGCACCGACTTCGACCGTCTCACCTTCCATGTGCAGACCGATGGCTCGGTGACCCCGGAGGACGCCCTCAGCACTGCTGCGGAACTCGTCCGGCGCCACCTCGAGTACCTCCTCTACTTCGGACAGGGCGGAATGCCCGCGCCGACGCCGGAAGGTGTCGTGGCCGTTTCCGAAGAGATGAAGGAGCTCTTCGATCGACCCATCGAGGACCTGGCGGAGCTCTCTGTCCGCTCCAGGAACTCCCTCTCCAAGGAGAAGATCTCGAAGCTTGGGGAGTTGGTGCAGCGCACCGAAGAGGAGATGCTTCAGATCGAGAACTTCGGCAAGAAGTCCCTGAAGGAGATTCAGGACTTTCTGGCCGAGCACAACCTCCGCTTCGGCATGCAGCTGAAGGCCGGAGAGGACGGCGAGATCTTCCTTCTCGAGGAGGAGCGCCAGCCCGCGGAGACCGGGGACGAGTAGACAAAGTCGCTCGCCCATGATATATCGGTAGCTCAAGCCATCAGGACAAACGAAGATGCGGCATCGAAAGAAGGGACGGAACCTCTCCCGCACCTCAAGCCATCGGAAGGCGACGCTCAGGAACATGGCGACGTCTCTCTTCCGGCATGAGCGGATCGAGACGACCACGGCAAAGGCCAAGGAGCTTCGGCCTTACGCGGAGCGTCTCATCACCCTGGCACGCCGGGGGGATCTGCACGCGCGCCGGCAGGCGGCACGGGAGGTGGCGGATCGCGAGGTGCTGGGTAAACTCTTTTCCGAGATCGGCCCCCGTTTCGAGGGTCGGCCCGGCGGGTACACCCGTGTGCTGAAGCTCGGCCACCGGAAAGGCGATGCCGCCGAGATGGCGCTCATTGAGCTCGTGGACAGAGCGGACGCGTAACTCCCAGGAGATCCAGCCACATGGCCCAGCAGAACCGCAGCAAGCTGTCACTTCCTCTCGCCCTCCTCGCCGTGTTGGCGATGGGCGGCTTCTTCTACGCCCTCTTCCTCTTCTCGGAGCCCACCGAGGTGACGATCGCCGAGGAAGAAGGTGAACAGCAGGCGATTATCCTGGGAATGAGCGCATTTGCGGACCAGGTGGAGAACCTCGTCATCGACGAGCAGCGGGTGCAGTTGGACAATGTGGTGGTGGCCGCGGTGACGGGCCCGAGCCTCTTCTGGTTCAATCTGCCCGACGAGTCTCCCTTCCTGGTCCGGCTCGAGCTCGAGCTGATGGAAGCCGGGGTCACGGTGGAGGTGGAGGATGTCGTGACCCTGACCGGGCGGGTCCACGAGCTGTCCGACCAGGTCCTCGACCAGTGGATGGCCGTGGGCGTGCTGCCCGACGAGGGAGCCCGGGGCATGGCCGAGACGGCCTCCCACTACCTTCTGGCCGACGATGTCCAGCTGCAGGTGCCCGAGGAGATGCAGGAGGCCGCGGACGACGCGGGTGACGATACTGACGACGGAGAGGACGGCTGAAGGTCGGCCGGACCCTTCCCGAACGAGATAAAGGTTTGAACGATGGCTAGATTCTGCACCGTGTGCGGCAAGGGTCCCTCCACCGGGAACAATGTCAGTCACGCCAACAACAAGACGAAGCGCCGCTGGCTCCCGAACCTTCAGACGGTGCGGATCCTCGACGAGGACGGCAAGCGGAAGCGCGTTCGTGTCTGCACGTCGTGCATCTCGGCAGGCAAGATCCGGAAGGCCCCGGCCGTGAACCCGGTCGGCGAGGTCTGATCGGACCGGGCACGCCGATGCCGGAGCAGGACGGAGCCCTTCGTCGCCCTGAGGCGGCGGAGGGCTCCCGTGCGTCCGGGAGGGTGGTGGCCATGACCCGTCCGGACGATGGTGGCCGGTTCGCCGGGCTCCTGGCCGAAGCGGGCTTCCAGGTCGTGGAGACGCCACTCACCCGGATCGCGGCCCCGTCGGACCCGGAGCCCCTCCGGGCAGCGGCGCGGAGACTGGCTCGACAGCGCGCCGGCGGGGAACTGGGGTACGAGGTCCTCCTCCTGACCTCGGCGCGGGGGGTACGGGCGCTGGCGGCGGTCCTGGAGTCACCCTCCGGGACCGGCGAGCCCGGGCTCGAGGTCTGGGTGGTGGGCTCGTCCACCGCTCGCGAGGCCCGGCGCCATGGCTTCGCCCCGGACCGCATGCCCCGCCACTTCACCGGGGCCGCCCTCCTGGAGGAGGCGCCCGCCTGGCGATCGCTTCCGGGAACCCGGATCCTCTTCCCCCGCGCCCGGCACGGATGGAAGGGGCTGCGCCAGGGGCTGGAGGACCGGGGAGCCCGGGTGGATCTCGTCCCGGCGTATCGCATCGAGGCCGATCCAGTGGCCGCAGACGGCCTCGTGGAGGCCGTCATGGCCCGTGAGGTGGATGGGGTCCCCCTCACCGCAGGCTCCGCCGCCGAGAGTCTTGCGGCTGCCCTCCACCGTGCGGGGCGTCCCTCCTGGCCTCGGGAGGTCCCCGTGGTCGCCATTGGGCCAGCCACTCGAACGCGCGCGGAGGCCATGGGGATTCCGGTACGGGCTGCCGCCGTACCCCACACACTCCACGGGCTCGTGAACGCCCTTCGCAGGGTGCTGGATGAGGGGTGAACGTGTACACTCGGTGCGGACCTTGCAGCGGCCGGTCAGGGTGCCGAACTTCTCTTTTCCGATGCCGGACATCTTCTTCCCGAGTGTCTCATGACTCCCTCCGAAACCAGCAGTATCCCCGCCCTTCCCAAGGACTTTTCCTCCGACGAACTGACCCTCGGGGTCGTGGGACTGGGTTATGTGGGCCTCCCCCTGGCGGTGGAGGTGGCGCGGGCGGGGATCCATGCCATCGGCTTCGATGTGCAGGAACGGGTGGTGGACGGGGTGCAGAAGGGGGAGAGCCATATTCAGGATGTACCCTCCGAGGCGGTGGCGGAACTTCGATCTTCCGGACGCCTCGAGGCCACCACCGACATGTCCCGCCTCGGCGAATGCGATGTGATCTCCATCTGCGTCCCGACGCCCCTCGGTAAGACCCGGGACCCCGACATCTCCTACATCCTGGAGGCGGGTCGCACCATCGCACATGCGCTGCGCCCCGGTCAGCTCGTGGTTCTGGAGTCCACCACCTATCCGGGAACCACGAGGGAGGTCCTCCTTCCCCTCTTCGAGGCCCGTGGACTCGAGCCCGGTCGGGACTTCTATCTCTGCTTCTCTCCCGAACGGGTGGATCCGGGCAACGAGGTGTGGCAGACCCGGAACACCCCGAAGGTCATCGGCGGGATCACCCCCGCCTGCATCGAGGCCGGCACCGCGGCGTACTCGAGATTCATCGACGAGATGGTTCCGGTCTCCTCTCCCGAGTCGGCGGAGCTGGTGAAGATCCTGGAGAACACCTTCCGGGCGGTGAACATCGCCCTGGTGAACGAGACGGCGCAGATTGCCGACCGCCTGGGAGTCGACATCTGGGAGGTCATCGAGGCCGCCGCCACCAAGCCCTTCGGCTTCATGAAATTCACCCCGGGGCCCGGCCTCGGGGGGCATTGCATTCCGGTGGATCCCCACTACCTCTCGTGGAAGATGCGCACCCTCGACTTTCGCACCCGCTTCATCGAGCTGGCGAGCGAGATCAACTCGGAGATGCCGGCATTCGTCGTCCAGAAGGTCCGCGAGGCCCTCAACCGGAACCGGAAGCCGGTGAATGGCTCGAAAGTCCTCGTCCTGGGGGTCGCGTACAAGCCCAACATCGACGATGTACGGGAATCCCCGGCCATCGATGTCATCCGGGAGCTGGAGAAGGATGGGGCCCAGGTGGAGTACCACGACCCGTACGTGCCCGAGGTGGTGGACCAGGACCGTCGGTGGGTCGGCGTCTCCCTGACCGCCGAGCGACTCGATGCGGCCGACGTAGTGGTGATCGTCACCGACCACCGGGACTTCGACCTGGAGTGGATCTTCGACCGGGCCCGGATCCTGGTGGACTCGCGGAACGCCACCGGCAAGCTGGCGCAGGAGCGGGGCGAGGGCGAACCCCAGCGCTGGATCGTGAAGAGCCCCAGCGGATCCGCCTGATCCGCCTCAGCGCCGCCGCTCGGCGTGCCGCTCGATCTCGGCGGCCGCCTCCGCCAGCCCGATGGGCTTGTAGATCACCGGCGCCTCCAGCGTCGCCAGGATGCGGGCGGCGTCCCCCCCGACGGCATCACCGGTCATGAAGAGCATTCGGCGCTGGAGCCCGCTCCCCTCGTCCCGCAGGGTGCGGAAGAGTTCGTCGCCCCCCATCCCCGGCATCCGGAGGTCGGAGACGATGACGTCGAAGTCCTCCCCGGCGGCGTGGGCGGCGAGGATCGTCTCCAGCGCCTCCTCGCCCCGCTCCGCCTCCTCGACCTGGTGGCCCCTCCGCTCCAGGTAGCGGTGGAAGACACTCCGGATCGTCTCCTCGTCGTCGACGATGAGCACCCGGAGAGGACGAGCGGCGGGCTCAAAGCGTTTCTCGGGGGCGGGACCCTCGGCCTCCTCCGAGACCGTGGGGAGTTCGATCCTGAAGGCGGTCCCCTTTCCGATCTCGCTGTCCACATGGACCGTCCCCGAGTGTTCGGTGACGATGCTGAGGACGAGGGACAGACCGAGCCCCGTCCCCTCGCCCGGCTCCTTCGTGGTCCAGAAGGGATCGAAGATCCGTTCGAGATGCTCCCCCGGAATCCCCGGACCATTGTCGATGACATGGAGCGAGACCCCCGAGTCGTTGGGACGGGTCCGGATGATGAGGAGGGAGTCCCGCTCCATCTCCTCCATCGCCTGTTCGGCATTGACCACCAGGTTGAGGACCACCTGCTCGAGCTGGCCCTTCTCCGCCATGACCACCACCGGCGCACGGGTGAGGTCCTCCCGCAGCTCCACATTCCGCGCCTCCAGGTGGTAGCGGCGGGTGTTGAGGACGTGCCGGACCACATCATTCAGATCGACCCGGCTTCGTTCCCCCGCCTCCTGCTGCGTCCCCCGGGCGAGCATGCGCAGGTCCGAGACGATCTTGGCGGCCCGCACCGCCTCCCGCGAGATCGTCACGAGATCCGCCCGGGCCGATTCCGAGTTCACCTCGTCCAGGAGGAGCTCGGCGAAGCTCTGGATGGCATGCAGGGGGTTGTTGAGTTCGTGCGCCACCCCTCCGATGAGGGTCCCGATGCTCGCCAGCCGCTCCGCCCGGCGGAGCTGGGTCTCCCGCTGGAGCTCCTCCCGGATGTCCCGGGTCACGCAGAAGAGGAGCGCTTCGTCGAGTGCACCCCGAACACTGCCCAGCATGATCGCCATGGGGATCGCCTCGGACCCGTCGAGAGGCTGAAGCGTCAGGCGCCCCTGCCACGTTCCCTCGCGGAGCGCCGTCTCCACCGAGGCCGACCAGACCTCCTCGTCTCCCTCGGCGACGAAGTCCTCCAGCGCCGGCGGCTCTCCCTCGGGATCGTAGCCGAAGAGCTGGACATGGGCGGAATTGGAGAAGATGACGGTCCCATCGAGCCGGGCGATGCAGATCCCCTCGGAGAGGCTCTCGATGGCCGCCGCGAGCTGGCGGTTCCGCGCCTCCGAACGCTTTCGTTCGGTGATGTCGTGGGTGAACCCCACCACCCGCGTCGTCTTCCCCTTCTCGTCGCGCACCGGAAAGCCCCGGGACTCGGCCCAGAGCGTCCGCCCATCGGGCTGGACCACCCGGAACTCCAGCCGATCGACCTCGCCCTCCCGCATTCCGTCCATCGCCCCCAGCACCCGGGCCCGATCCTCGGGATGGACCCCCTCGAGGAAGGCCCGCGAGTCGCGGTAGACCCGCTCCAGGGAGTGCCCCCAGAGCTCCTGGTACTGGGGACTCACATAGATGGCCCGCCGGAAGTCCGGGTCGAAGATCCAGAAGACCCCCTCGATGGACTCGGTGACCAGGCGGAACTTGGCCTCGCTCCGCTCGAGGGCGTCGGAGCGCTCGGTGACCTCGCGGACCCGACGATCCATCAGGGGGAGCTCCAGGACATCGGCCGCCAGCTCCTCCAGGATCCGGATGTCTTCCGACTTCCACTCCCGTGGCTCGAAATCGATGACGCAGAGGGCTCCCAGGATCTCTCCCTCCCGGGTGGAGAAGGGGACCCCCAGGTAGGAGGCGGCCCCCGCGGCCGTGAGAGGGTGTTCCCGGACCCGCTCATCGTTGCGCGCATCCGACACCACGAAGGGGGTGGCGGTCCCCACGATGGTCTTGCAGTGGGAGTGGGCCAGGGGGGCGGTATCGGCGAAATCGCTCCGCCCCGACCAGCTCACGGGGATCTGCCGGTCCTCGGTGATCACATTGATCTGCACGACGGGAACGTCGAGGATCCGCCGTGCGAGGCGGGTGATGCGGTGGAGGGTCGGATGGTTCTCCCGGAGGATCCCCGACGCCTCGAGGGCGCGGAGGCGCTCGGGGTCACGGATGGCATCGGGGTTCGATCCACTCATGGTCCGCCCCCGAAACCACTGGACCATCCCTTGCAGGACAGGGCTTCCACCCCCGGACGCCATCTGATAAGGTCAGGGGCCCACCGCCCCGGGAGGACCCGGCGCGGAGCGGAGCCGGGCGACCCACCCATCATCCATCCATCGAGGACCCAGGACGCATGCACATCGCCATCATCGGCACCGGCTACGTTGGACTCGTCACCGGCGCCGGACTCGCCGAGACCGGAAACGACGTCATCTGCGCCGACATCGACGACGGAAAGATCCAGGCGCTCAACGCCGGGCGGATCCCCATCTACGAACCGGGCCTCGAGCCCCTGGTGGCCAGGAATGTGGAGGCCGGACGCCTCCACTTCACCACCGATGTGGCCGAAGCCGTGCGAGCCTCCGAAATCGTCTTCATCGCGGTGGGCACCCCCTCGGGAGAGGACGGTGCGGCGGATCTGAGCCATGTCCTCGCCGTGGCCCGGACCATCGGAGAGGCGATGAATGGGCGGAAGCTCGTGGTGACCAAGAGCACCGTCCCGGTGGGGACCGCTGTACGGGTGCGGGAGACCATCGAGAGTTGCACCGATCAGGAGGTCCATATCGCCTCGAGCCCTGAGTTCCTGAAGGAAGGGGACGCCATCGAGGATTTCATGAAACCGGACCGGATCGTGGTGGGGGTGGAGAGCGAGTGGGGGCGGCAGATGCTCAAGGAACTCTTCTCTCCCTTCGTCCGGACGGGAAACCCCATCCTGCTCATGGATCTCCCCTCCGCGGAACTGACAAAGTACGCTGCCAACGCAATGCTGGCCACCCGCATTTCCTTCATGAACTCCATCGCGCGTCTCTGCGAGAAGACGGGAGCCGACGTGGATTCGGTGCGCATCGGGGTGGGAAGCGACCCCCGGATCGGGTCCAGCTTCCTCTTTCCCGGGGTGGGGTATGGAGGCTCCTGTTTTCCCAAGGATGTGAAGGCGCTCATTCGAACTGCGCGGGCCTTCGGTGAACCCCCCCTCATCCTCGAGGCCGTGGAGCAGGTGAACGAGATGCAGAAGAACCTCCTCCTGGAACGGGTGGTGGCCCGTTTCGGAGAGGACCTCTCGGGGCGGACCTTCGCCCTCTGGGGCCTCAGCTTCAAGCCCAACACCGACGACATGCGCGAGGCGTCGAGCCTGGTGACCATCGAGGGGCTCCTGGCCCGGGGCGGTCGGGTGAAGGCCCACGACCCGGTGGCCATCGAGGAGGCCCGCCGCATCGTCGGCGACCGGGTGGACTTCGTCGAGGGGAACTACGACGCCCTCGATGGGGCCGACGCCCTCCTCATCCACACCGAGTGGCTCCCCTACCGCCGACCCGACTTCGAGCGGATGCGAACCCTCCTCCGCACCCCCCTGATCCTCGATGGCCGCAACATCTTCTCGCTGGAACGGATGCGGGAACTCGGCTTCGAGTACCACTCGGTGGGCCGCGCGCCCATCGGAGCCCCCGAACGGGAAGGATAGACCCATGCGAATCGTCATCACCGGAGCAGCGGGCTTCCTGGGCTCCCACCTGGCCCGGCGCTTCCTCGATGCAGGGGATACCGTCGTCGGGGTCGACAACTTCATCACCGGGTCCCGGCGAAACATCGAGGAACTGATGGGGGACCCCGACTTCTCCTTCGTGGAGCACGACATCTCGAAGCCACTGCACTTCGGGGAGCGGGTCGACGGGATCCTCCACTTTGCCTCGCCGGCGAGCCCGGTCGACTACCTCGAGCACCCCATCCCCACCCTCAAGGTGGGAAGTCTCGGGACCCATCACACCCTTGGGATGGCGAGGCTCCACAAGGCCCGCTACCTCCTGGCCTCCACCTCGGAGGTGTACGGGGATCCGCAGGTCCACCCGCAACCGGAGGAGTACTGGGGGAATGTGAATCCCGTCGGGGTCCGTGGGGTGTACGACGAGGCGAAGCGCTTCGCCGAGGCCATGACGATGGCGTACCACCGCCATCATGGCATCGACACCCGGATCGTCCGGATCTTCAATACCTATGGCCCCCGGATGCGGCCGGCCGACGGGCGGGTCGTCTCCAACTTCCTGGTGCAGGCGCTTCGGGGGGATCCCCTGACCCTCTATGGCGATGGAAGCCAGACCCGCTCCTTCTGTTTCGTCGACGATGAAGTGGAGGGGATCTTCCGCCTCTTCCGACACCCGGATCGGATCCATCCGGTGAATATCGGGAACCCGGTGGAGTTCACCATCCGGGAGCTGGCCGAGATCGTCCTGGAGGAGACGGGAAGCGATGCGCCCCTGGAGAGCCGGGACCTTCCCACCGACGACCCGAAGGTCCGGAGGCCCGACATCGGCCTTGCCCGGGATCTCCTGGAGTGGGAGCCGAAGGTGGCGCTTCGCGAGGGAATTCAGCGCACGATCCCCTATTTCCGGGAGCTCGTGGAGCGCGAGGATGCCCGGGCACGCCCCATCACCTGACGGAGGGACGACCTTTTCGGGTGAGCCGGGTTATATTCGGCCATGGAACGAACACTCCACCGGACCACCGGGCGCCGCATGAACGCCTCCAGAAATCGGCTCCATTCCGGGGCCCTCCTCCGTGCCCTCCTCGGAAGCCTCCTCCTTCTCGGGATTGCGGCGTGCACTGCCGTCGGCTCCGATGAAGACGCCGTGCATCGGGGAGATGCCGCCTTCGCCGCCGGAGACTTCTCCGAGGCCCTCGCCGAGTACCGCCTCGCCATCCGCCAGGGGAGCGACGATGTCCCGACCCTGGTCCGCGCCGCCCACGCCTATGCACGCGTGGGACGGATCGATGAGGCGAGGAGCCACTACGAACGGGCGATCCGCCAGGATCCCGCCGTCGCCGACATCGCCGCGGCCGACCTCCTCCGGGTGGCCCGCATCGCGGTGGAGCGCAATGACGGGATCGCCGCATCGGCCGCCGTCGAGGCGGCGATGGCCCTCCGACCCGGGGTGAGCCTCGCCGGTCTCGCCCTTCCCCTGGCGCGCCACTTCTCCCGGAACGCCCGCTACGGCGAGGCTCTCCCCTTCTACCAGAAGGCCATCACCGAGGACCACGGGAACCGTGCGGAGGTCATCATGGAGATGGCCATGACCCTCCAGGAGCTGGGGGACTGCCAGCGTGCCCTCGTCCACTTCGAGGAGATCCGCTCCGAGGTGAGCGTGGCCCGCCGGAGCGAGGTGGACTGGCATGTGGGGAACTGCTCCTTCCTCCTGGCCCGCGAGGCCCAGGATCGAGGGGACAACGACGACGCCCTCCGCTACTACCGGACCACCATCGATACGGGGGAGCCTCGGAGCCGGATGGCGCAGGCGTGGTTCCAGACCGGAGAGATCCTCGCCGGCCGGGGCCAGAACAGCGCGGCCATCGCAGCCTTCGAAGCAGTCCTCCGCGACGACTCGGGCGAGGGCCAGTTCCTCCAGCAGCGTGCCCGGGAGCGGATCGACCAGATCCGCTTCCCGAGCCGTGGGGGCGGCTCCTGATTTCCGGACGCCCCTCTCCTTCATCCCCGCCGGCCCGTCCCGGGCCGTCCGTATCCCCGGAGTGATCCCGATGCAGGTGCCCCTTCTCGACCTGAAGGCGCAGTACGACCAGATCCGTGACGAGATCGAGCCGGTCCTCCGGCGTGTCGTCGAGTCCCAGTACTTCATCCTCGGACCCGAGGTGGAAGGGCTCGAGGAGGAGATCGCGGCGTATGTGGGGACCCCCACCGCCATCGGGTGTGCGTCGGGGACCGATGCCCTCCTCCTTCCCCTCATGGCGCTGGATCCGGAGCCGGGAGACGAGGTCATCCTCCCGGCCTTCACCTTCTTCGCCACGGCGGGGGCGGTCTGGAACGCGGGCTTCACCCCGGTCTTCTGCGACATCGACCCCCACACCTTCAATGTGACCCGCGAGAGTCTGGAGGCGGTGTGGAGTGACCGGACCCGGGCCGTCATCCCGGTCCACCTCTTCGGACAGATGGCGCCCATGGAGGAGATCCTCCCACTGGCGGCGGAGCACGGCGCCGTCGTCATCGAGGACTGTGCCCAGGCCATCGGGGCCCGCCGGGAGCGGGGAGACGACTCCGTCATGGCCGGGGCGTGGGGCGAAATCGGGGCCTTCTCCTTCTTCCCCACCAAGAACCTCGGGGGCTTCGGTGATGGCGGGATCGTCACCGCACTCGACGAGACCCTCGCCGACGCGGTGGCGAAACTGCGGGTCCATGGCGGACGCCAGATGTACCACCACGAGATGGTGGGGACGAACTCCAGGCTCGACGCCCTCCAGGCGGCGATCCTGCGGGTGAAGCTCCGTCACCTGGATCGGTGGACCGAGGGCCGGCGGAAGAATGCCTGTCGCTATCATGGAGGGCTGGACGAGGTCGACGAGACCGACCTCCCGGAGGTCCTCGACGGCAATGTCCATGTCTACAACCAGTTCACCATCCGGGCCCGGGAACGGGACCGGCTGAGGGAGCACCTGGCGGAGCGGGGCATCGGGAGTGGCATCTACTACCCGGTTCCCCTCCACCTGCAGGCCTGCTTCAGCGAACTCGGAGGAAGGGAGGGTCAGCTCCCGGAGTCGGAGTCCGCGTGCCGCGACGTCCTCTCGCTCCCCATCTTCCCCGAACTCGGCGAGGCGAGGGTGGATCGGGTCATCGACGAGATCCGGTCCTTCTATGGACATTGAGGCGTCGACGGCGTCCCTCCGAACTTCCAGACGCCGCGAACGTAGTACAACGTTGAGGGCGATGGGCGCAGGCGACGACCACTCCCCTTCGGGCGGTTGCGCCCGGAGGGGGTTTTCACGAGAGTTCAGGGCTTTCCATGATCAGTCCGGAATGAGGAAGGGAATGGGATCCACAGGGGTTCGAGAGAAGAGGGCGGGGCGGCGGCCTGCGCGACGACTTCGTGGCTTCATCGGCTGCGCGGTCCTCGCGTGCCTGGTGTTTCTCGCGGGATGCGGATCGGCGCCGGCGTGGCAGGGGATGGAGCCGGAGGCCCTCTTCGCCTACGGGGTCGAGGCCTTTGAGGACGAGGAGTGGGAGGAGGCCATCGGGGCCTTCGAGGCCCTCATCTTCCGGAACCCCACCTCGCAGGAGATGGCGGAGGCACGGATGTACCTGGCCCGTGCCCACTTCCAGAAGGGGGAGTACATCACCTCGGCGGCGGAGTTCGAGCGCTTCCTCCTCCAGTACTCGAGCCATGGTCTCGCTCCCGAGGCATCGCTGGGGATCTGCCGGAGCTATGCCCGGCTCTCGCCCCGCCCCGAACGGGACCAGGGATACACCGAGCGGGCGGTGGACGCCTGTCGGAACACGATCCAGGAGTTCGAGGGGATGAATGTCGCCGAGGAGGCGCGCACCATCCAGAACCGGATGTTCAGCCGACTCGCCGAGAGCCTCTATCTGCAGGGCCGCCAGTACCAGCGTCGTGGGTTCCACGACTCGGCGATCATCTACTTCCAGGATCTCGTCGACTACTACCCGCAGACCGAGTGGGCGGCGTGGGGCTTCCACGCCCTCTATCGCTCCTACACCGCGATCGGGTGGGAGGAGGAGGCGGATCGGGCCAGGCGGCGCCTCCTGGACAACTACCCGGATTCCGAAGCGGCGGACGAAGTCAGGGAAGGGAGCGCTTGACCGGCGGCGTCGGGATCTTCGGAGGGAGTTTCGACCCCTTCCACCTGGGCCACCTGGTGGCGGCCCAGGAGGTCCTGGAAACGCTGGGGCTCGAGCGGGTACTCTTCATTCCCACCGGCCGACCGCCGCACAAGGATCCGGAGGGACTGACCCCCGCCGGACTCCGGCTCCGCATGGTTCGGGCCGGGGTCGAGGGGGACCCGCGCTTCGAGGTCTCGGACCTGGAGGTCCGGAAGGACAAGGTCTCCTACACGGTGGACACCCTCCGGGAGCTGGAGGGGAATCTCCACCTGATCATGGGAGCCGACCAGTGGGCGGACTTCGGTGGGTGGAAGGACCCGTGGGAGATCGCAAGAATGGCACGAATCGTCGTGATGACCCGGGAGGGCGAGGGGGCACGATCCCTCGAGCCCGGCTTTCCGGAGGGGGACGAGCCCCCGCGGATCGAAGTCCCGGTGACCCGGCTCGACCTGTCCTCGACCCTGATCCGGGAACGGATCCGGGCGGGGCGTTCCATCCGCTACCTCGTGCCCGACCCGGTTCGGGCGATCATCGAGGCAGCCAAGCTTTACGTGTAGACCTATGAAAAACATTCTGAAGCTAATCCTCGGCGACCAGCACGAGCGCGAAGTGAAGCGCCTCCAGCCCATCGTCGACGAGATCAACGAACTCTACGAGGAGTACCACGAGCTCTCCGAAGAGGAGCTCAAGGGAAAGACCGACGAGTTCAAGGCGTACATCGCCGAGCAGACCGATCCCATCGAGGAGGAGATCCGGGAGGT
>SLSF01000067.1 GCA_007130605.1 Gemmatimonadota bacterium | reverse complement strand
GACCGGAAAGCGCGGAGGAAGAGGAGGGCCGAGACCCCGATGGCGATGGAGATCCAGAGGAGTCCCCACACCACCGTCGGGACCCCGGTGAGTTCGGCGAGCATGTAGGCGTCGGAGGGGAGGTGGGGGCGGTCCAGGACATCGGACTTGATGTCGAGGATGGCATAGAGGGCGCTGGTGAGCCCCAGGACGGTGAGGAGTGTCCGGTTCGCCTCACTGGAAAGCCGGCCGGCCGCCAGGAGGAGGCCCAGGCCGAAGAGGACCCCGAAGAGGAGTCCGAAGACCCCCCGCACGAAGAAGAGAGAGAGGACGAGGACGCCGGCCCCGAGCCCCCGCGCCAGAAGCGTGGTGTGTCGTCCCGCCCGACGGGCCCCTTCCAGGAGAAGGGCACCCCAGGCGAGCGATCCCAGGTACCCGGCCGAGAGGGTGATGAAGGCGTTGCCTCCGGGGCAGTAGCACGCCCCGCCCAGCCGGGGACTCAGTTCGATGCGCTGGATCGAGCCCCCCGTGGCCACCGCGGCGATCCCGTGGCTGATCTCGTGGAGGAAGACGACGAAGACCTTGATGGGGTAGATCACCGGGGTGTTCCAGAGGAACCAGAGCGCCACGAAGTAGAGGGTGAAGCCCGCCAGGAAGCGGAGCTTGCGACGGCCGGCCGGCTTCACGGTACGACCGTCAGGGGAGACGGACGGGGTAGGCAGCCAGGAGGAGCGGGCTCCATTCCGCCATCTCCGAGCGGGCCACCCGCGCGTTCTGGTCGGTGCTCCGGAGGGCCGCCAGGACCTGCTCCGCCGCCTCGGTGCGGGAGGGCGCCTCGGGGATCCCGAGAAACGCGGTCCAGGAGACGAGTCGACCCTCCCACTCCCGCTCCGCCTGGGCCAGGTCCCGTTCGGCCGCGTCGATGCCCCGCTCAAGGGCGATGGCTTCCAGGTGGTGGTCGAGGGCCATGCGATGGAGGGCTTCCTCCCGCTCCACGCCCTCCGCCCGCTGGAATGCACTCCAGCGCGCGCGGGGGTGGCCCTGGAGTGCACGGACCAGGTCCCCTGCGGTGAGGGCGCCCTCGGGCCACGAGGCGAGGGTCCGATCGAGCTCTTCGGGGGAGGGGGTGTCGGGGTCGGGGGCGTACGCCATGGGGTCGTCGAGGCGGAAGTCGGCCATGGCGTCGGTGTGGAGTTCCACGCGGGCATGGGCGTCGTCGCGCCACGCCTCCCACGCCTCGGTCCCGCCCAGTTGCGAAGCGACCTCGCGCACCACCCGGGGGCGCGCCTCCTCGAAGGGGAGGAGGGTCCGGGACTCGAGTCGGAGCACATGGAAGCCGAACTCGGTTTCCACGACGTCGCTGGTCCCGCCCTCCTCGAGGGCGTGGGCCGCCTCCCAGAACTCGGGGACCCAGGTGCCTTCCCGGCCCGGATCGAGGAGGCCTCGTCGGCGCTCGGCGCCCGGTTCCTCCGACACCTCCCCGGCGACCTGGGCGAAGTCCTCTCCTCCCTCGATCCGCTGGAGAGCCTCGCGGGCGCGGGCCTCCGCATCGCTCCGGTGCGAGTCGGGCCGCCACCGCTCCGAGATCACCACCAGGTGGCGCACCTCGAGTTCCTCTTCCGGTGACGCCTGGTAGCGGGCCTCCAGGTCCTCCTCGGTGACGCCGGCTGCGTCGAGGGTGATCTCTTCGCGGAGACCCCGGATCCGGGACTCGCGTGCCACCCTCGCAAGGGCGGGGGCGGGAAGTGTCGCCTCCTCGTCGGCCAGGCGGGCCTCGGCGAGAACGGCGATGAGGGCGAGTTCCTCGAGGCGAGCGTCGGAGAGCCCCCGGATCTGGTCCTGGGTGAAGCCGATGCTGCCCACCTCGAGGACCACCGGCTCCTCGCCGCACCCGGAAGTGAGGAGCAGGAGGAGGAAGAGAAGGCAGAGGGGTGAGCGTGTCCCGCCTGCGGGGAGAGGGGTCGACATGGCGTATTCCGGGGGGTCGGGGCGAAATCTGCGCGTGGGAAGGTTGTCGGAGGGGTGGGGACGGGGCAAGGGGACGGAGGCGGAATGGTGAGGGTCCGTCGGGTCGCTGTCAAAGGGGGGTTTTCGTGTGGGTGCAACGGATATCAGCGATTTCGGGTGCGTCAATCTTCGGCAGACAAACGGTAGACGCAGGTGGTTTGACGCCCATTAAACGCCCGGCGGTGACACTGCAGGCGAAGGATTCCCTCCATTCCGACGCGCGGATCGTCAGGGCCCCTTCGGGTACACAGACAGATTTTCTCAGGTCGCCTGCGGCTTAACTCCAATATGCCGGACCCTGCAGCATGCCGCCCACCGGTTGACCGAATGGCATTCCCTTCGCCATCAATTGGCGATTCGCGCGTCGGAATCTCCCTCCTCCTCCCTTCACCCAGATCCTCCCGGGCATCCGTGCCAGACGGGCGGGGCGTCACCGTCGGGAGCCCCTCGGACCCCGTCAGGGGCGGAGTCGATCCGTATTCGTCCGGTACCGCACCTGGGGCCAGAGGGAGAGCCGTCGTACCTCGAGGCTCGTGTCGCGGGCCTCGCCCACGATGGCGATGCGCCAGGGACCCGGGGTGTCGTCGAGGTAGACGGGGGCGACCCCGGCCCACTCCCGGTCGACGTACGCGGTGACTGAGCCGTCCGGGCCCAGGGAGAGGGCGAGGTGGACCCATCCCTCGTGGGGCAGGGTTCCGGTCACATCGATGGGGGTGCCGGGGAAGGAGCGGTGGGAGTGGATCTCGATCCGTCTCGGGTCCCACTGCTCGCCGATGCCGGCAGGGTATCGGATGCACCCGGATTGCTCGGCGCTCCGTCGGATCTCGTCCATGGAGCCCGTCGCCGAGGCCCCTCCTCGGGCGGCTGCCGGTGGGTCCCTCCGCACCGAATCCTCCTCCCCTCCTCCCCCCCCGGGCCACTGCACCAGGCAGAGTGCGATGGATTGATGGGAGTCCGCCGAGAGGGGGAGTCGGAACTCGAGTTCGACGGTGCCCCCTTCGGTGAGGGCGAGGGCGCGCTCCGAGAGAAGGAAGTGGCCCGAGTCGTCCTCGGATCCCGACAGGCGCACGATTCCCTCCTCGGTCAACACCTCCCAGGGGGAGCGGGCCATCGGCCCCTTTCGCCAGCCCTCGAGGCCTCCATCGGCGAAACGCTCGCGGATGAGGGTTCCGCCGTCACCGGTGGACTGCACCTGAACCCGGAGGCTGTCACGAAGCCAGCCATTCCATTCCGCGACGACCCAGCTCTCGCCCGGTCCCACGGCGGTCACCTCGCCCGAAGGTCCCACGAAGACCACCTCCCGGTCCCGACTGCTCCAGTCGAGGGAGTCCGGGAGGGTGGTGCCGTCGGAGAAGACGAGTTCGGCGTCCAGTTCGGTCTGCTCCCCCCACTCGAGTTCGAAGGGGTCGGAGTGGGTGATCCGGATGGAGGAGGGGATGGGGGGCACCGAGTCGGGGATCCAGTGGATCCGGTCCGGGGCCGGTCCTTCTCCGAAGTCCAGGGGCTGGAGGGTCCCCTCGCGGGGCTCATGGAGGTAGAAGCCCACCCGTCCCGCGCTCGCGCCCTGGAGGATGATGGCCGAGCCGTCGGGGGAGCACGCGGTCTCGCCACCCAGGTGGAGGCCCTCGATGCGGAGGGGGCGCCGGACATCGGACTCGGGGTCCCAGAGGTGTGCCGTCACCCGGCCTTCCTCCCGCGAGAGGAGGAGGACCCGGTCCGGCCCGCACCAGTGGCCGCGAAGGATCGTCGGTGCGGTCTCGCGGGCGAGGGGGCGCCCGCCGGGGGTGGTGACCAGGAGGGCATCGGGACGACCGGGAAGGAGAAAGAGGACCCGCTGGCCCCGAGGGGAGATGTCCACCTGTTCGGGACGCCGCCGACTGGCCCAGATGACCTGCTCACCCTCGCCATCCAGTGCCTCCAGGATCAGGCCGTGCCGTCCGTCGGGCAGGACCCGGTGGGCCAGGAAGTGGCTTCCGTCGGGAGTGAGCCCGAGGCGGTCCTCGGGGATCCACTCCGTCTCTCCCGAGATCAGGCGGACGATGCTCCGGGTCCCGGGCGAGGGGGGTGGCGAAACCGGAGGGGTGACGGGACGGGCTTCGAGGCTGCCATCATCTTCGGATCTGGAGAGGGTGAAGGCGGTGATGTCGCTGCCCTGGGTGAGGACGAGGGTGCCCCCTCCATGGAGCCCGGGCTCCGTCGCGGCCGGGCGGGCGAAGAGGTAGGCGGCCGCACCCAGCATGAGGAGGGCGAGCGATGCGACGACGGCGGTGCGGAAGAAGGACCACTGGGCGCCTCCCCCCGCCGTGAGACCCACATGGAGCTGGAAGCGGCGGGCGACGGCGGCGCGGAGCTCGTCGTGGAGGAAGTTCAGCGACTCCGGACTCGCCCACCGGACCATCCGACGCTGGAGGAGTTCTCCGATGGCGTTGGTGACGGTGGCGGTGCCGAGGCCGGTGCGGAGCGAGAGCATTCTGGGCGAGGCGGGGTGCCCGATCCGGGCCAGGTGTGCGGCGACGAGCTGGGCTTCCTCGGAGAGCTGCTCGAGCTGGCGGTCCACCAGCGCCCGGAGTGACTCGGGAAGGGGGAGGTCGGGGGGGAGGCGATCGGTCCGGAAGTGCCATCGCCCCTCGGTTCCCTCCTCGAGGATCCCCTGCTCCTGGAAGGACTTGAGGAGCTCGAAGAGGAAGAGCGGATTGCCCCGGGTCGTGCGGTGGACCCGGCGGATCACTCCGGCCTCGCTCTCGGCGTCGGAAAAGGTGATCCGTGCCCGAAGGACCCGCGCGATGTCCTCTTCGGAGAGGGGAGCCAGGGCGATGGTGGTGGCCCGGGGGCTCTCGGAGAGGAGAGTCAGGGTCTTTCGCACTCGCAGACTCTCCACTTCGCGGCGCGAGGTGAAGAGGAGGAGAAGGGGGACCCCCTGGATCCGGTTGGCGATCCGGGCCAGGACGGCGCGGCTCTCGGTGTCGGCCCAGTGGAGGTCGTCGATGACGAGAAGGAGTGGGGCGTCTTCCGCCACCGCCGTGATGAGGTCCACCAGGGCGTCGGAGAGGGCGGCGGAGGGTCGATTGCGCGGGAGCTGGAGTGCGCTCCGATCCGGCGACTCGATGGAAGCCGGATCGGCAAGGTTCAGGCTCGGCACCAGGGTCCGAAGCACCCGGTCCGAGGCGTGGCTGATCCCGGAGGCGCCCGAGAGCTTGAGGAGGCGCTGGATCGCCTCGGAGAGGAGCCCCCACTCGATGGGGCGCTCCGAGTCCTCGGCCTTCAGGTGGACGACCCGGCCCCCCTCGGCCCGGGCCACCACCGCGAACTCCCGTGCCAGACGGGTCTTTCCGATCCCCGGCTCCCCGGTGACGAGGCCGATGCCGGGGTCTCCCTCGCGGGCGAAGCGCCAGCGGCGGAGGAGGGCGGCAAAGGCCTCGTCCCGCCCGGTGAATTCGAGCTGGAGGGTAGGGTCCTCGGGATCGGTGGAGGTGGCTCCCCGGCTGAGGAGGGCGATCCGGTGGTCCAGTTCGGCGAGGGCCTCGGCGGCACGGTCGTCGTCGGGGAGGTGGCGGCGGGCACTCCGGATCGCCTCTTCGGCGCCGGCGAAGTCGCGGGCATCCAGGAGGGTCTCCACCAGGTCCCGGTGGTGACGGAGTCGATGGGGGCGGGCTTCCGCGGCCGCCTCGAACCACCGGACGGCCTCCCCGGGACGCCCCTCTTCCCACTCCTGGTGCCCCTTTACGGCAAGGGCCGCGGCGAAAGCGTCCTCGATCTCGAGCCGGAGCGCCTCGACCCAGTGGGTCCACTCCACGCCGTCGGACAGGTCCAGGAGCTGGAGGGGCGCACCGGTCCAGAGTGCCTTCGCTTCGTCGAGGCGGTCCTCGGCCAGGTGTCGCCGGAAGGTGGCCAGGTCGGAGGTGACCCGGTCCGGGGCCAGCGCCACCGGATCATCGGAGGCGAAGAGGTCCTCCCCGAGCTCCTTCCGGAGGAACCAGAGGGCATGTCGGAGGGATCCCCGTGCCCGCTCCCGGTCGCTGGACGCCCAGAAGACTCCGGCCAGATGGTCCCGGGAGACCGGGCCGTCGGAGAGGTGGAGGTATACCAGGAGTGCGAAGGGCTTTCCCAGGGGGAGGTCGATGGGATCCCCCCCGGCCGCCCGGATCTCGGGCGTCCCGAACAGTTGCAGTTCGACCTGGGGATGGCCCATGGGTGCGACTCCGGGGTGCATGGGCACGGCCGAAGGCCCGCGCCGGAACGGAGGCGGGAGGACCGGGCCGCCGCACCCGGTGCGAGCTTCGAGTGTGCGTGTACGTGTGTACCGACAGAATGCGGTGACGGAAGCCGCACGTCAAACGGGGGGAAAAAGAAGCGGCCCGGCACCAGGAAAGAGGTGCCGGGCCGCGGGTCCTGCTGGCGGAAGGGCTCAGCCCTCGCCATTCTCCCCGTTACGGGAGGTGGTCTCGCCCTTGCGGGACTGACCGAGCGGTGCCACCACGGAGATCCGTGCGTTGGACCCGTGGGCCGTGTTCTTGCGGTACTCGGGCATGGTGTAGTTCATGCTCCGAGCGAACCGGGTGCTCTTGGAAGAAAGGATAGCCATTTGATTCTCCTGAGTATCTATATGATTCGGGAGGGGACCGTGACTCGGTCACCCGCCTCCCTCTACGTAGCGGGGACGGCGCCAGTTTCACCCCTGTCCCGGAGGGGGATATCGGAACCGCGAACGGTCCCGAAGGAGCGCGACCCATTTATGGGACAGCGTGGAAATATACCAGAGGATTCACAGAGGGGAAGGGGCTGATGCGATCACTCTTGCTGAAGGCGTCCAGGAACGGCTGGCTGGCTCGACAGGCCCGGCGACGGCGGTTCGTGAAACGGGCCGTTCGTCGCTTCATGCCGGGAGAAAGTCTGGATGATGCGCTGGGCGCCGTGGACGCGCTCGCCGCCGAGGGAATTCCGGCCGTTCTGACGCAGTTGGGGGAAAACGTCGACAGCGCGGCGGATGTCCGTCAGGTGGTGGATCACTACCGGGGGGCGGTGGACCGGATCGTGGAGGGGGAACTCGATGTGCACCTCTCCATCAAGCCCACCCATCTGGGGCTCGATCTGGGGGGCGACGTCTGTCGGAAGGCGGTGGACACGCTTCGGACCCACGCCAGCGAAGGAGGGGTGCCCCTCTGGATCGACATGGAGGACTCGAGCTACCTGGAGGCGACCCTCGACCTCTACCATGATCAGCACGAACCGGGGAGCGCCTTTGGCATCTGCCTGCAGGCGTACCTCCACCGGACCCCCGACGACCTGGAGAGGGTTCTGGAGGCGGGAGGATGGGTCCGGCTGGTGAAGGGTGCGTACCGGGAGGCGCCCGAGGTGGCCATCCAGAGCAGACGGGAGGTCGACGAGGCCTTCCTCGGCCTGGGGCGACGCCTTGCGGAAGCCACCCCGGGAGGCGATTTCTCCATACCCCTCCGCCATGTTCTGGGAAGCCACGACATGACCCTCCTGGCCCAGATCCCCGACGGACCCGAGGTGCAGATGCTCTACGGAATTCGCACGGGCGCATGGCCCGAGGTCCAGGAGGCCGGCACTCCCTTCCGGGTGCTCATCTCGTACGGGGAGCACTGGTACCCCTGGTATATGCGGAGGTTGGCGGAGCGCCCGGCCAATGTGGGCTTCCTGGTGCGATCCCTCCTGCCCGGAGGGGGCTGAGTCCGGGTGGGAGACCTCACCGAGGGAGTCGTCGAGTGGATCCTCGAGCTGGAGGGGACCGTCATCTATGTCCTGGTGGCGATCTTCTCATGGGCCGAGGCGGCGTTCTTCCTGGGCTTCGTCACGCCGGGAGAGATCGCGATTGCCGCAGGGGGCGTCCTGGCCTCGCGGGGCCAGGCCATGCTCCTCTGGGTGGGGGTGGCCGCGGCGGTGGGGACGGTGATCGGCAACAGCACCGGCTTCTGGCTGGGGCGGGTGTGGGGGGACCGGGTCCTGGAGTGGAGGCCGGTCTCCAGGCTCCTGGGTGGATTCATCGGGAAGGCCCAGGCCTTCTTCATGAAGCGCGGGGAGTGGGCCATCGTGGGGAGCCGGGTGTCCTCCTTCCTCCGGATTTCGGTCCCCTTCATTGCGGGGTCGTCGGGGATGTCGTACCGGCGCTTCGTTCTCTTCGATGCGCCGTCGGGGATCGCCTGGGCACTCATCTGGGTGGGGATCGGCTTCGTGCTGGGCGAATCGTGGCGCGCACTCCTCTCCACCGCCGGGCCCGCGGCGTTCCTGGTCCTGATCCTCTTCGTGGCCGCGCTCGTCATCGGGTGGCTCGCCGTGCGGGCGGCACGCCAGCAGCGGTGGATCGTGGAGGGAACCCGGCGGATCATCCTGGCGCGTCCCACCGTCTACCTCCTGCGGAAGGTGCGGCCGCCACTGGCCTGGATCGGACGGCGCTTCAGCCCCGGGGTGGCCGGCGGGTTGCAGCTCACCTTCGGCTTCCTGGCCCTGGTCATCGGGGCGGGGGTCGCCGGGCTGGTGGTGAGCCAGACCCGGGCGGTCCAGGGGCTGGCGCTCCTGGACTTTCCCGTCCTCGAGTGGATGGTGGAGGCCCGTACCGACGAGGCCCAGCACTTCGCCCGCACCGGTCTCCGGATCTTCCGGGTGCCCGGCCTGGTGGTGCCCACGGTCCTCATCTTTCTGGTGGGGTGGTGGCGGGGGACCTGGATGACCGGGCTCCGAGCCGCCCTCGGGTTGGCCGGGGCCGGTGTCGGGGCGTACTTCCTGGACCAGGAGGTCCTGGAGGGGGTCGTGCCACGTGCAGAGTTCCCCTCGGTGCCGGTGGCGGTCGCCGGGGCGCTCCTGGTGCACGGGATCGCCATTGCGGGGCGTGGGATGGCGTGGGGGGCGGGAGTGGCCGCCGCGGCCGGCGGACTTTTCCTGGTCTGTGCCGTGGCACTCGCCACCGTGGTGGCCGGGATCGCCGCCCCGTCCGGGATCGTCCTGGGCTTCGCCATCGGACTCCTCTGGGCCGCGATCCTCGAGGTCCCCATCCGGATCCCCTGGAGCGCGGTGCCGGAGTAGCGGCCCCCCCTCCCACTTCCGCACGGCATTCCTTACATTTACGGGCTGAGCGTCATGGGTCACCCCCGTGACCGGCTCCGCCCCAAGGCGAGGCCGGACCGGGGAGGAGGATCGACGCCAGTACAGGAAGGGGCCATAGCTCAGTTGGGAGAGCACCTGCTTTGCAAGCAGGGGGTCGCCGGTTCGAGCCCGGCTGGCTCCAT
>SLSF01000094.1 GCA_007130605.1 Gemmatimonadota bacterium | reverse complement strand
GGTGTGAGTGGCGTCGACGGCGACGGCCAGGGGGCGGTTGTACGGCACGCTCATGGCGTGGCTCGAGAGGGAGAGGGTCAGGAGGAGGAGAATGATCCCGCCCCAGGTGAGCTTCCAGAGGAGGGGCAGGGGCCCCGATCCCCCGCCTCGGCGCCGAAGGAGGATGAAGAGGGGGACGAGACCCAGGAGGATGACCCCCTGTGCGATCCACACCGTGCCCCAGAAGGTCTCCCACACCAGGAAGGAGAGGTCTTCGGACAGGGGGGCGAAGGGATCCCGGAAGTCCAGGAGCTGGCTGTAGAGGCGGAGTCCCCACGCCGGGAGGAGGACCAGGAGGATGGTGGCGACTCCCAGTCTCGCCACCCGACCGCCGAGCGGAGGGGGCTCCGGGCCATCGCCCACGGGTGGATCGAGGGAGAGCCTCGGGAAGATCCAGCTCCTCCACGCCCCGATACCCACCAGAAAGAGCACGCCCCCGAAGAGGAGCATGCGCTGGACGATGGGGAGGAAGGTGTCCACCATCAGGGGCACGAGAGGAGAGGAGCCGGACTTCCGGGAGGGAGGCCGGGCCGTTCAGCCCCGGTCAGGGCTGGATCGAGAAGCCGAAGGTCCCGTTCTGGGCGTGTCCGTCCTGGGCGATCACCCGCCAGTGGACGGTGTAGCTCCCCGGCTGCAGGCCCTCTTCGCCCGGCATGATGAAGAGCTGGCGCGGGTCCTCTTCGTCGGCCTCGGCGGCGGTGGTCGGGACCAGCTCCTCGTTGGCGTCGGCCAGGCGCACCGAGGTGCCCTCCATCTGCGGAGCCTCCGAAAAGTAGAGACGGATCTCGTCCGGAGACTCGGCAAGAGTGGTGTCGGCCACCGGTTCGGTGGCGCGAAGCTCCAGGTGGAGGGGAACCCCGGGCTCGGCGCTTCCTCCCACCGGAATGAGGAGGGCCCCAACCGCCAGCAGGGCCACCATCGAGAGGAGGAGGGGAACGCCACCGGGATCGCGCACGAGGCGCTTCGACCGGAGGGAATGGAATCGAGGGTTCGTCGCTGGGTCATGCGACATCGTCTGCGGCTCCTGGGGTCGAATCAACTGCATCGGGGAACTCCCGTTCGGGTCTGGTGATCCAACGCCCCATACTCCTGCGGACCCTGAATGGGTCCCGGTTACTTTTCGGCCCATCCCCCGGAATCATCTGTGAGCTCTGAGCGAACCACCCTCGACCCCGAGGACTGGGAGGCCTTTCGTGCGCTTTCCCATGAAGCCGTCGACCACATGGTCGACTGGATCCGTACCCGCCGCGACGACCCCGCCTGGCGTGAGACGCCCCTCGAGGTCCGGGAGGCGCTCCAGCGTCCCCTCGCCGAGGAGGGGGAGGACCCCGCCCGGATCCTCGAGGAGTTCAGGGAGGCCGTGCTCCCTCATTCTCTGGGGAACACCCATCCTCGCTTCTTCGGCTGGGTCCATGGCGGGGGCACCCCCGTGGGGGCCCTGGCCGAGTACCTGGCGGCGAATCTGAATGCGAACCTCGGGGGAAGGAACCACGCTCCGGTCCTGGTGGAGCGGCAGGTCCTGGCATGGTGCCGTGACCTTTTCGGGTTTCCCGAGGACGCCGGGGGGATCCTCCTCAGCGGGACCTCCATGGCCACCGTGGTGGGCCTCGCGGTGGCACGGCACCGGATCACCGGGGGACGGGTGCGCGCCGAGGGCATTCGCTCGCTGCCGCCCCTCGTGGGATACACTTCGGCGGCGGCCCACAACTCCATCGCCAAGGCGTTCGAGCTCCTGGGGCTGGGGCACGAGGCCCTCCGCCTCGTTCCCGTGGATGGGAACGGGGGGCTGGACCCCGATCTCCTCGAGGACCGCATCGCCCGGGACCGGACCGATGGATGCCTCCCCTTCGCCGTGGTGGCCACGGTGGGCTCGGTCAACACCGGGGCCTTCGACGACCTGGTGCGCCTGCGGGAGGTGGCCGACCGGCACGACCTCTGGCTCCATGTGGATGGGGCCTTTGGCGCAGCCGCCCGCCTCTCGACCCGGTTCCGACCCCTCCTCGAGGGGATCGAGGGGGTGGACTCCCTCGCCTTCGACTTTCACAAGTGGCTCCAGGTCCCGTACGACGCAGGGTGCGTGCTGGTGCGCGACGGTGCGCTCCAGCGGGCCACCTTCGAATCCCGTCGGGACTACCTGGCCTCCCAGGAGCGGGGCGCGGCGGCCGGAGAGCCCTGGTTCTGCGACTTCGGCCCGGAGCTCTCCCGGGGATTCCGGGCCCTCAAGGTCTGGTTCACCCTTCGCCACTACGGCACTCGGGCCCTGGGCGAGATGGTGGATCGTGCCTGCGACCATGCCCGGACCCTCGCCCGCCGGGCCCGGGAATCGAAGGCGCTGGAACTCCTGGCGCCGGTGGCCCTCAATGTGGTCTGCTTCCGCTACCTCGCGGACGGACTCGACGAAGAGGCCCTCGACGAACTCAATCGGCGGATCCTCTTCGCCCTGCACGAGCGGGGGATCGCCGTGCCCTCACCCACCCGTGTGAACGGTGTGGTGGCACTCCGGGTCTGCGTGTGCAATCACCGGACCCGGAAGGAGGATGTGGAGGCGCTGGCCGACGCCGTCATCGAGCTGGGCCGGGAGCTCACCCCTCGGTGACCTCGATGGGCACTCCCATCCGGAGTTCACCCTCGGCGGGGAGAATCACGGCTTCGAGCCGGTACGAGCCGGGAGTCTCGGGAGCCTCCCACTCCACATCCCAGACGGGGCCATCGGAGTCGCCCTCGAGCACCTCCTCGCCGAGTGCCTGCCCGAAGACCTGATCCTCGCTCCAGCGGGCGAGCACCTCTCCCTGGTCGGTGAGAAGGACGAGGTCATACCGCTGCGTCGTCCGGAAGGAGAGGGTCCGGGTCTCTTCGGAGCGATTGGAGATCTGGAGTGAGACCGGGATCGCATCGCCGGGCGCATACTCGAGTCGCTCCATCGCCACATTGAGCTGGAGCCCTTCGAGAGGCTCCGGGGGGAGGGCGTCGGGCTCCTCCATGTCGACGTCGCGGAGTTCGTCGACAGGGTCGTCCCCCCCGCACGCGTGGAGGAGGGGAAGGAGACAGAGGAGGAGGAGGAGAGGGATCAGTCGACGGCCGGACCGACTGCGTCCCTGGCGTCGGGGCGCCGGACGTTCGAGTGGGGCAGGGCCCATGAGAAAACTCGGGTTCGGGCGAGGCATCGTCATCAATCCTCCGGGTCTGGGGATGAAATCCGAACATTCTCGAGTCGGACCTCCGAGACAAGGGTCAGTTCCCCTGCACGGTAGCGGTCCAGGTACTCGGCGATGTCCCGGATCTCGGGGTCGGCCGTGAAGTTTTCGTAATCCTGGATCAGAATGCCATCGATGTCGCGGCGGTTGATGGCCCGTCGAAACCGGGTTCCCCCGTCGCCGGTGTGGAACCGGTAGGCCAGGTACTCGAGGGTGCCCTCTTCGGCGTCGAACCAGTAGATGAAGCGGTCCTCCCAGTCGACGCCCCCTCCTTCGGGCTCGAAGGTGACCTCCACCGTCTCGAGGGTGCGGTCCTCGAACTCCGCCGTTCCCATGTCCCGTGCGCGAACTGCAGGATCGTCGAGCCGGAAGGGAAGGAATCCGAAGTAGATCACCGAATTCACCGCCGTCTCGATGGAGGCGCGGGTCTCCTCGTCGATGGTCACCGGCCGGTCATCCACCAGAAACCGGGTACCCTCATTGTCCATGACCTCGACGATCCGGCGCCCCTCCTCGTCGAACCGGATGCGCTCGTAGTGGAAGCGGCCCCGGTCCCGCTCCAGGACGAAGGCATCCCCTCGAAAGTCGAAGTCGATGCGAATCCGGTCGAACCGTTCATTCGCGCCATGGGCTTCGATGCCCCGATGGATCACGGTTTCAGCGGGGTCTGGGGGAGTGTCGCAACCGGTGGCGAGGATGGCGAGGAGGAGGACGAGGGCTCCGAGGGTGGGTCCTTCCCTCCGAAAGTGTCGGGGGAGGCGGTGATCACTCGCCGGGGACATTTCGCGTGACATGGTGAAGGGGGCCTCCCGCCCGAAGTGATGGATGGCCTTGTTTTTGGTCACTGGGCCGGTGTATCGTGTTCCCCGAGGGGGTAGAGGAAGACCCCCCAGGAAGCCGAACCGTTCCGGGGTCGGCCGAAGCGCCTCGAGTGGTCCAGACGGTACCCCCACCTATTCAACCCGACCATGGTCCCCGCGATGACGCCATCTGAAGTTGCGCCCGGCCACTCGACCTCGGGTGTGCATGGCGTGATCCGGACGCACCGCCAGCCGGGAGCGGTCCGGTGAGTGACGCCCGCTTTCGATTCCGGGATGCGTCCGGCACCGAGCACTCTCTCGCGTCGGTAGAGGAACTCTCTTCGCGCGTGGAGGCGGGCGAGGTGAAGCCGGACACCGAACTCTTCGATGCCGGTGCAGGTGGGTGGAGTCGGGCGGGGGATCTCCCCATCTTCCAGTTCATCGTCGATGAGCTCCGGATGGAGGGGAGGCTTCCCGAGGCCTTCGAGCGGGTCGACCCTCCCCCCCCACCGGTTTCCCCTCCCGCCACACCGGAGGGGAAGGCGCGGTCCGCCGATCCCTCCACCCCATCGGAGTATGACTTCCACATCGACGGTGTCGAGGACGAGGGCGACGACGAGGGGGAGGGGGACAGGGACCCGGTCGGGGACGAGGCTCAATCCGGGTCAGGCCCGGCGCCCACCGGGTCGGACAAGGCTCCCACCGGGCGGGATGAAGATCGGAGCAGAGACCGGTCGCCGCCGGCCGATCCGGCGGAGGAGGCCGGAGAAGAGCTGGCCAGCGATGTGGAGGAGGAGCCTCGTCCACCCCACGAGGAGCTCCCCCTCACCCCGGATCCCTTCGAGATGCACCTGCCCCGAACCTCGGCCTCGAACCGGGACGACGAGGCGCCGTCGGAGGAGACCGGGAATCCAGCCGATGCGGGGCCATCCGACCGGGACGCCGACGCTTCACCGCCCCGAAAGCCCGGTTCCCCCAGGGACGCCGACGACATTCCCCTCCACGAATGGCTTCGCCATACCAAGGGGGAAGATCCCGACGACCCGGCCGGAGAGGCGGAAAAGACCGACGACCTGAAAGGCCGGAAGGGCTTCGGCACCCGTGCCCACGACGACGATCGCCCCAGGCGCCTTCGTGACCTGCAGCCCCTGGCGGGCTCTGCGCCTCCACCGGGAGGAGGACCGCGCCCTTCCCCCGGGGGGGAAACCACCGGCGGAGGGGGCATGGTTCCGGAGGATCCACCGTCTCCCGCCGAGGACCCGGAGACACCGGGGGAGATCCGGTCCCGACCTCCGCCCCCCAGGAAGGACGGGAGGGGACGGAATTTTCTTCGACAGAGGGATCGGAGGAGAAGCATGGTGGTGGCCCTCCTCCTGGGGGGAGGCCTCATCATCGGAGTGGCGATCTTCGCCGTCACCGCCGGAGATTCCGACCCACCGACCAGCGCACCCCCGGGCTCCAGCCCCTCGGGCCCCCCTGCGGTGGAAGCCGTCATCGACCTGCCGGCGCACCCCCTTCCGGTGGAGGATTCGGACGAGGCTGCCGCCCTCCTCGGGGTGGAGGGCGAGGAGATGGCGGAGCGGATGCAGCTCCTGGTGATGGAAGCCCTCGACGGGCTCATCGACTCCGTCCGGGTCGAACATGAGCTCGCCGCCGTTCCACCGCCGGGGTGGCTCGGTGGATCCTACCTCTCCACGGCGTCGGACTTCAACGAGGTGCTGGAGTTCTGGGATGGCTACGACGGGTTCATCCGGCATCTCATGGAGGCCGATGAGGTCCTCCACCTGGAGGCGGCCCGTCGGGCCTGGCTCGACCTCCCGGGGCACGAATGGCCGGATGACCCGGATGTGATTTCCGACCCCCGCCTCGACGCCTTTCTGGAGGGGGTCGTGGAACGGTACACGCTGGTGGAACCGATCCGGCAGGCTCGATACGAGGGAAGGCTGGGAGTGGCTGCCGCCGCCCGTGAACTCCACGACTTCCTCATGGAGCACGAGGACCGGATCGAGTATGCTCCGGCCCTGGGACGCGGGATCTCCCGAGACCCCATCCTGGAGGCGGTCCCCGGCGACGAGGTGACGCGCAGGGAGCTGGACCGCCAGCTGGACCGGCTCTTCATCGCCCTCGACCAGACGCGCCAGGGCGTTCCGCCCGCTCTGGGAGGCCTTCGGACCGAACTCTTCAACCGTCTCCGCGAGCCGGTCTGACCGCGACGAGCCGGGTGACCGGATGGCCGATCCGGTTGGGGCGGTCGACCCGCAGGCACCGTCCACCCAGCGTCTCCACCGCCCGTACCCACTCCTTCCGGGAACGGTAATGGATGGGCGTGTTGGCGCGACCCATCGATCCATCTCCCCGTCCCGAATTCACCCATCGGTCCAGCGGCTCCAGGAGACGGGCCCCCATCTGGGTCGCCGGGGTGGTCTCGAGGATCACGACGCTCTCTCGTGCCACCCGGAGCGCTTCGGACAGGACCCGGTCCGGATCGCGGGTGTGGTGGAGGACGAAGGAAAGGAGGACCACGTCCACGGAACCGTCCCCGAAGGGGAGTGATTCCCCCGATGCCCGAAGGGTCCGGTCCGGCATCGAGCCATCGATGGCCATGGGGTCCGCCAGGTAGACCCGGTCGAGGGGGCCTCCCGCTTCCCTGCGGAGCTCCCGTCCCACCCATCCCTCGCCTCCGCCCAGGTCAAGTGCACTTCGTGATCCCTCGGGGAGGACGGTCCGGATCCAGCGGGCCTTCCGGGGGGCCGCGCGCCGCCGGAGGGGTGAGAGGAGCCGTTCCCGGCCCTCGTGTGCCGCCACACCGAGCCATCCACCCCAGAAAAGGGCCGTCAGGGGCCCGTGGGGCACCCCGATATAGGTGAGGTAGGTGGGGAGCGTGGCCCACGAACCCCAGAGCCAGGCGCCCCGGAGGAGGGTGGTGAAGGGGAGGAGGGGGAGCACCCAGAGGAGGTACCAGGGGTGCACGGTGGTGGCGCAGACGAGGTAGAGGCTGAGGACGAGGAGGGTGCCTCGGGCGACCTCACCCCCGTCCCGCACCGGATGGCGGAGCCCGATCCAGAGGGCCCCCACCAGGAAGACGGTCCGAAGGAGGCTTCCCACATGCACGCCGAGGTCGCTCCAGGGAGACCCCTCCACGATCCCCCGAAGGAGGGTGTGGAGGCCGGCGTTGAATTCGAAGAGGCGAACGTAGAGCTGCGCCGACTCGGCGATCCCCCACAGATCTTCCGGACGGAGGAAGGGAAGGGAGAGAAGCCCCATCCCTCCCAGGGTGCCCACCAGCACCGCACCGCGGCCGCTTTCCCTCCCCAGGGCCCGCCAGAGGAGGGGGGCCACGACGAGGGGAATTCCCTTGGCAAGGACGGCGATTCCCCATCCGGCCCAGACCGCCATGGTCCGCCGGCGTCCCGGCGCCATGGCGAGCCCAAAGAGGAGAAGGCCCAGCCCCAGGACAAGCCCGCCCTCGGTATGCCCGCCCCCGGCCACCGCCAGAAGAACCAGGGGGTTCCAGGCATAGAGGGCGAGGGCTTCCGGAGTGCGCCCGAAGCGCCGGAGGGCCCCATGGAGAAGGAGGAGCCCACCGATCTCCATGAGGAGGAAGCCGGCCTTCACCCCGTACGCCGCCACCCCGAATCCCAGCCACCGGTAGAGGAGGCCCCCCGCCAGGAAGACGTACTGGGAGAGGGGGGGGTAGATGGAGATGTACTCCGGGGAGTTCATCTCCCGGAAGAGCTCCAGCTCGTGCAGGTGGGTGAGCGCCGGATCGGAGGGGCGCAGGGTGTACGGTCGGGTCCCTTCGAGGGCGACGACGCCGTCCCAGAGGTACCGGAAGATGTCGTCGGAGAGGTCAGGGAAGGGAAGGTAGAAGAGGACACGGAGGAGGAGGGCACCCCCCAGGAGGACCGTCGGTCGGCCGAGCCACTCGGCGTGTCTCCCATGGAGGTGGAGAAGCGCGAGGAAGGCCACGGTCCAGGGGAGGATCGCAAGGGGAACCATCGCTCGATCGGGCCCGAGCGCCACGAGGATTCCCGAGGAGAGCGCCAGAAGGAGCGCGGCGGGGAGCGGGGTTCGACGGTGGTCCACGCCGAACGATAGGGGATGGGCCCCGGGTGGGGCAACCGAGGAGCGCCGGTTGCTCTCGATGCCCTCCACTGGTGTCCCTGAATGGGGACACCTCGGGTGGGATGTCGGTGCGGATCAGGGGGGTGTGTCGGCTGAATGTATTGTGTAAAGTCTTTCCGGCAAAGGGATTATGGTCCGGGCCCGTCGGCTGGGAGCGAGGCGCGGCGATCCCGGCATCGCCGTTGCACTGCAGGGGGAGCGTGTGGGGGCATGACCCGGGTCGCTTCACCTCTGGGTGGGCCGACCCTTCCAATGGGAGGTCGACATGACTGAGATTCGCTTCGGCGGCATGGCGTGGGGGGTGCCCCTGGTCGCCCTGCTGGTCCTTCTACTTCCGACGCCGGCAGAGGCACAGCTTCGGGGAGGTGTCGTCTTTGACCGCGATGGCCTTCGTGCTCTCCACATCGCCATCGGCGAGGTGTACCGGACGCCGATTCGCGAGGTGCAGCGCTGGGGGCCCTCCCGCATCCACCCCGACGAGCTTCCCGTCGTCTACTTCCTTTCCCACGAGGCACGGGTGAGCCCCGAGACCGTCATTGCCCTCCGTGAGCGGGGATGGAGCTGGATGGAGGTGACCGGACATCTCGGACTGAGTCCGAATCTCTTTGTGCGGCATCTGCCCCGAACCGGGCCTCCTTTCGGACGGGCCCACGGCTACTGGGCACGGCACTCCCGCCAGGCGCACCGCCTCTCCGATCGCGAGATCGTCGACTATGTCCACCTGGCCCTCTGGTCCCAGTACCACCGTCAGCCGGTGGAGCGGGTCATCCGGATCCGCGACGATCGTGGGTCATGGGCCGGGGTGAGTCACTACGTGGGAACGACGCGCCAGCCGGCACAGACGAGCCCCGGGCCTCCGGCTCGGACGAATCCGCGACCCCCGGTCCGGACGAACCCCGGCCCCCCGGTACAGATGAAGGAGCCACCGGGACGTGGGCGGGGTGGACCCCCGCCGGGACGAGGCCCCGGAGGGCGTGGCCCCGGCGGGCACTGACAGTCAGTGGGGCTCCACCCGATCGATGCGGATGGGCTGTCCCGGGAACTCCTGGCGAATGGGGAGGTGCGGGGCGTCGAGGGAGACGTAGTGAACCATGGGTACCTGGCCACCGGTCACCTCGACTCGCCAGACTTCGTGGCTCCTCTCTCCGATCACCAGGGTTTCGCTCCCGGTGACGGTCGCCTCGATGCGGGTGGGTTCGCCACTGGTGGGGTCGAAGGTGGTGATGGTGACGGAGGCGCCTTCGTGCAGATCCGAAAGCGCCAGGAGGTACTCGTCCATGCCGGGGAGGAGCACCCCCGACGAGAGGGCCTGGTCGAATTCCTGCCCTCCGCCGAGCTGCGGCGGGAGGTCGATGCTTCCGGTGAGCCGGCCTTCCGCCACGGTGAGGTCGACGGCGATCTCGATGGGACCCTGGGACTGGGTCTGGCGGAGCGACCGGGGCGAGAAGTCGTCGACGCCGAAGCGGAGCTCCGTCTCCTGGAGGCTTCCCTGTGCCTCCACCGAGGTGGTGGCGACCCATTCGTCGCCGTCACGCTCCAGGCGGTATTCGGCGCTTCCCATCACCTGGTCCTCCAGGTAGTACTCGTACCTCCGGACACCTTCCTCCAGTCGCGAGGCGTCGATGGGGTCGGCATCACGTGCTCCAAGCACATCTTCACGGAGGAGGGGCTCGCCGGTGACATCGAGGATCTCCACCGGTGCGATGGCCTCCAGCGTTTCGAGGATCTCGGTCCCGTCCCCCACGACCACGATGGCAACCCGGTCGGGGTGCAGGTGGGCCCGGGCGGCACGCCGGACATCCTCTGCCGTGACGGATCGGATCCGGTCCGGATACTCGGTGACATCGGTCACCGGGAGTCCCAGGAGGAGGGTGGAGGCGAGCTGTCCCCCGATCTGGTCGGCGGTCTCCAGCCGGAGGGGAAAGCTCCCGGCCAGGTAGTTCCGGGCGGCGTCGAGCTCCGCGTCAGGAATCGGCTCGTCGCGGAGTCGCTCGAGCTGGTGGAGGATTTCGACGACGGTGGAGTCGGTGACCTCGGTCCGGACCTCGGAGCTGGCGGAGAAGGTGCCCTGGAACGCCGGGCGGGAGAAGGAGGACCCCGCGCCATAGGTCCACCCGCGCTCCTCCCTGAGAATCTGGAAGAGTCGTGCGTCGGCACCCCCGCCCAGGACCCGGTTCATGACCACGAGGGGGAAGTAGTCCGGCTCGTCGGGCTGGATGCCCAGGTGCCCGATCCGGAGGACCGACTGCGACGATCCGGGGCGGTGGACCAGGTAGACCTGTCGCTGGTCGCGCTCCGGCGGGGTCGGGAGTTCGGGGATCGGGGTGGGCTCGCCCTCCCACTCCCCGAAATGCCGCTCCGCCCGAGCCAGGACATCGGAGGGATCGACGGCGCCCACCACCATGAGGAGCGCCCCATTGGGCTGGAGGACCTGGTCGCGGAAGTCCACCAGGTCATCGCGGGTGAGGTTCCCCACCGACTCGGGCGTGCTGGCGCGCCCATACGGGTGCTCCCCGTAGAGCACCGACGAGAAGTGCCGGCTGGCGATGGCTCCGGGCTGACCGAGCTGGGCCTGGAGGCTCGAGAGGGTCTGCCGGCGTGCGAGCTCCACTTCGTCGTCGGGGAAGGAGGCGCTCAGGACCACATCTTCCAGGAGGTCGAAGGCCAGGTCCATGTCATCCACCAGGGAGACCACATTCACCGAGAAGAAATCCTGCCCTCCGGAGGCGCCGATGGAACCACCGACCCCCTCGATGGCCGCGGCGATCTCCTCGGCCGACCGGCGCTCGGTCCCCCGGGTGAGGACAGTGGCGGTGAGCGAGGGGAGTCCCGCCCGGGACTCGCCGACGAGGGCGTTTCCTCCGAAGGTGTAGAGGCGGGCGCTCATGACCGGCTGAGAACCGTAGGGGAGGACCACCACCCGAAGGCCATTGTCGAGGGTGAACTCCTCGAAGGGCGGAAAGTCGATGGGGCGCTCCGCCAGCGGCGGGGGAGGACCGGTCTGGGCGTCGAGGCCCGGAGATACCAGCAGGAGGCCCACCAGGAGTGGGAGGAGCAGTACGCGGGGGTCGAGGGTTCGGCGGCTCATCGGTCGTCCTCCTCGGTGCCCGGACGGGTGACAATCACCGCCCGGTTGTCGGGGGTCAGGTACTCCCGGGCAACCCGAAGCACATCGTCGGCGGTGACGGCCTCCACGGCCTCCACCAGGGTCACGATGGCCTCCGGCGTGCCATGAAAGTGGTTCGCCGACTGGAGCGCCTCGGCGCGACCCATGACGGTCTGGCGCCCGAAGATGGTGCCTGCGCGCACCTGGCTTCGGGCCCGCTCCACCTCCTCCGGGGTCACCCCCTCCTCGAGGAGGCGTTCGATTTCGTCGTCGAGGAGCTCCAGGAGGGTTTCGGCCTCGACCCCCTGGTTCGCGACCAGGATGAACTGGACGAGGCCCGGGCCCAGGCGCGGGGTCGACCCCCCCGTGGCCTGGATCGCCGCCTGTTCACCCCGGACCAGCCGGAGGTGGAGGCGGGAGCTCTGGCCCGAACCGAGGATCTGTCCCAGGACTCCCAGGGCCGGCGCATCGGGATGGCTCCGTTCCACCCCGCCATACGAGATCCATGCGGCGGGGAGCTGCGCATTGGGGTCGTGCACCTCCATCTCCACCGGAAGGTGGGAGAAAGGCTCCTCGCATGGGGCCTCTGGAGGGTCACTCCCCCTGGGGATCCCGCCGAAGTACTCCTCCACCAGTTCCTGCGCCTGGGCGGGGTCGAAGGCCCCGACGATGGTGAGGGTGGCATTGTTCGGGGCGTAATACAGGTCGAAGAATGCCTGGACATCGGGAAGTTCTGCCGCATCCAGATCTTCCATGGAACCGATGACCGAGTGGGCATAGGCAAAGCACGATGCCGAATCGTACGCCGCGTAGAACGACGCCTGGAGCTGCGACGACCCGTAGGGAGCATTGTCGAAGCGCTGGCGCCGCTCCTCCTTCACCACCTCCACCTCCCGGGCCATGTTCTCCTCGGTGATCTGGAGCGACCGCATCCGATCCGCTTCGAGCCAGAGTGCCAGATTCATCCGCTCGGGGGGGACCGTCTGGAAGTAGTTGGTCCGATCCTCGGTGATGGAGGCGTTCAGTGATCCGCCGGCCCGCTCCACGTACTGGAAGTGCTCTCCGGGATCGACATTCTCGGACCCCTGGAACATGAGGTGCTCGAAGAGGTGGGCGAATCCCGATCGGCCCGGAGGCTCGTTCCGACTCCCGACATTGAACCAGAGGTTCACTGCCACCGCAGTGGCCGACGCATCCGGGGCCAGGATCAGATGGAGGCCATTGTCCAGGTGGTACGCCTCGAAGTCGAAGGCCCCCACTCCCTGGGCCTGCAGGTCTCCGGCGAGGGAGCCGAGAAGGAGGGCGAGGAGGATCGTCGGAATCATGCACAGGGGGCGTGCTTCCAGGGATCCTCCGCCGAAGGGGGGCTTTCGGTGGATCGTCGGTACGGTCATCTTCGCTCGAGGTGCCATGGGGCAGGAAGGGTGGAGTCGGTCCCCATGTGGATGCATGGGAACCGGGTGGCGGCGGTGGCCGAGCCACGCCACTGAACTTCTCAGAATCATACAATATCCGGTTGACTTCGGGGTGTACGCAAGATGTGTGGCCGATACTCGCTCACGACGGACCAGGAGGCACTGGCGGCCGCCATGGGGGTGGAGGGACTCCTCCGGGATGGTGCCCGTTACAACATTGCGCCGACGCAGGAAGCGCCGGTCCTCTTCCTGGGCGAGGGGGCGGAGGACGGCCTTGTGGCTCGCCAACATCGATGGGGGCTCCTTCCCGCCTGGATTCCTGCTCCCGATGCGCGGCCGCCCCTCATCAATGCACGGAGCGAAACAGCCCATCGAAAACCGTCGTTTCGAACCGCCTTCCGCGACTCGCGGTGCCTCGTGCCGGCAGACGGCTTCTTCGAGTGGAGGAAGGAGAGTCGGGGAAAGATCCCCTACTGGATTCATCGGGAGGACCGGGCTCCCTTCACCTTCGCCGGCCTCCGTCAGCGGTGGATCGGTGCCGACGGAAGGTCCCTCGACACCTTCGCCATCCTCACCGCCGAAGCCCGGGGGGCGATCCGGGACATTCACCACCGGATGCCGGTGATCCTGCCCGAGGGGCGCCGGCAGGCGTGGCTCGAACCCGCCGGCAGCATCGATGTCCTCCGGGAGCTTCTCTCCGACGCGATCTCGGACGACCTCGTGGTGACCGAGGTCTCCACCCATGTGAACGCCCCGGCGAACGACGATCCCCGATGCATTGCACCGGTGGGGGATTCCGGAGGCCCGCCGCCGCCGGAACAGACCTCACTCTTCTGAGCCGTGAACCCGCGAGGGGGGGTGGGGGTGTGGTGGGCGAGTAGGCGTCTCACGCACGCGGGAAGAGAGGGGAATGAGCCGGATGGACCGTTCCACGATTGACGGCCCTTCCGCCACCCCCCTATGATGCCGTCACCGTACTGTCACAAAGCCCGGGCCCGGAAGGGGAGCGGGCGAAGCGTTCAAGATCACGCCGACCGGTGAAGAACCGGCCGGCCCAGACGGACATGATGTCATGAGACGATTTCTTCTCGCCCTCACCCTCCTCGTGGTGGGCCCTGCGCTCGTTGAAGCGCAGGAGACGCGGACCATCGAGCCCGAGGACTATTACCGGGTGCAGAGCATGGGCTCGCCGGCCCTCTCGCCCGATGGCCGCCACCTCCTCTACACCGTGGAGACCGTGCGCCGTTCGTCCAACGACCGAATCACCCATATCTGGTGGACCGATCTCGAGACCGGTACGAACCAGCGCCTCTCCACCCAGGGGGTAAACTCCACCAACCCCAACTGGACTCCTGACGGAGAGCGGGTCTACTTCAACACCTCCCGGGGCGGCGAGAGCGGGGTCCACTTCCTGAACTTCAACCGGCCGGGGGGCGAAGCGCACCGGGTCAACGGCCTCACCGGAGGGTTCACTTTCCATCCCAGTGGGGAGTGGGCGCTGGTGACGCGCCAGGTCGAGGTGGAGTCGGACGAAGGTGAGGACGAGGCCGAAGAGGCCGAGCGCCCGGAGCGGGCCGAGGAGAATCCGCGTCGTGGCTACTGGCCCAGTGGGATCCCGGCCCTCACCGGCCCCACCGCCCCGGAGATCCGCGGTGGAACCGAGGATGCCCGGAACCGTGACGTCTATGTGATCAGCCACCCGAACTACAAGCGGGACGGCACCCTCGAGTTCGTCGGTCCCGGAGGCGGGGGCGGCTGGGGGAACCAGGGAGGTGACCGCTACACCCAGTTCTTCCGGGTGCCCGCCGACGGGCTCCCCGAGGGCGAGGAGCCCCAGCAGATCACCTTCGACGAGGCGAACAAGAACTTCCAGGGCTTCTCCGATGACGGAGCCTGGATCCTCTACACGGTGAACCTCTCGGACCTTCGTGAGGAGGAAGAAGAAGAGGAGACCCCGGACGAGGAGGCCGAAGACGACGAGGGTCCGCAGATGTCCGAGATCGGGGTCTACCGGATCCCGGTGGCGGGTGGGGAGCCCGAATTGCTCTTCACCGCCGAGGCGAACCTCCGCGGCATCACTCTCTCCCCGAACGGGAATCGTCTCGCACTGGTCCGCACCGACGAGCCCATGACCGATCCGTACATCCAGGTGATCTCGGTACCGGGGGGTGAGGTCGAGTCCGACCTGGCGAAGGATGACTGGGTCTACTCCATCGGCAGCCCCACCTGGTCCCTCGACTCGAACCACCTCTACTTCACCTCGGCCATCGGGGGCGAGGACCAGCTCGTGCGGGTCGCAGCCGCCGGGGGTGGTGTGGAGCGGGTAACCGAGGGGCGCCATACCTTCTCGGGCTTCGACATGAACCTCGACGCGAACCGCATCGCCTACGTGAAGAGCACTGCGGAGCGTCCCTGGGAGGCGTACATCGCCGATCTCTCAGGCACCAACGAGCGCCAGGTCACCTCGGTGAACGACGAATGGCTCGCCCAGGTCCGCCTTTCCGAGGTGGAGCACTTCAGCTACGAGGGTGTCCCCCACAACCGGGAGTGGCTCGATGAGCTCTCCACCCGGGGCGTGCCCTACATGATGGAGAATGTCGCTCCGGACGGGGAGCGCTTCGAGGTGGACGCCTGGCTCGTCTACCCCATCGACTACGACCCCTCCCAGACCTATCCCATGGTGGTGTCGATCCATGGTGGGCCGCACTCCCGCTACGCAGAGACCTGGTTCCCCGAGTTCCAGATGCTCGCCGCGCAGGGGATGTTCGTCCTCTACACCAACCCCCGGGGGTCCTCCGGATACGGAATGGAGTTCCAGTACTCCACCATGGAGGCATGGGGGATCGATGATACCAAGGACATCCTCCAGGCAGTGGACATGGTCGTCGACCGGGGTCTCGCCGATCCGGATCGCCTCGGTGTGACCGGAGGTTCCTACGGTGGATTCATGACGAGCTGGATCACCGCCCACGACCAGCGGTGGGCCGCCGCCCTCACGGCGCGCGGAATCGTGAACTGGCTCTCCTTCTACGGGGTGTCCGATGCTTCGGGTCTCGTCGAGCGGGAATTCGGTGGGATGCCGTGGCCCTTCATGAGCGAGGACGAGGGAAGCTACAATCTCGCCATGATGCTCTCGCCCATCGTCTGGGCGGACCAGGTGGAGACTCCCACCCTCATCATCCACTCCATCAACGACTACCGTACCCCTCTCGAGGGTGGGGAGCAGTGGTACCGCGCCCTTCACAAGCATGACATCCCGGTGAAGATGATCCTCTTTCCCGATTCGTCACACGGTCTGTCGCGGACCGGCGAGCCCTGGCTCCTGGTGCGTCGACTCCACGAGTACATGGATTGGTTCCGAGCCTACCTGGTAGAGGACAGCCCGGTCCTGGTCCAGAACGACAACTGAGTTTCCGCGGTTCAGTGGCGGGGTGGGCGTCGTGCCCACCCCGTCGCGAGCCGCACCTCCTGCACCCGGAACTCGCGGATCTCGATGGCCGATGCCCTTCGAGCGCGGAAGCGGGACCAGAATCCGGTTCCCGTCCGTGCCCTCGGACTGTCCCTTCTCGCCCTCAGCGCCCCGGTCATCGGGGCGTTGGCCGCGCCCGACTGGATGGCGGAGGAGTCCGGGGTCCTGCTCTGGCTCACGGTCCTGATCCCTCCCTTCCTCCTCACCTACTATCGGGGATGGCGGGGCGCATCCCTCGGGCTTGCCGGGGGGATGGCGGCCCTCGCCCTCGCCCAGGTGCTCCTGGTCAGCCTCGACCTGGGCACCCCGGACTTCCAGGTCATCTTCTGGATGATCTGCACCTATGTAGGGGTGTGCATCGGGATCGGACTCCTGGCGGAGCTTCTTCGCCGGGAGCGGGCCGCGGCCGAATCGATGGCGCTCACAGACCCGTTGACGCAGCTCCCCAACCGGCGTCACGCCTCCATCTTCCTGGATGCCGCCTTCGCCACCGGGGTGCGTGGAGAGCCGGTGAGTGTGGTCCTCCTGGATCTGGACCACTTCAAACAGGTCAACGACGAGTACGGCCACAGCGCAGGCGACCGGGTGCTCAGGAGGTTCGCGGAAGCACTCGAACGAGCCACCCGACGGATGGACCTGAGCTGCCGATGGGGGGGCGAGGAATTCCTTAGCATTCTGTCCAACTGCAAGCCTGCGGACGCACTGATCTTCGTGGACCGGGTCCGCTCCGAATTCGAGAAGGAGCGCTTTCCCTTCGGTTCGGTGACCTTTTCGGCGGGGATCGCGGGATACTCCAGTGGGATGACCTCCAGCGAGGAGCTGGTGGATGCCGCGGACCGGGCGCTCTACCAGGCGAAGGACGCCGGTCGAAACCGGGCCGCCATCGCCGAGGCACCCCCCATCGAGGTGGAGCTCCTCCCCGATGAGCTTTCCCGTCGGAAGACGGGGAAGGCGACTCCCCCTCCGCAGGTTCGGGTCGTATTCCGACCCGACCAGGAGCCGGAGCTGGGATTCGATCCCGATGACGAGGAACTGACCCTGGAGGCGTCCGGGGGCCGGCCACTGCCCGGAGGAGACGAGACCATCCTGCTCGTGGACGATCATGCGCCGGCGAGAAAGGGGATGGGACGACTCCTGCGCAAGCTCGGATACCATGTGGTCGAGGCCCCCGATGGTCGGAGCGCACTGGCTTCCGCACGTTCCCTCGATTCCATCGGCCTCGTCATCACCGACCTGGTCATGCCGGGAATGAGCGGCTTCACCTTCACGAGCCGCTTCGAGGAGCAGTTCGGAGCCGCCCGGGTCCTCTATGTCTCCGGACACGAGCAGTCGGAATTGGCGTGGGAGGGTGCCCCGGGGACCCATATCCGCTACCTGTCCAAGCCCATGGAGCCCTCGGAACTCGCCCGATCGGTGCGAGACCTCCTCGACCGCCCCCTCGCTGGGACGACCGTGCCCTCCACCTGACGCAGGGCTCGGACGGCGCCGGTCTCACATCTCGGAGCGCCCCAACCCCCGAACGGAGTCTACTCGATGTCTCACACGCCTCTCCGACACACCTTCGCACTCCTCTCACTGCTCGTCCTGGTTCTGGGGCCCGTCGGTTGTGGGGAGGGCGCCCTGGACGACACCGTACCCGAGGTCGAGCCTCGCCCCGTCGAGGCCCTCCAGCTGGGGGCGCTCGCAGAGCGGGCCTACGCCGGCACCGAGGTTTCGTCGAATGCCGATGTCCTTCTCGATGAAATCGGCCCGCGGATTTCCGCACTCCCCTCGGGAGAGCGGGCTCAGGACTTCGTCGAGGAGCGCCTGCAGGCCTACGGGGTGGAAAATGTGAGGCAGGAGCCCTTCGAGCTTCTCGCATGGGACCGCCGGTCGGCCGAACTACAGGTACTCGAGCCCGCAGCCCTCGGCGATGCCACCTTCAACATCCTCTCCCTCGGCCATGTGGGAAGCTATGATATCGAGGCTCCCCTCCTGGACGCAGGATACGGAACCGCCGAGGAGATCGAGGCCCTGGGAGATGAGGTCGAGGGGACCATCGTCCTGGTGGATGTGGGATCTCCCGAGGGATACGGGCGAGGTGTGCACCGCACCGAGAAGGTGACGCTGGCCACCCGGGCCGGCGCGGTGGGCTTCATCCAGGTGAACAATCGGGAAGGCCCCCTCGTCCCGGTGGGGGTTGCGACCCTGGGGGATGAACCGACGGAGATCCCTGCCGCCGCCGTCGACCTGGAGTCCGGAACCCGACTCCTCGAAGCACTGGCAGAGGGACCCGTCGAGGTCCGGCTGGTCCTGGACAACTGGATGGAGCGCTCCACCGCGGCGAATGTGCTGGGTGACATCCCCGGCGCCACCGACGAGGTCATCCTGGTGGGTGCCCACCTGGATTCGTGGGACCTGGCCCAGGGGGCCGTCGACAATGGATCCGGCTCCCTCGCGGTCCTCGACCTCGCCCGGGCCCTTGCGGGGCATGTGGAGGCCACCGGCGAGACTCCCCTCCGAACCCTTCGCTTCGCCTTCTGGATGGGTGAGGAACTGGGGCTCTACGGCTCCCACGCCCACGTGGATGCCATGATGCGGCAGGAACTCACCGACCGCTATGCCGCCGTGCTGAACCTCGATGTAGTGGGTGCGCCGGTGGGGCTCGGGGCCATGGGACGTCCCGAGGCCGAGGATTTCATGGCGCGGGTTCGGGCGCCCCTCGTCGAAGCCGGCTTCGAGCTCGACGAGACCCATTCCACCGGTGGAGGAATCTACTCCGACCACCAGCCCTTCCTTCTCCAGGGGGTTCCCATCGTGGTGGTTCGGAGTCGTCAACTTCCGGAGGCTGCGGGGGTATCGCATACGACGGCCGATACCCGGGAGGTGATCGACGAGGATGGGATCAGCCGGACCGCGGCGGTGTCCGCGGCGCTCCTCTGGGCACTGGCGAATGAACCGGAGCTCCCAGTGATCACCTGGGAGGAGGACGAAATCGGAGTCAAACTGGAGGAACTTGGTGTCAGGGATCCGCTCGAACGAGCCGGAGATTGGCGGTGGGACTGATGGTGCGTCCCTGAAGTCCCGGCGGAAGCGCCGTCTCCTCGTCGGGACGGCGCTCCTTGCTGGTTTGCTCCTGGTGGGGCTCACCGCCCTGGCGATCTGGGAGATGCGCACCTCGCACTTCCAGGCCCGATTCCTCGTGCCCATCGCTTCCGAAGTGGCCTGGTGGGTCGAGGAAGGCCCGGCCGATGCGCTCCTGCCTGCACCGGACGGCCCCCACGATCGGCGTCTCGGCTATACCGATCTCCCGGAGCGGGTCGCCTCCGCCGAGGCCCGGGGCTTCAAGGTGGTCGAGCAGGCGCGAGTCTCTCCCCGGCTCTCGTCCCTGGTCCGGGATCATGGGCTCTTCCCCATCTACGAGGTGAAGAACCAGGCCGGACTCACCATCGAGGATCGCGACTCCGAGCTCCTCTTCGACCACTCGCTCCCGGAGAGAGTCTACGAGGACTTCGAGGCGATCCCGCCGATCCTCTGGCAAAGCCTCCTCTACATCGAGAACCGGACCGCCCTCGATCCGTCGCAGCCCCTCCGGAACCCGGCGGTGGAGTGGGGACGCCTGATTCGGAGCACCGCTGAACTGGGGCTCCGCTATGTCGGGCGCGATGGCAATGTGGCGGGCGCAAGCACCCTCGCCACCCAGATGGAGAAGTTTCGACACTCGCCGGAGGGACTCACCAGCACCCCCCGCGAGAAGCTTCTCCAGATGGGATCGGCGGCGATCCGGGCGTACATGGATGGGCCGGAGACCATGGGGGCCCGTCAGCGGGTGGTGCAGGAGTACCTGAACTCGGTCCCCCTGGCGGCAATCCGGACCGAGGGGGAGATCAATGGGATCGGAGATGGCCTCTGGGCCTGGTTCGGGGCCGACTTCACCGAGGTGAACCGGGCCCTCCACGCGATTCCCGCACATCGGGTCGGGGTCATTCCGGCACCCGAGGAACTCCCCGGATGGAGTGGGGCCGACCGCCGCGTGGCCACCCGGAATGCCGAAGAGGCCGAGTCCCTCACCGACAGGGCCGGCGTCGGAGGTGCCCTCCCCGACGAGGCGGCACTCCACTACCGGCAGGCCCTCAGCCTCATCCTCTCCCAGCGGCGTCCCTCGTACTTCCTGACAACCACCGAGGGTCGCGAGGCCCTGCACCAGCTCACGGACCGATACCTGAACATTCTCGAGGCCGACGGGGTGATCGATGCCGAACTCGCCGACCCGGCCCGGGCGCTTCGACCCGATGTCCGGGTGATCCCGCCGGCGCGGTCCCCTGTCTCCTTCGTGGAGCGCAAGGCGGTGAACACGGTTCGGACCGGGCTTCTGACCCTTCTGGGCGTCCCCCGGCTCTACGACCTCGATCGGACCGATCTTTCGGTCCGATCCACCATCGATGGCGATCTCCAGGGGCGCGCCACCACCCTCCTGGGCAACATGTACGATCCCGAGTTCATTCGAGAGCGAGGCTTCGACGGATTTCGACTCCTCGACCGGGGGGATCCCGGCGAGGTGATTTACTCCATCGCCCTCCATGAACGGACGCCCCAGGGGAATCTGGTGCGCCTGCAGGTGGACAACCTCGACGCACCCTTCAATCTGAACGAGTCGGCTCGCCTCGAGCTGGGTTCCACCGCCAAGCTCCGGACCCTGGCCAGCTACCTCGAGGTGGTGGCCGACCTCCACGAGCACTTCTCCGAGCTCTCTCCCGACTCCCTCCGCAGGCACCGGATCGCCTCGCAGGACCGACTCTCGGTGTGGACCCGCGACCGGGTTCTCCAGCGTCCAGGCGAGTCCCGGATCGAGATCCTCCAGGCCGCCATGAACCGGGGATACTCGGCGAACCCGGCCGAGCGCTTCGTCACCGGAGGGGGTGTGCAGAGCTTCACCAACTTCGACAACACCTACGACCAGCAGGTGCTCACGGCCACCGAGGGCTTTCGGCATTCGGTGAACCTGGTCTTCGTGCGGATGATGCGCGATGTGGTGAACCACTACATGTATCGGGTGCCGGGTTCGACGGCACATGTTCTCGATGAACGGGACTCCCCCCTACGCCAGGAGTACCTGGCGCGCTTCGCCGACCGGGAGGGGATCCAGTTCATGAACCAGTTCATCCCCCGCTACCGGGGGCAGGACCGGGCCGGGATCCTGGAGGCCCTCTTCAGTGGCCGGCGGCTTTCACCCCAGCGGATGGCATGGACCTACCGGTCCGCCATCCCCGACGATACCGTCGAGGAGTTCGCCCGCGTCCTGAGGGGCAACCTCCCCGAGGACCAGTTTTCGGACCCGGTGGTGGAGGACCTCTACCGTCGCGCCGACATCACCCCTCACTCCCTGGCTGACCAGGGGTACCTGGCCAGCGTTCATCCCCTCGAGCTCTGGGTTGCCCGCTTCTTCGTCGAGAACCCCGATGCGACGGGGGGCGATGCCATCCGCGCCAGCGAGGAGGCCCGGCAGGATGTCTACCAGTGGCTCTTCCGGACGAGCCGGACCCACGCACAGGACCAGCGGATCCGCTCGCTCCTGGAAGTGGAGGCCTTCACCGAGATCCACAAGGGATGGCAGCGGCTCGGCTACCCCTTCGCAAACATCGTCCCCTCGCTGGGCACCTCCATCGGGAGCTCGGGAGACCGACCCGCCGCGTTGAACGAGCTCGTGGGCATCATCCTGAACGAGGGGCGAAGGCTCCCCACCTACCGGGTCGACGAGCTTCACTTCGCACCCGGCACCCCATGGGAGACGAGGCTGGAGCGGAGCGAGGTCGCGGGAACCCAGGTCATGGATCCGGCGGTGGCCACCGTCCTTCGAGAGGCGATGGTCGATGTGGTGGAACTCGGCACGGCGCGGAGGGCGCGCGGGATCGTCCGGGATCCCGCGGGCCTTCCGGTGGCCATCGGGGGAAAGACCGGGACCGGCGACAACCGCTACCGGGTCTTTGGTACGGGAGGACGCCTCCTGGAATCCCGGAGTGTGAACCGCACCTCCACCTTCGTCTTCTTCATCGGAGATCGGTACTACGGCGTGGTGAGTGCCTATGTCCCGGGGGAGCAGGCGGACCGGTACCACTTCACCTCGGCGCTCCCCACCCAGATGCTCCGGGAGCTCGGACCGGCCATCGAAGCCCTCATTGCAGAGGAGTTCGGGCCCGACGATGCTTCGGATCCCGGTCCCGGTCCTCCCCCGCAGCAGGAGTGACGCCGCGGTCTGGAAGGCCCTTCTCCGCTCAGCCTCGATTTCGGGCGAAGAGGCACTTCAGGTAGGCCCCTTCGGGGTGCCGGATCGGATGGTCCGGGGGATGCCCCGTCCGCTCGATCTCGTCCAGGGGCGAGTGCATCCTGCGCGCCGTGTCCAGGACGATGTGGAAGAAGGTGTCCGCCTCGATGCGTGCGGTACACGACGCCTGCACCAGGATCCCCCCCGGGTCGAGAAGCGGGAGGGCCAGGCGAGTGAGGGCCGCATAGGCGCCGAGTGCATCGTCCTCCTGGCCCCGTTCCCGCGCGAAGGAGGGCGGGTCCACGATCACGAGATCGAAGCGCTCCCCCGCCTGTCCCAGGGCCTCGAGTTTCTCGAAGGCGTCTCCTTCGATGATGCGATGCCGGGCCCTGGGCGCGCTCGCCCGGTTCAGCGTGAAGTGACGCTCGGCCTCGTGGAGGGCGGGTCCGCTCAGGTCCAGGCTCGTCACCTCCCGCGCTCCTCCCGCTGCCGCCGCCACGGAGAACCCGCCCGTGTAGCTGAAGGCATTGAGGACTCGTGCGTCCTTCGCGAGTCGGCGAACCCGGGACCGATTCTCCCGCTGGTCGAGGTAGAATCCGGTCTTGTGACCGACCCTGGGGTGGGCCCGAAAGTGCAGGCCTTCCTCCAGAAAGGGAAACCCGTCTTCCGGGGCCGGGCCCAGGAGCTGTACCGGCTCGCGGAGCGCCTCGGGGACGGCCGGATCGTTCAGGAGCCGGCGCGAGGGGAGGTGGACGATGGACTCGACCCCCTCCAGCTCGCGAAGGACCGGAAGAAGGTCGGGGAGCCAGGGTAGCCAGGCCGGGGTGTAGCTCTTCACCACCACCCCAGCCCCGTATCGGTCGATGACGAGGCCCGGGAAACGATCCCCCTCTCCCGAGACCATGCGGTACCCGGTGGTGTCGGAGCGCCGGACCAGGGGAGAGCGGAGTTCCAGAGACTGACGGATCCGTTCCCGGAAGAGGGCCTCACCCAGCTCGGCCGGGGAGCCCTCCTGGAGGATTCGGACCCGGATGGGGCTTTCCGGATCGAGGAGCCCCACCGCCATGAAACGGTCCTTCCGGTCAAAGATCACCGCCGTGCTTCCCGCCGGCGCCTGGCGACTCATCTCCCGGATCGAGTTCTCGAAGACCCACGGGTGACCGGACCGGATGGCGCGTTCGGCCACAGGAGTCACCCGTACGGCCACCGCGCGCCCTTCCCTGGAGGGGAAGTCCACGGGCACTGGAGGAGGTCGGGAGGACGAGGACCGCGCGTCAGAAGGAATCGTCGCGTCCCGCGTCTTCGGGGGCGAGGACCCCCAGGGCATGCCGGTCCCCCAGGTCGAAGAAGGCCCCGGCCCGGAAGACCCGGGCATCGCGGGTGGGGGACCATCCATCATAGACCAGGACCTCGCTCTGTCCGATGACTTCGGCCCGGTCCCCCTGGACCACGATGGCGGTGCCCTCGTCCAGGCCGATGCCCAGGAGCTCGGGGTGGCCCTCCAGGATCTCCCAGAGGTCGTCTTCGCGGCCCCGGGTGTGGAGATGCTGGTCCACGGCGGTGTGGGTGAGGAATCCGAAGCCCTCGGCATAGTCGGGAGCGAGAATCACCTGGTTGGTCTCGGGGTCCCCCCGGACCAGGAGGGAGGCCTGGATCGAAGCGCCGGCCGAGGTCCCCCCGATCACACCACCCCGTTCGAGCAGGGCGAAGAGCTCTGCATGGGTCCGGGTGCCCAGGTAGGCGTCGACGAGTCGCCATTGGCGGCCTCCCGGGAGCCAGACCCCGGTGGCGTCCTCCAGGGGGGCCGTGAACTCGGGAGTGTTGGCGATATCGGGATCCCGGGTGTGGAGAACGGTGACCTGACCCGCCCCCGCCTCCAGGAGTGGGAGGATGCCGGGCCAGTTCTCGGCGAAGTCGTCGTCGGAGTCGGCGGTGGGAATCACCACGATCCTGGCGTCCGCGCCTCCTGCCAGCTCGACGAATCGATGCCAGATCTCGGGGCCCAGTGCGCCTCCTCCGGCCAGGAGAAGAGAGCCGGACGAGGGACCCACCACCGGTCCCTCCGGCACCACCGAAGCCGGAGTCGGTCCGGCGGCCCGCCCACATCCGGTCAGAAGGAGGAGGGCCAGGACCAATCCAACGGCCCGACGGCCCCGACTCACCCAGGGTCGGGCCGGCAGGCGTCCTGCACGTCTGGAGGAGCTCCTCCGGCGCGGGCGGGCGCTCAAGGCCGGATCATGCCGAGAAGTAGGGGTTTTCCCCCGCCGAGTGGTCGGTCACGTCATGGATCGCCGTGACCTCGGGCACCGCCTGTCGGATCATCTTTTCGACTCCCTGACGGAGGGTCATCCGTGACATGGCGCATCCCTGGCAGCCGCCCGCCATCTCCATGAAGATCTCGGTGTCCTTCACATCGATGAGGAGGATCTTGCCGCCATGGGAGGCGATCTGGGGATTCACCTGCTGATCGAGGACCGTCTGGACCTTTTCGGCGATGGCGCCCCGTGGGGCTTCCACCGGCCGATCCGGAACCACCGGGGTGATCTCGAAGCCGCTCTCGTTCACCCGCTGGACGAAGTCGACCTTCGCACCGTCGAGCCGTTCGGCACTGGAGGGATCGATGAGGACGGTGAAGCCGCCACCATCCACCTCCATGTCGTCGGGGGAACGCTCCTCGGGACCGACGAGGGTGAGTTCGAAGGAAGGGGCCACCGGGCTTCCCCCGGTGATGAGGATTCGGAGGGCCTCGAGTTCGCCCTCGCTCTGGTCCATGAAGGTCCGGACCATGTCCCGGGCCCTGTCGGTGAAGGTCAGCATCGACACTCCTGAAAATGGATTCGGTCTGACATCGGCGTGATACCCTCGAGGGGTCCTCGGGGTTCATCATCATCACAGCACCGTCGGAGGCGGGCAATGGCCGGGGAGGTCCTCCCGGTTGCTCCCGGTTCCGGGCCCTTCTATAGTTCGGGCCGCGCTGTGGCGCGGTGCCCCGAATGGAGCGCCGCCCCGCGCCCCGATCCCGACGCAGCCCCAACCCCGGTGGAAGAAACGATGGCGGAGCATGACGTGATGGACAAACTGGTTTCGCTGGCGAAGCGACGCGGCTTCATCTTCCAGTCCTCCGAAATCTACGGGGGGACCGGCTCGGTCTGGGACTACGGCCCGCTCGGGGTGGAGCTCAAGAGGAACATCAAGAACCTCTGGTGGTCCACCATGGTCCACCAGAGAGGGGACGTCGAGGGGATGGACACCTCGATCCTCATGAATCCCAAGGTCTGGGAGGCGTCGGGCCATGTGGATGGCTTTACCGATCCCCTGGTGGAGTGCAAGGTGTGCAAGAAGCGCTTCCGCGAGGACCAGCTCGAGAGCCAGGCGTGCGGGCGTAAACCCTCGAAGTCCCCCGGCGAGGACGACCAGTGCGAGCTCGGCGAGCCCCGCATGTTCAACCTCATGTTCCGGACCTTCATGGGTCCGGTAGAGGATGGGGGCTCCACCATCTACCTTCGGCCCGAGACCGCGCAGGGCGCCTATGTCAACTTCCTCAACGCCCAGATGACCTCGCGCCAGAAGGTGCCCTTCGGGATCGCCCAGATCGGCAAGGCCTTCCGGAACGAGATCACCCCCGGAAACTTCATCTTCCGGACCCGCGAGTTCGAGCAGGCCGAGATGCAGTTCTTCGTGGAGCCCGGCTCCGACGAGGAGTGGTTCGAGTACTGGCTCGAGCGACGCCTCGAGTGGCACCATGCCCTCGGGGTGCGCGCAGAGAACCTCCGCCTCCACGAGCACGGCCCCGACGAGCTGGCCCACTACGCCCGGCGCGCCGTCGATATCGAGTACCGCTTCCCCTTCGGCTGGAAGGAACTCGAGGGGATCCACAACCGCACCGACTTCGACCTGGAGCGCCACCAGGAGCACTCGGGCAAGCGGCTGGAGTACATCGACTCGGGGGCGGGGAAGCGCTTCCTCCCCTACGTGGTGGAGACGGCGGTGGGGGTCGACCGCACCCTCCTCTCGGTGCTCTCCGACGCCTACCACGAAGAGGAAGTGGATGGCGACGAGCGGGTGGTCCTCCGTCTCCACCCCCGTGTGGCGCCGGTGAAGGCCGCCATCTTCCCCCTGGTGAAGAAGGATGGACTCCCCGAAATCGCCCGGAAGCTGGCAGAGGACCTCCGGCGCGCCTCGATCCCCTCCTTCTACGACGAGTCCGGCTCCATCGGGCGTCGCTACCGTCGGCAGGACGAGGCGGGCACCCCCTTCTGCATCACCATCGATGGGCAGACCAACGACGACCAGACCGTGACCCTCCGGGACCGTGACACCCTGGAGCAGACGCGGGTGGAGCTCTCGCGGGTGCGGGAGTGGGTCGAGGCTCGGATCGAGGGCACGGCGGACTGATCCGGGCGGGGAGCGGGACGCCCGACCCCGTCGCGCCCCGGGTCGCCGAAGACCCCACCCGGCGGGCCTCCTCCGGACGGATTGCATTCCGGGGGCACTCCGCCGTACCTTCTTCGCGCTTGCGTTTCGGCGATCTCCGTCGGGGGGTCTGACCGAAACCGGTTCAGTGCCGGGGAACCCCCGTCCCACTGGACCGCAACCGCCCATCCGAATCATCGGAGCCCATGGCGAACATGCAGAAGGAACAGTGGGGGAGTCGCCTCGCCATCATCATCGCGGCCGTCTCCATGGCCGTCGGAACTGGTAATATCTGGCGCTTCCCCAGGGTCGCCGCCGAGTGGGGAGGGGGTGCCTTCCTCATCGCGGTCACCGTGGGCCTCTTCCTCTGGGCCGTCCCCCTCCTCATGTGCGAATTCCTCATGGGCTCCCGGAGCCGACTGGGGAACATCGGTGCCTTCCGGGACTTCATGGGGCCGAAGAACACCTGGGCCGGCGCCTTCATGGCGTGTGTCACCCTCGGGATCATGTTCTACTACTCGGTGGTGGCCGGGTGGTGCATCCGCTACTTCGTGGTGGCCGCCACCGGGGGGCTGACGCCCGAAGCCGCGGTGGCCGCCGACACCACCTGGGGGCAGGAGCAGTGGGAGGCCTTCATCGGCAATCCCGTGGAGACGGTGGGCTATCACGCCGCCGCGGTCCTTTTCACCGCCGCCGTCGTCTTCCGGGGGATCAAGGGAGGGCTCGAGCGGGTCCTCAAGATCTTCCTGCCCGCCCTCCTCTTCATCATCATCGTCCTGGCGGTTCGGGCCATGACCCTTCCCGGTGCGGGAGAGGGCCTCCGCTTCCTCTTCGTTCCCGAATGGGGACTGCTCACGGAGAGCCGGATCTGGCTCGAGGCCTTCACCCAGGTGGCGTGGTCCACCGGGGCCGGGTGGGGGCTCATGATGATCTACGCCGTCTACGCCCGCGAGAACGAGGACATCGGGGTCAACTCGGGGATCATTGCCTTCTCCGACGTCCTGGTGGGCTTCCTGGCAGCGGCCATCATTCTGGGCACGCTGTACGCGGTGGCCCCCTCCCCCGAGTTCGCCGAAGAGGCCCTCGGGGCCGGAAATGTGGGCCTCACCTTCATCTACATCGTCGACCTCTTCACCACCATGCCGGGGGCGACCATCGTCGGTCCCCTCTTCTTCCTGGCGCTGGCGCTGGCGGGGATCTC
>SLSF01000210.1 GCA_007130605.1 Gemmatimonadota bacterium | reverse complement strand
CCTCCTCCTCCTCCTCCTCGCCCCGGGGCTCTTCGGGTGCGGGGCGCCGGTGCTGGAACTCGACGACGCCGACGCCCACGCCTTCGTCTCCGAGTGGGTGGACGGGGTGTACGGTCTGGTCACCGTGGAGCGGTACAGTCCACCCCGGGCCTCGCGGGTCTATGGCTACCTGGGGGTGGCACTCTTCGAAGGATGGGTCCACGGCCTCGACGACATGCACTCCACCGCGGGACTCCTGAACGAGCTCGACTCCCTCCCGGAGCCCGAGGCCGGTGCGACCCATGACTGGCCCGTGGTGGCCGCGGCCTCGGCCCACGGGGTGATGGAGCACCTCTTCCAGGGCACCACCGGCTCAACCCTGAATGCCATCGACGAGCTCCGGAATGTTCAGGTGGAGCGGCGCCGTGAGGCCGGGGTGCGCGAGGGGATCATCGAGGCTTCCCTGGCGTACGGGAGCCGCCTGGCCGAAGCGCTGGTGGAGTGGGCCGAGGCCGACGGGTACCGGGAGACCCGGGGCAGGGCGTACACGCCCCCGGTGGGGCCGGACCAGTGGGTCCCCACCGCCGAGTACGGCACCTCCATCGCACTGAACCCGGTCATGAACATCGTGCACCGCTACGATGGGACCGAGTCACCGGAGGGGGACCGGCTGCGCGCCGGATGGCAGAGTGACCGGATGCACCTCACCGGACGCCCCGACGCCATCACCGATCACAATGTGGCCATGGAGCCGTACTGGGGAGAACTCCGTCCCTTCCTCATCTCCGATCCCTCCCACTTCCCCCCGGTCCCCTTCAAGCCGTACTCGGAGGACCCGGAGAGCGAGTTCTACAAGGAGCTCCTGGAGGTGTACGAGGTCTCGCAGGGTGTGACCGAGGAGCAGATCGCCACCGCCCACTTCTGGGCCGACAACCCGGGTGAGACCGGGACTCCGGGGGGCCACTGGATGCGGATCGCATCGCAGCTCATGGCCGAGCTCGAGCTCTCGATCCCCGAGTCGCTGGAACTCACCCTCCTCACCTCGCTCTCGGTGGCCGATGCCTTCATCGCCTGCTGGGACGCCAAGTACGCCCTCACCTTCGTCCGTCCCAAGACCCTCATCAACCGGTGGATCGATCCCACATGGGAGTCGATCCTGGTGACGCCCCCCTTCCCGGAGTATCCCTCGGGGCACTCCACCGTCTCGGGCGCCGCAGCCACCTCGCTCACGGCCCTCCTGGGAGAGATCCCCTTCGAGGACCGCACCCATGTGAACCGGTACGGCTTCGAGGCACGGTCGTACCGCTCCTTCGTCGAGGCGGGACGAGAGGCGGCGGCGTCGCGCCTCTACGGCGGGATCCACTATCCCATGGCCAATGCCAATGGCCTGGAGCATGGGGAGCGCGTGGGGCGGGTGATCGCGGAACGACTCCTGGGCTACACCCGGGGGGAGCGCTTCCAGATGGAGGAGGCGCTCCCGGAGCGGCTCTTCGAGCCGATCCCCCCGGCGGGGTGGGATGACTGGGCGTCACTGGATGGGGGTTGAGGACGGAGACCCCGGAAGCCTGCGGAACCCGCCTCTCACCGTAGCGTTTACGCTACGAACACCCGGACTCGCCCTGGATTGTAGCGCTCTCGCTACAATCACCCTCCTGTTGTCCGTTTGGCATAGCGTTTACGCTACAAGCCGACTCCCACCCCCCCTCGCCATGTAGCGTTTACGCTACACCCCGCCCTGCGGGAGCGGATCGAAAGTCTTTCCCGAAGGACGCGAATCCGGAAAACGGCTCCGAAATCGCGGCGTTTTCCGGATTCGTGTCCTCCGGCCCGGACTCCTGCGCCCATCTCACTCGACCCGGGGGCAGCCCCGTGAGGGCCGGAGGGGGCCGCTCAGACGATTCGGGCGAGGCGGGCCAGCACCCCGCCGTCGTCATCGAGGAGTTCGAGTGTGCCGTCGTCCATCTTCCGGTAGCTCCGGGTGCGGTCGAGGATCTGGAGGATCCCGGCTTCCACCTCGTCGGCGGGCTCCGGGCACGCCATCCGTGTGGTGGCCTCGGGGCTGAAGGTGAGCTCCAGTTCGTCGAGGCGGAAGGTGCCGAGGATCCGATTGCATCCGGTGGAACCGCTCAGCCGCGACTCCTGGGGATCGAAGTGGAGGTGGGGACGTGCCGGCACCTCGTCGAGGGGGAGGGTGCCGGCCTCGCGGAACTCCCATTCGCTGTCCAGGAGACCCGTCCCGTCTTCATCGATGGTGTCGAAGGGGAGGGGGTCCAGGGTCTCCACCGGGTCGGAATCGGTGGAGAGGGGCTCCACTTCCACTTCCTCTTCGGTGGTCTCCGACGTCTCGTCGTGCTCTTCGTCGGGGGGTGCCTGGAGAGATGGGGCCGGCTCCGGGCCGGGCTCTCCTTCACCCTCCCCCTCACACCCGGCGAGGAGCAGAAGGAGGCTCGCACCCAGCAGAAAAAAGGAGCAGAGACGCAGGTGGGAGTGCCGCCGCCGCTGGGGGTGGCGCTGCGGGGAGTGCATGCTTTCACGGAGCTGGAATCCCCTCATCTCTCCTCCTCCTCCGGGTTCGGGAGCGATTCGAAGACCCCGGTGTCCCGGTTCTTCCGGACCCGGTCCCAGGGGAAGACCCGACCATTCATGGTGATGTAGACCCCCGGCGGGAGCACCTGCACCGCCGTGAGGGCGCCCCCCAGATTGAAGAGCCCGTCGGAGCTTCCGAAGGCGATGGGGATCATGGCCCCGGTGAGGACGATGGACTTGTCTTCCACCGTCGAGGCCAGGACCCGGGCCGTGTCCACCATGGTGTCGGTACCATGGGTGATGACGATCCTCTCTTCCTCCACATCGCGACAATTGCCTGCGATGACCTCCCGGTCCCCCTCGGTCATGTCGAGGGAGTCGATCATCATGAGGGTCCGGATCCGGAGATCGAGTCGGCACCGCCCCATCTCGAGCATCTGGGGAAGGTGGGTGTCGCTGAAGTAGAGACGGCCCCGGATCTCGTCGTACTCCTTGTCGAAGGTGCCGCCGGTGATGAAGAGTCGAATGTCCATGAGATGGGTGTGGGAGGGTGGGCGGCGTCGCCGAACCCCGCCCGGGTCAGGGATCGGGGGAACGGAAGTAGATGACCCCACCACTGGCGGAGCCCGAGAGGATCTCCACCCGCCCGTCTCCCGAAAGGTCGATGGGCACGGCCCGGGCGTGGGGGTGGGTATGGAGCTCGAAGTCCCCGTCGAGGACGAAGTCGGGGGCTTCGGCGGTCCCCTCGTTCCGGAAGAGGAGGACGCCGGCGTCCTCCCGCCCCACCAGGAGGTCGGGGAGGCCATTTCCGGTGATATCGGCCAGGTAGGGGGCACTCCGTCGCCCGGCATCGATATCGAAGTAGTCGTCGGTGACCAGCTCGAAGTCGGGTGCCTCGGCCGTACCCACATTCCGGAAGAAGGAGAGGGCCCCATTGGACTTGCCCACCACCAGGTCGAGGAGCCCGTTGCCCGTGAGGTCGGCCAGGGCGGGGACCGTGTGGCTCCCCCGGGTCAGTGTGACCTGGAGGCTCTCGTCCCGCTCGAAGTGCACCTCACCCTCCGGGGCGGTGTTGCGGTAGAACTGGACCCCGTCATTCCAGGTACCCAGCGCCAGGTGGTTTCGTCCGTCGCCGTAGAGCTCCCCCAGGGTGGGGGCATAGTGGTAGATCTCGTCCAGCGAGAGGGTGTCGGCGAGCTGGAAGCGGGGATCCCCCTCGGACCCTTCGTTCAGGAAGAGGTAGAGTCGCCCGGTCCGGTTGTGGACCGGATCGATCTTGTTGCCCACCACCAGGTCCGGGAGGCCGTTTCCGGTGACATCTCCCAGGTCGATGATGCTCTCCGAGCCCACATCGATGGTGTAGAGGAAGCGCTCGGACTCCTTCCGGAAGAGGTCGTCGTCGCCCCTGCGGTAGTGGTGGAGGTTCGTCGAAGCGGTGAGGTTCGGGTTGAAGGCGCCCCCCAGTACCCCGACGATGAGGTCCATCCGGCCGTCTCCCACCAGGCTGGCGGGGACCGGCACATTGTGACCCGAGGTGGCGATATTTCCCTCGGGGGTGAAGAGGGGCTCCGGGGGGTTGTCGAGGTTGTAGTTGGGGCAGCCCCCGGTGTTCTCGATCATGAGGACACTGGGCTCGAAGTAGTCTCCCCAGAGGAGGTCGAGGGTGCCGTCGCCGGTCATGTCGATGAAGGACATGGCATTGGCACCATGTCGGGTGGCCCCGATCTGCCCGATGATCTCGATGTTCTCGAAGCGTTCCGTCACATGCTCGAAGCGGGGGTAGGGCTCCGCACCTCCGGCACTTCCGGGGACCTCCCGGAGATGGGTGATCATCCCGTCGATCCGTCCCAGGAAGAGGTCCCAGTTCCCGGAGCAGTCCAGGTCGGTGAGGTGAGGGATGTTCTGGCGGTCGGCGAAGATGGGGCGACCCTCGGCATTTCGGAGGCTGTCCTGCGCCACCACGAAGTCGGGCTCCGCAGGGGTTCCCTCGTTCCGATAGACCCGCATGTAGGAATAGGGGAGTTCGGTGAGGAGGTCGTAGCGCCCATTGTGGTCCAGGTCGACGAAGACCGACCACTCGCCCACCTCCAGCTCACCGAAACGGTCGGTCCGCCAGACGAAGTCCGGGGCTCCCGGACTGCCCACATTCTCGAAGTGGATGAGCTCCCCCGAACGCTCCTGAATGAAGAGGTCCGGGTCCCCATCCTCGTCGAGATCGACGAATTGCGGACGGGGGACGACGAAGCCCCCCAGGAAGGGGTGATCGTACGGCTCCCCGTACTCGTCGAAGACCTGGAAGGGGTAGACGTCGCGCACGAGGCTCTCTTCGGCCCCTTCCACCGGAGAGGGCGCCGAGGCCGGCTCCACCCCCGGGGTGCATCCCCATCCCACCAGGAGGAGGAGCCCCACGAGGATGCCGGGGGACGGGCGTGTCATCGCGCCCCGGTGGGTCCGTTCTGCATTCCGATCCCCGTCACATTCCGGCCGAGGCGGAGGACCGTCTCGATCTCGAAGGTGGCGGTGTCGACGACCACCACCGTGCCGTCGCCCCCGTCGTCCTCCACCGGGCCGTGCATGGCGTGGGGATTCTTGTTGTTGTTGGAGACGAAGGCCCGCGAGCCGTCGTGGGAGAAGAGGATGGCATGGGGCGCGTCGATCCCCTCACCGGAGATCCGATGGACGACCTCCCACTCGGCGGTATCGATCACCGCAACGTCGTCGGTGTGTTTCACCGGGACCCAGAGCTGGCTCCCGTCGGGGGTGAACATGGGATCGAAGGCCATGTGGCCCACCTCGATGGAGTGGACGAGGGCAGGGGAGGCCGGGTTCTCCAGGTCGAAGACCAGGAGCTGCCCCGACATCTCGCCCGAGCCGGCCATCCAGCGCCCATCGGGCGAGATCGCGAACTGGACCACGGCGTGGGTCGGCCCCTCGATATCGACGAGCTCCACCCGCTCCGACGCCAGCTCGATGGCGGCGAGCTGGTTCAGTCCGAGACTCGCCGTGTAGGCATACGTCCCCCCCGGCCCCACCAGCATGGCGTGGGGCTGCGGGAAAAAGACATCGAGCTCCTCGGGCTCCATGGTGGTGCGGTCCACCAGGGCGATCCGCGGAGGTGCATTCACTGCCGTCATGGAACGGCTGACCGCGAGGAGGTTGCTCCCGGGATCGAGGGAGAGCATCCCGGGGGTCTCCATCTGGAGCTCGCCCACCACCTGGTCCTCCCGATCGAACTTCACCACCCGGTCCTCGCCGATGAGCGAGACGTACCAGTAGGAGCCGTCGGGCTCCACCGCGATGTGGTGGGGCTGGGAGCGCTCCGAGTACCCCAGCGCGGTCAGTTCCACCGTCCGCACCACCTCCAGGGTCTCCAGGTCGATGATGGCGATCTCCGCCTCGTCCTGAACACAGACATACAGGTAGGTCCCGCTCACGGCGTATCCCGAACCGGGGCCGGGTGCGGGGGCGGCCTCCACCTCCCCGCCTCCCCCGGCGGCACACGCCACCAGGAGAAGGAGGGGAAGGAGGAGGAGGTCACGAAGGGGGCGTCGTCGCTGGATCATGGCACTCGTCTCCTTGGGGAGGCGAATCCGGTCTCCGTCAGGAAACCGGGCGCCCGTCGTGGAAGCGGACGATGAAGAGACCCTCACCGATGCTGGACACCGAGATCGACCCACTCTCGAAGAAGGGGTAGGTGCTCCACGCGCCCTCGAACATGGGCTCCTGTTCGTGGGTGGGTGCCGTGTCGATGTAGCCCACCTCGAGCGGATTTTCGCGATCGCTGATGTCGAGGATCCGGAGTCCGCTGGCGTAGTTTGCCTCGTACATGAGGTCGCCCACGATATAGAGGTTGTGGGAGATCGCCCGGCTGTCGAAGAAGTACTCGTTGACCACCTGCGGATCCTCGAGGTCGGTGGCATCGATGACGATGGTCCGGGTGTTGTCGATGAGCCCCTGCATGAGGGCCAGCTCGTCCTGCATGTAGAAGTACTGGTGGTCCTCGTCGAACCAGCCCTGGTGGACATACCCCACATTGGGATAGGCCAGGCGCGATACCGCCACCGGATCCGACTTGTCGGTGACATCGGCAATGGAGAGGTGGGTCTCGTTGGAGCCCATGCAGATCTCCCGGCCCTGGTACCGCTCGTCGGGGCCGTGGTAGGTCACACACTGGACGTCGTGGGAGTACCCGGTCCCGGTCCGACCCGTCTGGGGGTCGGCGAAGCAGCCGGCGAATTCCGGGTTCAGGGGATCATTCACATCGACCATGTGGAGTCCACCCCCACACGTCTCGCCACCTGCACTTGCCCCCACGATGTAGACATGTCCGGTCTCGGCATTGAGCCCGATGTTGTGGGCGCTGTTGATGCGGTCGTAGGTGAGGTCCGGCTCCCAGGTGATGGGCTCCCCGTCGTACTCGTCGAGGCGGCGCAGGTTGAAGATCTGCATGCCGTGCTGACCCGACGCGTCGGCGACGATGAAGGCGTGGTCACGGAAGACCTTGAAATCCCGCCAGGCGGCGGTGGGGGAGCCGTCGGTGCGGAGCACCTCGCCCAGGTAGACCGGGTTCACCGGATCGGTGATGTCGACAAAAGCGGTCCCGTCGGTGCGCCCCACCAGGACGATCTCCCGTCCGGTCTCCTCGTCGTGCCAGCCCCAGGTATCGTTCAGGCGGATCCCACGCTCGCCCCCGATGTCGGGGATGGGGAGGAAGGAGAGGATCTCGATGTTCTCGCAGTCGAAGCCTGCCGCGCTTCCATCCTCGCACATGACCGACTCCGCCACGATGGCGGGGAAGGATTCGGGCTCGGGACGGAGGATTTCCGCCTCGGTCCAGACATCGTCGGCCCCTCGCTCGAAGATCGCCACGACTCCGGCGCCATTGTCGGCGCCGCCCAGGGTCACGGCGGCCAGGTCACCATCCACGGCGATGGCGCTGCCGAAGCCGGCGTTCCGGATTCCTTCCTCGCTCCGGAGGCGATGGACACCCTCGAAGCCGTCGTCGGTGCGGATGAATCGATCGATGGCGCCCTGGCGCCCGGAGATCTGCGGCACTCCGACCCAGAGCTCGTCGCCGGCGACGGCGAAGGCGGCTCCGAAGGCAATGCCCTGGGTTCCGTCGAAGGCCTGGAGGCGCGCCTCCTGTACCCAGCCGGTCCCCGAGTCGTCCACCCGGAAGAAGAAGGCGCCTCCGCCGGTACCATGGTTCGGGGCTCCCACCACGACCTCGTTGCCGTGGAGGGCGAGACGCGCCCCGAACATGGCGTTCTGGGACGGGTTCCTGGGGGTCAGCGAGCCCGCCTCGACCCACTCTCCATCGTGCTGGCGGTAGGCGAAGACGGTGCCGGCCCGCTCCTCCGCCATGGGTGCGCCCGCAAGGACCTCCCCGTCACGGAGGAGGACCGCTCCACCGAAGCCGCTGGAACCGGCACCCTCGGGTGCCTCGATCCGGGTCACCTCGCTCCAGCTTCCGCCCTCGTGGGAAAAGAGGTGGACCGCGCCGGCCTGCGGTGCGCCCACTGCGGCCATCTCCCCATGGAGACTCACCGCGGCTCCGAAGGCCGATCCGTCGGTCTCGCTTCCTTCGAGCTCGGCCACCACGACCCACTCGCCCCCGGTTCGTTCGGCGACCCAGGCACGGTTCGATCCCGCGGCGCCCACGACCATCCGGTCGCCCTCCACCGCCATGGCCGATCCGAAGCCGTCGGGGCCGTTGGCGTCGGGGGCGGTGATCTGACCCACCACCGACCAGCTTCCGTCGGCTCCCCGCTCGTAGAGGTGGACCGCGCCGGGCCGGATGGATGTCTCCGCCTCGGTGACGAGCACCTGCTCACCCGAGACGGCCACCGCGGTGCCGAAGCCCGACATCTGCAGGGCGGGTACGAGTGCCGGATCCTCGTCGGGAAGGAAGCTCTGGGCATGGACGGCCGGAGTGCCGACGAGGGCCAGAAACCCTGCCAACAGGAGAGAGCGAGACACGATCTTCATACGGAATGACTCCCGGTCGAAGGACTGGACGGTGGACTGGACGACCCGGGCGGCCGTCGGAGCACCTGTGTAATGGCCCGCGAATCGCATCGCTACGGATCGCAAGGCCACGGACCAATGTATCGGGACCACGGGCGCCCGGAAACGGGGGGTGGTTTTCACCGCACCCCCCACCGGGTTACTCTCGATGGTGGACACACCTTCCTACACGGGGTGGACCGAACCGGGTTCCCGACGGTCCGCACCGGCAGGGATCACCTGACGCCGCAACCCCGGAAACCATGCAGACCGATGTCCTCCTTTTCGGCCCCATTTCATCGGAGGCCGGCACCGATCGACTCTCCATCGCGCTCCCTTCCGAGGGGATGACGGGGAAGGCGCTTCGAGACGCCCTGGCCAGGGAGCATCCCGAACTCGCCCCGCTCCTTCCGTCGCACCGCTTCGCCCGGAACCAGGAGATCGTCGCCGACAGCGCGACCCTCGGGCCCGACGACGAAATCGCCCTCATCGGCATGGTGTCGGGCGGATGAGCGAGCGGAATCCCCCCAGGGTGGAAGCTGCGGTCCTCGATGGTCCTCTGCCTCGGAATCGCCCTCCCCACGAGAGCCCGGGCTCCGGGGCGGTCATCCGTTTCGAGGGGGTCGTCCGGCCGCTCGAAGAGGAACGCCTCATCGCCGGGCTCCACTACGAGACCTACGACCCCATGGCGGAGCGGACCCTGGCGGAACTCGCCCGGGAGGTGGCCCGGCGCCATGGGCTCCTCTCCATCGATGTGCTGCACAGCCGGGGCTTCGTGGGGGTGGGGGAGTGCTCCTTCCTTCTGGACGT
>SLSF01000033.1 GCA_007130605.1 Gemmatimonadota bacterium | reverse complement strand
GGGATCGAGGTCCTCTCGAAGGTCCGGGAGCGCTTTCCCGAGACCGAGGTCCTCATCATTACCGGCTACGGCTCCATCGAAACGGCAGTGGAGGCCATGAAGCTGGGCGCCGCCGACTTCTTGACGAAGCCCTTCTCGTCGGAGCAGTTCGGGGTGAAGGTCGACCGGCTCCTGGAGACCCGCGAGGAGCGGGAGCGGCTCCGGCGCGAGAACCGGAACCTGCGGGTGGAGAACACCTACCTGCGCGAGGAACGAGAGGAGGGTGATCCACCCCGCTACGGCGAGATCGTGGGCGAAGCCGATTCCATGGACCGGGTCTTCCGGTGGATCGATCGGGTGGCGCCCTCCGACTCCACGGTGATGGTCTATGGCGAGTCGGGCACCGGAAAGGAGCTGGTGGCCCGAGCCATCCATGCCCAGTCGCCGAGGGCCAGCGGCCCCTTCGTGCGGGTGAATTGCGGCGCCCTGTCGGAGAGCCTGCTGGACTCGGAGCTCTTCGGGCACGAGAAGGGGGCCTTCACCGGAGCCGAGCGGCGGCGGAAGGGACGCTTCGAGCTGGCCAACGGGGGGACCCTCTTCCTGGACGAGATCGCCACGGTGGCGCCGGCGACGCAGATCCGGCTCCTGCGGGTGATCCAGGAGCGGGAGCTGGAACGGGTGGGGGGCGAGTCGACGATCCCGGTGGATGTTCGGATCATCGCGGCGACGAACCAGCCAGCCGAGACCCTCGTGTCGGAGAACGGCTTCCGGGAGGACCTCTTCTACCGGCTCCATGTGGTGCCCATCACCCTCCCTCCCCTCCGCGACCGGAAGGAGGACATTCCGGTGCTGGCCCGTCACTTCATCGAGAAGCTGCGGACCCGGACCTGCTCCCGGATCCGCGAGATCACCGAGAGCGCCATCGAGCGCCTCCAGTCGTACGACTGGCCGGGCAATGTGCGGGAGCTGGAGAATGTCATGGAGCGGGCCCTCGTCCTGGCCGATGGCGAGGAGCTCGACGCCGATTCCCTCCCCCCCTTCCACCACCCCCTGGGCCGGAAGGACGACGGCTACGGCCCCGAACTCACCCCGCAGGGGATGGACCTGAACCAGATTGTCGAGGGGATGGAGGAGCGGCTCCTCCGCGATGCGCTCCGCCAGTCCGACGGGGTGAAGGCCGAGGCCGCCCGTCTCCTCGGGCTGAAGGCGAGCGCCCTCTACTACAAGCTCGAAAAATACGGGATCGAGGGATGATCTCGCGGGCCCTCTCCGTCCTGGCCCTGGCGGGCGCATGGGCCCTGATGCTTCTTGCGGCAGGGCCGGCGCCGGCGTCGGCGCAGGTGGCGCTGACGGAGACCGAGGCCCGCTATCTGGAGGCGCGGGCAGAGCTGGACGAGGTGCGGGTGCGCATCGAGTCGGTGCGTCCCGGCTATTCGCGGCTGGTGGAGCAGCTGCGGAGCGCACGGGAGGCGGGCGACGACCGCCGGGCCGAGGAGCTCTTCCGGGAATTCGTCGAGCCGTCGTGGCAGATGTCGGCGCTGACCCTGGAGCTCGAGGACCGGATGTCCGACTTCCGGGAGGCCCGCCGGGAATTCATCCGGGCGCTCGAGGTGCGGATGGAGGACCTCCTCGACCGCCTCGAGGACCCGGATCTGCCCGAAGAAGAGGAGACGCGCCTCAACCGCCTCTTCGTGGAGACGAGCCAGCAGTACTTCGCGGTGCAGCGGGAGCGGGATCCGGTGGAGGAGGCGATGCTCCGGCCCCTGCCCACTTTCCCCCTCGACGAACGGGACGGGCCCCAGGAGCTCCGGGACAAGGCGGCGTACCTCGAGAGCGAGGTGGCCGGTGACTACGAGGCGGTCATCGAATTCACCACCCGCGAGATCGAGGCGCGCGAGAGTCAGCTCCGGATGGAGCGGGCCGGCGCCGACTTCCGGGCCGACCTCTCTCGCTTCGACACCGATCGGCTGCCGGGCACCGGAGCCGGAGCCGGTGCCGGTGTGGTGCGACCCGACGACGAGGTGACGGTCCTGGACGGACCCTTCGTCTTTGCCGACTTCAGCCTGCCCGAGCAGATCGAGATCCTCCGCTCGATCCGGGCACAGGCGGAGCAGGCCCGCGACGAGACGCTTCAGCGCGCCGAGCTCTTCCGGGCGCGGGCGGAGGGGAGAGAATGAAGAGGCTCCACTGGATCCCGGGCCTCACCGTGGTCCTCCTGATGGCGCTGCCCACCCTGGCCGAGGGACAGGTGAGCCTTCGGGACCTGGTGGTGACCGGCGGGCTCTCGGGAGAGGGGTACCGGGGGAACCTGGAAACTGCCGGGGCCGCCGTGCGCGACTCCACCGAAGTGGCGTCGGCGGTGGTGAGCGAAATGGGAGCCCGCGGAGGCTGGGTGCTGCGGCGGAATGGCAGTGTCCGGGCCGCCCTCGACTTCGATGGCGGGGTGCGACGCTTCACCGCGAGGGGCTTCGAGCTCAGGGACTACGCCCCCCGGGAGTGGGTGGGTACCCTCGACCTCACCACCTTCCAGCCCCTGGGTGGGAGCGCCATGCTCTCAGGCTTCGGACGGGTGCGGGGCCGCGCCGTCGAGGACCGGCCCCCCATGCCCCTCTTCCTGCCCCCGGCGTACCGGATGGTGCAGGGCGGGGTGGGGCTGGAGCTCGACGCCGGAGGGGGCCGGCGGGTGAATCTCACCACCGCCGGGGAACGGAGCGACTACTCGGCCACCGAGTTCGCGCCCCAGATCCGGCTCCTCGACCGGAGCCATGGCTCTGCGCGGGTGGGCCTCACCCTTCCCCGCAGTTCCAACACCCGGGTGGAGTTCTTTGCCGGGGGTGAGCTGAGCCGCTACCCGGAGCAGGAGACCTTCGTCGAGAGCGACCCCTACCGGAGGGACCGGGGGTGGAAGGCGGGCGTGGAGTGGACCCACCAGGGGCCCCGGATGGTGCAACTGGGGGTGGAGGGTCGGACGAACCGGTCCAACTCGCGGCGCCCGGAGTACAACTCCCTCACGGTCGAGGGCATGGTGAGTGCCCCAGGCCCCGCCGAAACCATCCTTTCAGCGTACGGCGCCGTCACCGTCAAGCGCTACCTGGCGGAAACGAGTGCCGCCCGGCTCATTCCGGGAGAAGAGGCCAACAACGCCTCCATGGCCTACCTCTCGGTGAGCCGGGGGCTGGCCCGGAACCTCGACAGCACGGTGCGGCTGGGATGGACCCGGGCCGAGACCGAGATCGGCGACGACTACTTCCAGCGGGTGGGGCTCTACATGCTCCTCCGCTACCGCCCGCGGTTCTGAGCGGCGGCTCCCTTTCGGCCAGGGAGGCGCGCCGGGGGCCTCCCTGGTCAGGGAAGGAGGAGGGCCCACCCCACGTAGGCGCCGTGGTGCGAGATGGAGAGATCCCATCCGGCCAGGGGCGCGCCATCGAGGAGAAGTCGGGGCGGGGTGCGTCCGGGGCGATGGGCCGAGGTGACGATCTCGATCCGACGGGGGTCGTCGAGCCCCAGGTAACCGGCGAGCCGCTCCCGTGCCAGGATCCGGGCCCGGGCACTGTGGAGGCGATGGATGCCCTCCCACTCCCGGTCCGTGAAGTGGCCCCGGAGGCTTTCGAGGGCCGGAGCCTCCGCTTCAGGGAGGCGTTCCACGCCCAGCTCCATCCGGGGCGAGCCGTCGTGGCCGTCACCCCCCATTCCCCCGAGATGGACCACCGAGGGGCTGACCCAGCCCGAGATCCGGAGCTGGCCCCACGGGGTCGCCACCTGGCCGCGGACGCCGTGGAAGCCATCCTCCGAGGGCTGGAGCCCGAGCCGGGACTCGAAGTCCCGATGACGGAAGATCGGGCGGGCCCCCGGCCACTTGCACGCCACCTTGTAGCCGCACTCCTTCGCCGCCCAGGTGCACCAGAGGCGCCGCTCCCATGCCTCGTCTTCCGGGGCGACCCAGAGGCGCTCCCCGGGGGTGAGGATCCGGTCCATCAGCCGGGTACGGTCCCGGCCGGGCCGGGTCCGCCTGTGGGACAGGTCGACCACATCGTTGCCGAGGCGGAGGGGCAGGGGCATGGAGTGGGTGTGGGGGGGGCGCTCAGGGGAACCTTCTGACGATCCCCCACCCCACCCGAAGGTTCCGAGGGGGTTGAAGAGGGGGAACCCTCCCCCTACCTTGCGAGTACCTGAATCCAAATGCACATGAGTTCTCACTATTCTCCTCCAGGGGCCCGCTGGGTCTTTCTGCTGGCGACGATTGTCTACACACTCGCCGCCGGGCTGGCTCCTGCTGTGCACTTTTCCGAAGATGGAGAGGAGTTCAGTGCGTACCTGGCGCTCCTGGTCGCGTCCGATGGTACCGGCGAGGCGCCCGCGCCTCCGCCGCCGCACAATCCCGACGACCTGGACTGCCTCTTCTGCCAGGTGCTGACGGCTCCCGCCCAGGTGGCGGACGTCGACCTTCCGCAGGTGGCGCTGCGTCCCACCTCCCCCGGATTCGAACTTCCCACCGATCCGGTTGCGACCCCCGGCCGTCTTGCGCCGGGTGCCCGCGCCCCGCCGGCCTTCCTCTGACACTGTCGTCGGCGCCGCCTCATCGGAGGCGGAAGCACGCCGGCGGAGGGTGAATCCGACCGGTCCCCGGCCCCTTCGGTCGAGGCTCCGGCCGATCACCCGGTGGACCCTGCCCTCTTCCAGTGGCAGTGGCCCATCCAGGCGGACTCCACCGGTGGCAGGGTGCCACCCGGACCCCGTGCGCACTCCATGTACCACACACAACCCACTTTTCGTGAGGACACCATGACCCACCTCGATACGATCCGAACACGTATTCGCACCTCGCTCCTTCTGATCCTCCCCGCGCTCCTGGTCGCCCTGGCGGCGTGTGACTCCTCGCCCACCGAGGGCGACAATGGGAACGACCACCCCGAGTCGGAGCGTGTGGAGCTCCACACGCGGGGCGTTCCCTCGATGCTCCTGGCGGTCTGGGAAGATGGGGACGGATGGAGAGACGCCGACGGTAATGCCATCACCGAGCTCCCGAACTCGGTCCAGCCCGAGGGCGAGGACCTGCAGCCTCTTCGCGCGCGGGGCGCCAATGCGTCGCTCACTGTGCGCTACTTCTTTGCCGACGGCACCGAAGTGGACATGGGGACCATCAGCCGTGACGACGACACGCGGGAGCGGGTCTGCACCGAGTACTCGGCCCGCTACTACGCCACCGACGACCAGACCAATGTGATCGCGTGGCCCAACATCCGGCACCCGGACTCGCCCCAGGGGTCGCTCCAGTTCGCCCGTCGGGCCAACGACGAGCTGGTGGGAATCTTCCACTGCGACCACATCCACTTCTACCCCGAGCACGAGGGTGAAGTCGAGGTGGAACTCCACCTCTGGCACCTCGACCACTCCGACGGACACACCGACCCCATCACCATCCGGGTGGAAGAGGGGATCGAGCCGGCTCGCTTCGAGATCGAGACCCGCGGTGTGCCGCGGACGACGCTGGCCGTCTGGAACGCGGTCGATGGCTGGACCGACAACGACGGCAATGCCATCAGCTCGCTGGAGTCGGTCCGGCAGGTGGAGGGCGAGGGCATCATCCCCCTCACGGCCTTCGGATCCAACGCCTCGCTGAGCCTCCGGTACTTTGCCGCCGGTGGAGAGGAGGTGGAGTTCGGGACGGTGAGTCGCGACGATGACACGAGAGAGCGGGTCTGCACCTCCCAGGAGGGCCGTTTCCTGGTGGAGGGTGAGTCCACCGACGTGCTTCCGTGGCCCAACATCGCGCATCCGGACAGCCCGGGGGGCGAGACCCAGTTCGCCGAGCTCGCCGACGGTTCGCTGGTGGGGATCTTCCACTGCGACCACATCCACTTCTATCCGGAGGAAGCCGGCGAGGTGGAGGTGCGCATGGTCATGTGGGAGGACGGAGGCGTGGGCGCCATGTCCGAGCCCATCACCCTCGTCGTGAACGAGAACTGATGCGGCACCGCTACAACTGAGCGCTTCGTTCAGGGGCCCCGGGGGGACGTCTTCTCTCCGGGGTCTTCGTGTATCCGGGACCGGGGGACCGGGACGGGGGGAGGCGACCCGCGCTGTCAGAGGGGGGTGCGAGCTTCGGAAGGCGCTGGAGGAAGGGGCCCGGTGGGCCCACACGGTCAGGGAGCGTCCGAGTCCTTCGGGGCGAGGGCGGTGCGCACGGCTTCGGGAATCCGCATGGGAGACCCATCGGAACCGACCCAGACCGCGACGACCCGGGCCTCGGCCACGGGCTCCCCGTCGGTCGAGTCGAGGCGCTGGCGGATGATCATGGAACTGTTGCGAAATCGTTCGACGGCGGTGTGGGCGGTCAGCTGGTCGCCCAGGCGGCACTCTCGCCGATAGTCCACCTCGATCCGGACCACATGCACACCCCATCCTCGCTCGGAAAGCAAAGCCGGAGCGTAGCCACCGGCCTCGAGGGCGTCGAATCGGGCCTGTTCGAAGTAGTTGAGAAAGACGGCGTGGTTGAGGTGTCCGAGACCGTCGAGCTCGTAACTGCGGACGCGAAATGATGTCGTAAATTTGGACATGTCTGCGCTCATGGTATTGGCGGGGCCGTCGCCGGCGGCAAGGGCCGGGGACGGCGGCAGTGGATTCCGACTCCTGTCCCGAAGTACAGGGACTGGACCTCGGGGCGCTCCGAGTGTAAGATCCTTCGGTGTCCCCGCACGCACCCGATCGGCCGGACGTACCCCGGACCGATGTTGTTGTCCCTTCAAATGCACCTGGAGTCCGACTTGTTGGAACTCGGCAAGGGCGAGGGTTCAGAGACCATTCTGCTCGTCGAAGATGACACGGCGGTGCGGGCGGTGGCGCATCGATCCCTCCGGCGATTCGGCTACGACGTGCTGACGGCGGCCCGGGGCGAAGACGCGCTCCAGATCGCCGAGGATCACGACGGCGAGATCGACCTCCTCCTGACCGACATCATGATGCCCGGAATGAATGGCGTCGAAGTGGCGTCGGCGGTCTCGAAGATCCGTCCGGGCATCCAGATCTTCTTCATGTCGGGGTATGCCGACCAGGACCTGGTGCGCCAGGGCCTCCTGGAGCCGGGCACGCACTTCCTGCAGAAGCCCTTCACACCCCAGGAACTCGCCGAGCGGATCCGCCAGATCCTCGACCGGGTGAAGGGGAAGCCCGACTGAGGGACGCACGATGCACCCACGGTACCTGTGCCCAGAAGAAACGCCGGACCACCCCCACACGGGTGGCCCGGCGTTTTTTCGAAGCGGGAGCGCCTCCTCCAGGACTCGAACCTGGGACAAGACGATTAACAGTCGTCTGCTCTACCAACTGAGCTAAGGAGGCTGGACTTCCACCCCCGAAGTCCCGAGGACCGGATCGGACGGTGGAAGACGAAAAAAATCACCCCAAGGGCGACCCATGTCAACCCGATTCCGAATTCCCTCCACCCTCGGGAAGGCTCGAGGCAGGCCGCGGACGGAAGCCGGGTCGGTCCTCCAGGGTCCGGTGGAGCGCCCTGCGCACGTCGTGGCCTGCTCGCCAGAGGTCATTGAAGCGGCGAAGGATCCGATCGGCCGCAGGGGCCCGGTGGACCGAGGTGAGGGCCGGCCCCCGCTGCGGGTGGGGCCGCTCCATCCAGTGCGGCCCCACCAGTGCGACGGTGCGTCCCCCCACCAGGTGGAAGACGGAGAAGTCGGGGGCCCAGCCGCCCAGCGGCAGGGAGCGGACTGCGAGGCCGCCGTCGGCGAGACGGCGGCGGATGGCCGCCACCCGGGCCCGCGAGCGTGGGGCGACCTCGAGAAGATCGGCCTCGGCCCGCAGGTGCAGGGCGTTCACCTCCATGACCAGGACCCGGATGGAGTTGGGGGCGGTGAGCTCGTCGGGAGTGAGCCGGAGACCGGTGAGGCGGATCCGGGTCGCCGCAACCGAGAGATCGGTGGAGCGCGCCAGGAGCGCTCGGTAGACCGAGGGAAAGTCCGGCTGTCCCCGCTCGTCGAGAAGGGTCGGGGGGGAGCCGTGCCGGTGGGGTTCGAAAGGAGCCATGTGAAAGCGTCGCCGGATCCTCCGGGCGGTGCCATGGCAGCGCGGGCCACCGCTAAATGGCGGAGGCTGATGCAGATTGCAGGGGGGTGCGGCGCGGGAAGAGGCCGCGCCCGGGGTGCAGTATGCGCCCGTTCGGGCAGGCAGTCGGCGGGCTTCGGACTCCCCGGAACGGAAGACGTACACAGCGGTGCGGATCTTGCTTGGAAAGCAGCGAACCGGTGCGTGGTGGTCGGTCCGGAGAGGCGGAAAAGGGCCGGTTGCTTGACAGATCCCTACGCACAGGCCCATTGTTGAGCGTTCCGGAAACATATGAAGTAGTGGGTCCGGGACCCATGTGAAGCGAGAGCAGCCGTGAAGATCGGGACAGAATCGATCCGCCACAATCCAGGAGGAGTGCGCTTGTCCGCTCAGCCCACTGAAACGCCCCGCGTCGGAATCCCGGGAACGGGCCATGCCGAGGCGCTGATCGAGACCCTCACGGGGGTGCTCTCGTCGCGGATCGTCACCGGATCGTCGGGAGAGATCGAAGAGGTCCATGTGCTCACCACCGAGGAGGTCTCTCCGAAGCAGACGGTGCGCAATGTGGAGTCGGCACTCCTGGCTCACCTGGACATGCCCCTGGACCACCGGAAGATCTCGGTGGCGCAGACCTCGAGACGCACGCCTGAGCGCTCTGCCGACGAGGGGACCGTCTCGCTGGTGGTGGAGCGCGCCGCGCTCCCGAAGCCCGACGGACGAATCCTCTACACCTCGCACCGGACCGAGACCGAGAGCGCCAACCAGTCGAAGGTCACGGTGAATGTGGAGTTCCGAGGCGACGAGTTCTCGGGGGAGGCCGGCTCCGCCGACCTCCCCCGGGCCCGCCTGGAAGCCGCAGCCAAGGCAACCCTGCGCGCGGTAGAAGCCGCCGCCCGGGATCGCCGCAGCGAACGCGATGACCTCCCCGTGGTGGCGCTGTCACTGGACGGGGTACGGGTGGTGAGTGCCTTCGAACGGGACTTCACCCTCGTATCGGTCCACGCCCTCGCGGGACGCGACATCATCGCACTTTCGGGCTCCTCGGTCGTGAACGACCGGGTCGAAGCCGCCGTCATCATGGCAACACTGCAGGCCACGGACCGGTGGGTTCGCGGCCGCATGGAATAGCAGTTCCTGTGAACTCGCAGACAAGGAGACCCCCCTCGGCCGGGATCTGAGCGAAGCGAAAGCGGAATAGCGGAGCGTCTGCAGCTACCCTAGCGGATCGTAGCTGACACCATCCCATAAAGGAGGTGATAGACTATGCTCAGCGCTTTCGTTGACTTTTGTCTCCAGGTGG
>SLSF01000111.1 GCA_007130605.1 Gemmatimonadota bacterium | reverse complement strand
TTGCTCTGGCGCGCACCCTGGGGATCCAGCTCTCGGAAGATGTCCGGCTGGTGACGGCCTTCGACCTCTTCGAGCCCGAACTCGAGGTGGAGGCGCTCCTGGATCAGGCGTACGAGACCAATCCGGTCCTGCGGGCGTCGCGACTCAACGCCGAGGTCGCCGAGGTCAGCGTTCGTTCGGCCCGGACCAGCTACTACCCGAGCCTCTCCATGAGCGCCGGCTTCTCCGGCTCGGTCTTCCAGGCCGGAAATCTGGATCCCCTCATCGATGAGCGGCTCCAGCAGCTTTCGGGGCAGTACTCCTCGTGCATCGAGGACAATCGGCTCCGTGACCTCCTGGGGGATCCGCCCCGGGACTGCTCGCAGTTCAATCCCGAGCGTCCCGAGGTGGCCCAGGGGGCGGTGGACCAGGTGGAATCCAACAACCGCGGCTGGCCCTTCGCCTACCAGACCCAGCCCCTCAGTGTCTCCATGTCGCTTTCGATCCCCGTCTTCACCGGCTTCTCGCGCCAGCAGCAGAATGAGCAGGCGCGGGTGAGCCTGTCCAATGCGCGGGAACAGGTGCGTGCCGAGGAACTGCGGCTTCGGTCCGAGGTCACCACCGCAGTGCGGGCCGTGGAGACGGCACGCCAGACGGTGACCCTCCAGGAGCGCATCCGCGAGACCTCCACCGAGGAACTCCGGCTCGCCCAGGAACGCTTTCGGCTGGGGCTCGCCTCCTCCATCGAGGTGGCCGACGCCCAGGCGAATCTCTCGCAGGCGGAGCGAGACGAGATCACGGCGATCTACGACTTTTTCCAGTCCTTTGCGGCCCTCGAGGCCCTCGTGGGCACCACCCTCGACCGGTAGAGCGCAGCAGTCGTCCGGGAGACCGGACCCCAAAATCACACGCTTCAGGTCGGGGGACTCCCCGATCCCAGAGGAAAACATATAGATGAAGTGCAACGAGCGCAGCAGACCCGCAGCACCGAAGCGAGGTCTCGGGCGATCCCTTCTCGCCGGAGTCCTGGTCCTGACTTTTTCCCTCGCTGCCTGCGGAGACGACGAAGGATCCGAAGGGATGGCCATGGCCGGCGGTGGACCTCCCGGTGCCGGGGGAGGGGGAAGTGAGCGCTCGATTCCCATCTCGGCCCAGATCGCCCAGACCGGAGACCTGGAAGTCACCCTCCGTGCGTCCACGAATCTGCGCGCCCGCCAGGAGGTCGAAGTGGTGCCCCGCCAGGGTGGCGTCGTCGCCCAGATCATGGTGGAGGAAGGGGGACGGGTATCAGAGGGCGAGGTGCTGGCACAACTCGACGACTCCGAGTATCAGCTCCAGCTCGAACAGTCCGAGGCGCGCCTGATTTCGGCCCAGGATGCAGCAGATCGCGCCCGAACTCTCTGGGAGATGGAACTCATCTCCGAGGAGGAGGTCCAGCGGCTCGCCGCCGACGCACGGGTCGCCCGCGCGGAGGCCGGGCTGGCGGAACTCCGGGTGCAGAACTCCCGGATCGTCTCCCCCATCACCGGCACCGTGACCCACCGCTACATCGAGCGTGGCCAGCAGGTGAACACCACCAACCCGGCCTTCGGGGTGGCCGACCTCGACCAGCTCGAGGCCCGGGTCGCGGTGCCCGAGCGCGAGGCGTCGCGGATCCAGGTGGGCCAGTCGGCGCGCCTCTACCTCGAGGAGGGTGGGAGTGCCGTGGCGGAAGGGCGTGTGGACCGCATCCGGCCCGTGGTCGATGCGCAGAGTGGTACGGTGCAGGTGACCGTCGTCGTGGGGGCCCGCTCCGGAGAGGTGGGTCTCCAGCCCGGCCAGTTCGTCAATGTCGATCTCGTCACCGAGGTGCTCCCGGACCGGATCACACTTCCACGCACCGCGGTGCTCGTCGACGGCGCCGCGCCGCGGATCTTCCTGGTCCGTGATGGTCGTGCCGAAGAAGTCGAGGTGGAGCTGGGCTACTCCCGTGGAGACCGGGTGGAGATCCGCTCGGGTCTGAATTCCGGTGACACCGTGGTCGTGGTGGGGCAGGACAATCTCCGACCCGATGTGGCGGTCCGCATGATGCAGCTCGATGGCCAGGCGGTGCCGGAGGGCGCACGGTGAAGCTGACGGACCTCTCCGTCGCCCGTCCGGTGGCGGTGTCGATGGCCTTCATCGCGGTCATCGTCTTCGGCATGGTCTCGTATTCCCGTCTGCAGGTGGACCTCCTCCCCGATGTCTCCTTCCCCACGGTCACCATCGAGACCGAGTACGCCGGGGTCGGTCCACGCGAGATCGAAAACCTCATCTCCCGACCGATCGAGGAGGCGATCTCGGTGGTCCAGGGCGTCCAGGAGGTGACCTCCAGGTCCCGCCCCGGCCGCTCCGACATCACGATCCAGTTCCGGTGGGGAACCGACATGGATTTCGCCGTCCTGGACCTCCGGGAGCGGCTCGATCTCATCAACCTCCCGGGCGACGCGGGGCGCCCCACCATCGCCCGTTACGATCCGGCCTCGGAGCCGGTCATTCGTTTCGCCCTCACGTCCGACCGTGAACTCGATCCCGGAGTGGAGGCCGATCGCCGTGATCTCATTGCCCTCCGCTGGCTCGCCGAAGAGCAGGTGCGACGGTCCCTCGAGGGTATCGAGGGGGTGGCCGCGGTCCGGGTCACCGGTGGACTCGAGGAGGAGATCCTGGTGGAGGTGGACGAGAGCCGGCTGGCCCAGCTCGGCATCCCCTTTGTCCAGGTGTCGAACCGGCTAAGGGACGAGAACATCAACCTCGCGGGGGGAATCCTCGAGGAGGGCGATGCCCAGTACGTGGTCCGGACGGTCAACGAATTCGTCGAGGTCGACGAGATGCTCCGTGTGGTCGTGGGGACGGCCAACGAGCAGCCGGTTCTGCTTGGCGATGTGGCCCAGATCCGCCGGGGTGCGATGGAACGGGAAACGGTCTCCCTGGTGAATGGACGCGAGGCGGTGGAGCTCTCGGTGCTCCGGGAATCCACCTCCAACATCGTGGCGCTCTCCCGGGTGGTGCGTGAGCGGGTCGAGACGCTGGGGCAGGATCTTCCCGCAGGCATCCAGACCACCCTGGTATCGGACCAGGCCATCTTCATCGAGCGGGCGGTGGGAGATGTGCGCATGGCGGCGATCCTGGGAGGGATCTTCGCCATGCTCGTCCTCCTCCTCTTCCTGAAGCACCTTCCCACCACCCTCATCATCGCCACGGCGATCCCGATCTCCATCATCGCCACCTTCGTCCTGATGTTCTCCCGCGACATCACTCTGAACATCATGTCGCTGGGAGGGCTGGCCCTGGGCGTCGGGATGCTCGTGGATTCCGCCATCGTGGTCCTGGAATCCATCGCCAGGGAGCGCGAGTCCGGCCGATCCCCAGCGGACTCGGCACGGGTGGGAACGGATCGGGTGGGGCGTGCGGTCATCGCCTCCACCCTCACCACGGTGGCGGTCTTCCTTCCCATCGTATTTGTGGAGGGGGTCGCCGGCCAGCTCTTCGGGGACCAGGCGTGGACCGTCTCCTTCGCACTCCTCTCGGCGCTGGTGGTCGCCCTCACCCTCATCCCCATGCTCGCAGCCCGCGGAGAGGGTGCGAGGGCCCGGACCGGGGAGGCCGCCCGAGCCTCCGAACCCGGACGGGTCGGCGGAGCCGTGGCGAAGGGAGGAGGAGGGGTTCTCCGGCTGATCCGGGGCCTGGGGGTCGGGACAGGCAAGGCGCTCTCCCCCCTCGCCAGGGGATTCGACGGGGCCTACTCCAGGATCGAGGGCCGGTACCCTCCGATGCTCCAGGCCGCGCTCCGGCACCCCATCATCGTGATCGCCTCGGCCGTGGTCCTCATGGCGGGTACGGTGGCGATCCTGCCGAGGGTCGGGCTCTCCCTGGTTCCCGAACTCTCGCAGGGTGAACTGGTGGTGGAACTGGAGGCCGCGCCGGGCACCAGCCTGATCCGGATGGAGGAACTCGCCCGACAGGCGGAGGGCATTGCCCTGGAGACCGACGGCGTGCAGGAGGTCTTCACCAATGTGGGGGTCCGTGGTGGAGCGGGCACCATGGGCCGCACCGGTGAGCTCCAGCGCCACGCTGCCACGCTCCTGGTTCGCCTGGGCGCGGTAGGACAGGACGAGGAGCGGATCAGCCTCCATCTCCTGGATCGGCTCGACGACCTCCCCGGACTCCAGGTCCGGGTGGACCGACCCCGCCTCTTCACCGTGAACGCCCCCGTGGAGATCGAGGTGCGGGGCTTCGAACTCCCGGTGCTGAACCAGGTGGCCACCGAGGTCCGCGATGCCCTGCGCGGGATTCCGGGGATCGCGGGGGTGGAGGAGGAACGTCGCCAGGGGACCCCGGAGATCTCCATCCGCTTCGACCGGGAGCGCCTGGCTCGCCAGGGACTGACGGTGGCGGATGCCGCCGAAGCGGTGCAGGCGAGGGTGCGCGGCGAGCCCGCCACCGAGTTCACCGAGCGGGACCGGGACCTGAATGTCCTGGTGCGGGCTCGCGAGGGTCAGCGTGCCTCGCTGGAAGACATCCAGAACCTCCGCCTGGAGGTTCCCGGGGGTGGATCGGTCTCCCTCGGCTCGGTGGCGACCCTGGGCTTCCAGGAGGGACCCGCCGAGATCGTCCGCCGGGGTGGGACCCGGGTTGCCCTCGTGGAGGTGCGCCCGTCCGGTGCCGACCTGGCGGGTGCCATCAGCCGGATCGAGGAGCGGGTGCGTGAGATCCCGGTTCCGGCCGACCTCAGTATCGCGGTGGCCGGGCAGTCACGCGATCTGCAGGAGTCGGTCCGGTCGATGCAGCTCGCCCTCCTCCTGGCCATTTTCCTGGTCTACCTGGTCATGGCGAGCCAGTTCGAGTCCTTCCGGCTCCCCGGGGTGATCCTCGTCTCGGTCCCCCTGGCCCTGCCCGGGGCCATCGGGGCGCTCTGGCTCACCGGGAACACCATTTCCGTGGTGGCCCTCATCGGGATGGTCATGCTGGTGGGGATCGTGGTGAACAATGCCATCGTGCTGGTGGACTATGTCAATATCCTGCGCCGGGAGGAGGGAATGCCCCTTGACCAGGCGCTGGTGGAGGCGTGCCAGGTCCGGCTCAGGCCCATCCTCATGTCCACCATCACCACCGTCCTCGGGCTCCTTCCCCTGGCCCTCATCCCGGGGGAGGGAGCCGAGCTCCGAGTGCCGCTGGCGATCCCGGTGATCGGGGGACTGATCCTCTCCACACTCCTCACCCTCCTCGTGATCCCGGTCCTCTACCGGATCTTCGAGATCCGTGGAGAGCGTGCGCGCCTGGAAGCCGGAGCGGGGGAGCGCGCACCCACGAAGGACGGGGGACACCGAATCGGGACGGGAGCGGCGGATCCCTCCCCGGGCACCGCATGATGGAGCCCTTCGCAAGAGAACCCGGAACCCACCGAGGAAACTGAACGATGTCGATCCCCAAGTTCGCAGTGACGCGGCCCGTGACCACCGGCATGATGGTGGTCACCGTGATCGTTCTGGGCATGCTCTCGCTCACCCGCATCTCCCTCGACATGTTTCCCAGCTACGAGCGGCCCGTGCTCCAGGTCACGGTGCCGTATCCGGACGCCTCTCCCACCGAGGTGGAGCGGAGGATCGTCCGACCCCTCGAGGAGACCCTGGGGACCGTCCGCAATCTCGAATCCATCGAGTCGACGGCTTCGCAGAACCGGGGGCGGGTCCAGCTCGAGTTCCGGGCCGGGACCGACATGGACCTGGCGGCTCTCGAGGTGCGGGAGCGGGTGGAGCAGGTCCGCAGAGAGCTCCCTTCCGATGTCCAGCGGATCGATCTTCGCCGCTTCTCCTCCGACGAGGAGCCGGTGCTCCGGGCGGCGATTTCGTGGGAAGGGGACGCCTCACGCCTCACCGAACTCGTGGAACGCCGGATCGAACCGGCGCTCCTCCAGGTGCCCGGCGTGGCGCAGGTGGACTTCTCCGGGCTGGAGGCCCGAGAGGTCTCCATCGAGCTCGACCAGGACCGGATGCGATCGCAGGGCGTGACCATCGCCATGATCAGCCAGGCCCTGAACCGGGGGAACCAGAACTACTCCGCAGGTGAGGTGGAGCTGGAGGGCACCCGGTTCCAGGTACGGGCAGAGGGCCAGCTCGCCTCGGTGGACGAGATCGAGCGGCTTCCCCTGGGCTCCACCGGGGTGAGGCTCACCGATGTGGCCACCATCACCTACGACTTTCCGGAGCGGGACTTCTTCTTCCGGATGAATGGCCAGAATGCCCGGCAGGCCGAGGTGTACAAGGAATCCGACGCCAACATCGTGGAGGTGGCCGGTGCGGTGAAGAGGACCCTCGAGGAGCTCTCGGGAAGCCCCGGGCTGGAGGGACTCACCTTCCGGACCTGGCAGGACCAGTCGGAAGGGATCATCGAGGTCCTCTGGCTCCTGGCGTCGGCCGGCGCCGTGGGAGGTGCCCTGGCGGTCATCATGCTCTTCCTCTTCCTCCGTCGACTGACTCCCACCTTCATCGTGGCGGCGGCGATCCCGGTCTCGCTCATCTTCACCGTGATCATCCTGTACGTGGTGGGGGATTCGCTCAACATCATCACCCTCTCGGGGCTCATGCTGGCCATCGGCATGCTGATCGACAATGCGGTGGTGGTGGTGGAGAACATCTTCCGACACCGGGAGATGGGAGAGGAGCCCGAGGAGGCGGCCATCAAGGGGTCCAACGAGGTGGGGCTCGCGATCCTCTCGGGGACCCTCACCACCGTCATCGTCTTCGCCCCTCTCTTCTTTCTTCCGCCCAACCAGATGGGCACGCAGTTCCGAGCCTTCGGAACCAGTATCTCCTTTACCATGCTGGCCTCGCTGGGGGTCGCCTTCACCCTCGTCCCCCTCCTGGCGGTGCGTCTCCTGCGCGGGAAGATGCCGGACCCGGGCCGGGTCATGACGTGGATGAACGACCGGTACCGGGGGATGCTCGACCGGATTCTCGATCACCGGATGGCGACTGCAGCCTTCGCCCTGACCCTCTTCACCGCCGGGGGATGGCTTCTCATGGAGCTCCCCAGGGAGCTCATGCCGGAGCAGGACAACCGCTTCATCCGCATGGGGATCCAGACGCCTCGTGGGATCTCCTTCGAAGAGAGGAACGCCATCTTCTCGGAAGCCGAGCAACTCCTCCTCGATTCGGCCGAGGTTCTGGAGATCACCAATGTGAATGCCTTCTCGAGCCCGAACTTCTCGTCGGTCTTCGTGACCCTGAGGCCCTTCTCGGAGGGGGGGAGCCGTTCCACCGCCGAGATCTCGGAATCGATCCAGGAGATGCTGCCGGTGATCCCGGGCGTGCAGTGGAGCCAGCGACGGGGCTTCGGGGGAGGTGCCCAGGTACAGGTGCGCCTCATCGGCGAGAGCACCAGTGAACTGAGCCGACTCGCCGAGGCGGTGGAGCTCCACCTCGAGAGCAGTGTGAATGGCATCAATGAACTCCAGAACTCCATGGAGGCGGGGAGCGAGGAGGTCCGGGTTCGGGTGGATCGTCGCGCTGCGGAGCGGCAGGGTCTGACCTCGCAGGAGGTGGCGCAGGCGGTCTCCGGTGCGCTTCGGGGCCAGGTGGCAACCCAGTTCCGATCCGGGGAGCGGGAGGTGGATGTCCTCCTGCAGCTCAGGGACGAGGACCGGGTCTCCATCGCACAGTTGGGGAATCTCGCCGTGGGAACGGCGGACGGGAGTTCGATTCCCCTGGGGACCGTCGCCGACGTGCAGGTGGTGGGTGGACCCCAGGACATCCGCCGTGAGAATCGACTGACCACGGTTTCGGTCAGTGGAGAGGTTGCCTCCTCGGCGAACCGCGAGGATGTCATCGCCGAGGTGCAGGAGGCGATGGCCGGCTTCGAGCTGCCCCAGGGCTACTCCTGGGACCTGGGTCGGGGCTGGGACGAGGAACAGGAACAGTTCGGTGACATGGCGATGGCCGGTGGACTCGCCCTGATCCTCATCTACCTGATCCTTGCCGCCCTCTTCGAGAGCCTCCTCCTGCCCCTGATCATCTACTGTTCGATCTTCTTCGCGGTGCCTGGGCTCGGCTTGATCTTCCTTCTCACCGGCTCCTCGTTCTCGATCCTCTCCTTCCTGGGCGTCCTGATCACCGTGGGGATCGTGGTGAACAACTCGATTGTGATGATCGACCTCGTGAACCAGTTGCGGGATCGGGGGATGGAGCGAAGGGAGGCACTCCTGAGCGGGTGTACGGCACGTATGAGACCGATCCTCATGACGAGCCTCACCACCCTCTTCGGTCTCGTCCCCATGGCCTTCATGGCGACGGAGGGGATGGGGGTCATGTTCGCGCCCATTGGCCAGGCGGTCATCGGAGGATTGACCACCTCCACCATTCTGACGCTGGCCCTCACCCCCACCCTCTACGCCTGGCTCGACGACGTGGGCATCTGGCTCACGGCGGTGCGCCACCGGGCCCTCGAGATCTCCGGCTTCCGAAGTCCCGCGGCAGGGGGTGCGGTTCCCCAGCCCGTCGGGGGTGCGGTGAGGAACCGAATGGAGGAGTAGTTCCCCCCGGCCCGCCCCTGGCATCGGTGGCCCTGCCCCCTCGGGAAGGCACCGATCTGTCGGGCCCCTCCAGCCATGGGAGCGCCCGGATCTCGCTGCCATACTCCATCTCGTGCGCGACATCGGCGAAGTGTCGCGGGAGCCTGTCGAGGTGGGGGTGAGGGATGTTCGCGGAAACCTGGTCGGCCACCGTGCGGGGGATCGAGGGGATTCCCGTGCGGGTGGAGGTCAATATCGACACCGGGCTCCCCCAGCTCTCGGTGGTGGGCCTGCCTCAGGGAGCGGTGCGTGAGGGCCGGGACCGGATCCAGGCTGCGCTTCGTAACAGCGGATGGCCCATTCCCCCGCGTCGGGTGACCATCAATCTGGCTCCTGCCGATCTGCGAAAGGAGGGGAGCGGTTTCGACCTCCCCATGGCCCTCGGACTCCTGGCGGGGATGGAGGTCTTCCCACCCGACGCCCTCGCCGAGCTCGTGCTCCTGGGGGAACTGGGCCTCGATGGGAGCCTCCGACCGGTTCGAGGCGTGCTTCCGGTGGCCCTCGCCTGCCGGGAAATAGGCAGGAAGGTGCTCGTGGTGCCCGAGGGGAATGCCAGGGAGGCAAGTGCCGCGGGCCCCGAGCTCCAGGTCGTTCCGGCACGGGACCTTCGGCAGGTCGTGGACTGGCTCGCGGCCGGTGGGGCCCTGGACGCCTCCCTCGCCCAGCACTTCGACCTCGACGGGGTGGAGGGGGTGGACACTCCACCTCCGGAGCGCCGGGCGTCGCCACCCGATCTCGCCGGTGTCGTGGGCCAGCCCCTGGCCCGGCGGGCCCTCGAGATCGCCGCCGCCGGGGGACACAACCTCCTCCTGACCGGTCCGCCGGGCACCGGAAAGACCCTGCTGGCGCGCGCCCTGCCCGGCATACTCCCACCCCTCTCCCCGTGCGAAGCTCGCGAGGCGACGGCGGTGCACTCCGTGGCCGGGCTTCTTCCACCGGGCGCCGGCCTCAAGCGCACGCCCCCCTTCCGCTCTCCCCATCATGGGGTCTCCGCCGTGGGGCTGGTGGGGGGTGGCAGACCCCTGAGGCCGGGGGAGGTCTCTCTGGCGCACGGGGGTGTCCTCTTTCTGGACGAACTCCCCGAATTCGGCCGCGCCGCCCTCGAGGGGCTCCGCCAGCCACTCGAGGATGGTGCCGTGTCGGTGGTCCGAGCCCGGGAGCGGGCACGCTTCCCCTCGCGATTCGCCCTGGTGGCGTCGATGAACCCGTGCCCCTGCGGTCGAGCCGGGGCGTCCACCGGTGCGCCGTGCACCTGCGACCCGGCGGTGGTCCGCCGATACCGGGCCCGGGTGTCCGGTCCCCTCATGGACCGGCTCGACCTCCATGTGCAGGTGGATCCGGTGGAGACCTCCCGGCTCATCCGGGGTGAGTCGGGCGAGGCGTCCGCCCAGGTTCGGGCGCGCGTCGTGAATGCCCGGACTCGCCAACGGACCCGGAACGAATCGAGAGACGGCGCCCCCCTCAACGCAGCGATCCCCGCCTCCCAGCTTCCCGGGGCCATCAAGCCCGAGGCCGGTGCCCTGGACCTCCTCCACTCTGCCGCGGACCGCTTCCGGCTCTCCCCCCGCGGAATTCACCGGGTCCTGAGGGTCGGACGGACCCTGGCCGATCTGCATGGCGAAGAGGGCACCCCTCCCGAGCGGATCGCCGAAGCCCTCCAGTTCCGCCAGCCTCGAGGCCTTTCGGCGCCGCGCTGACGGAGGGAGCGAGGCGTCGAGGCCTTGCGTGCCCGGGGGGCTCGCGGTATTCCTTCAACCGACAACAACGAAATGCGGGCGGGCACCACGGAAGCCGGTGAGAATCCGGCACGGCCCCGCCACTGTAAGAGGCCCGGCACACATGCCGGAAACGACCCCCTCACGAAGCCACTGGAGCCCCGCGGGCCCCGGGAAGGCGAGGATCGGTCGCCTCGAGTCAGGAGACCTGCACGTCCGCACTCTTCACTGGCACTCTTCGAGGGCGAGAGGTGCGGTTTTTTCTATCCCTGCGATCCCGGCAACCCGGGATCCGGATGACAGGCTCCATCGTGGGCCGTGCGTGGTCCGTTTCGGGCGCCGTGTTCCTTCTGGGCACGCTCCTCTTCGGGCCCGCCTCCCCTGTGGCCGGCCAATGGCCCGGCGAGATCCGGGGACAGGTGGTGGACACCCGCACCGGGAACGGGGTTGCGGGGGTCCGGGTCAGCCTCGAGGGGAGCTCGCTCTCCACACTCAGCACCACCGACGGTCACTTCGAACTGCGTCCGGTCCCTGCAGGTGCAGTGCACCTCCGGGTCCGGCGTGCCGGCTACCTCCCCCGGGAGGTCACCACCGAAGTGCAAACCGGGACCGTCCGTTCCCTCCGCATCGATCTCGAGCCGGCTCCAGTGGTGCTCGACGGCATCGTGGTGGAGGGCCGGCGCCAGCGTCCTTCTCCCCATCGAATCGAGAACCGCACCATCCGGGAATCCGGGGCCCTGACCCTGGGCGGGATCCTGGAGTCGGTTCCGGACCTCACCGTGATCCGGCGGGGGGTCGGCGGCGAGGAGACCATCACCATACGGGGCGCCCCTCCTTCCGGGACCCTCGTGCTCGTCGATGGGACGCCCCTGAACGACCCCGTCACGGGGGTGGCCGACGTGGGACTCATTCGCGCAGACCGGATCACCTCGGTGGAGGTCCTTCCCGGGGCGAGGGGGGCTCGGTTCGGACCCGGCGCACTCGGCGGTGTCATCGTGGTGCGAACGGACCGTTCCATGACCGGCGTGGACCTCCGAGGGGGCGCAGGGGCGCTCGGCCGGCGAGAGGGCGCACTCTCCGGAGTCCTCCCCCTGGGCTCGATCCTCCTGGAGTCGGGCGTACGATACTCCGAAGTGGACGGAAGCTTCGACTTCACCCGCGAGCCCACCATCGGGGGGGGAGAGGCGAGCCGTGAGAACGCCGACCTCCGGGAACGGGGATTCCGGGCCGCCCTCCGACCGGCCCCGTCGGGGGGAGGGCGGAGCTGGGAGGTCACCCTGGATCTCCACGAGTTGGAGCGGGGGATCCCCGGGAAGAGCTATGCGCCCTCGAGGCACGCCCGGCAATTCCTGGATCGAGGACACCTGGGACTCCGCTTCGAGCGACCGATCTCCGGTCCCTCCTCACCCGCGGAGCTCCGGGTGCGTGGAGGGTTCGAACAGCGCACCCTTCGCTCCGTCGACCCCGCTCCCCCCCTGGGGCTGCCCTACGACCAGCACACGCGCACCGACCATGGGGACGTGGAGGTCGAAGTGGACGGGGTCCTCTTCTGGGGCGACCGGGTCCGGGGGGGGGGCGGTGTCGCGGCGCGCCGGGTCGCCATCGACTCGGACCTCCTGGAGTCCACCGAGGCCCGGATCCACCACGCGGGGACCTTCCTCCACCTGGACTTGAGCCCACTCCCCCTCCCCCTGGCGCCCCGGCTCCACGGGGCAGTCCGAGTCGATCGTTCTCACGGGGGAGGGGCCACCGCCTCCCACGAAATCGGGGTGGAGGCCCGGCTGCGCGCCCTCCATCTCCATGCGGCGCACCGGACCGCGTACAAGCCCCCGACACCGGCGGACCAGTTCTTTCGTGAGGGGGTGGGGATCGAGCCCAATCCCGACCTGAAAGGGGAGCGGATCCCCGGAGAGGTGGAGGTCGGTGCCTACCACCAGGGGACCGTGGGTGCCTTCGACCTCCGTGGACAGGCCTCCCTCTTCAGGGGGGACATCGACGACCACATCGTCTGGCAACCCGACTTCCGTTTCATCTGGAGTCCCAGGAATGTGGACATCCGTCGGCGGGGGGGAACGGCGCATCTCGAGATCCGTCATCGGAGTGGTCTTCACCTGCGGGGTCACTGGACCCGGGCACGGGTGACCTACCGGCGGTCCGGGGTGGACCGACCGTCCTCCCAGCTCGCCTACCGTCCCCTCCACTCCGGCACCGTCACCCTCGGATGGCAGGGAACCCCCGTTCGGGGAGAGGTGACGGCTCGCTACACGGGGGCCCGGTACCCGGTGCCCGCTCCGGTGAACGAACTGCCGGGATTCTGGGCCACAGACCTCACCGTCTCGGCCTCACATTCGCTCCGGGGCTGGACCCTGGAGCCGACCCTCAGGATCGACCGGCTCCTCGGAAGCCGGGATCCATTCATCGCCTCGATTCCGGAGCCCGGCCGAAGCCTGCGGCTCCACCTGGGCATCGTTCGATCCAACCCACCTCAACACCGTGGAGTTCAACCATGACCGCAGGGACATTCCCTTCCCTTCGAACCACCCGCCGCCTCCTCTCCGTACTTGCCGTCGTCCTCCTGGTGGCGTGCTCGGACTCGTCCGATCCCACGGGGCCCGGATCACCGGAAGCCCGGTCGGTGGCCGCAGTGGTGAACAGTACCGAGATGAGCCTCACCATCTTCTCGCTGGACGACCCGGACGACCGCACGACCGTGGGACTCGGCGCCGATGGCACGCCGGTGGGAGGGGCGGTCCGAGGCGAAGTGGCGGCGATCCCCCTGGGGGTCGTTCCGGCGGTGGCCATCGTCGATCTCGCGGCCGGAGAACTCCTTCGCACCGTCTCCCTTCCCGAGGGCTCGGGGGCCACCGGCGCGCACTTCGTCAATGACTCCATCGTCCTGGTGGCGAATCCGCTCCGGGGGAGTGTCTCGCCGGTGAATGTGAGAAGCGGCGAGGTGGATTCCGAGATCGAGACCGGCGCGTACCCCCAGGCCTTCGCCGAGAGTGGAGGGCGGATCTTCGTGGTCAACTCCGAGCTTGACGAGAGCTTCCAGCCCGTGCGCGACGGCACCCTGACGGTGCTGGACGCCGGGACCCTGGAGGTGCTGGGGCAGGTGGAGCTCGGGGCGCGGAACTCCGGGGGCGTCACCACCGGACCCGACGGCCGGCTCCTCGTCATGAACTCGGGTAGCTGGGGCGCGGCCGACGGCACCCTCTCCATCGTCGACCCCACGTCTCTGCAGGAGGTCTCGCTCCACGAGGGCTTCGGCGACTTCCCCGGCTCCGTTGCGGTGACGCCGGACGGCCGGGTCTTCGCCAGTTCGTGGTCCTTCGGCCTCGTGGAGTGGGACCTGTCCACCGCGGCCTTCGTTCGGGGCCCCGACCACGCCATCGCCCCGGGTGGGGTTCCCTCCTCCGCCGGTGTGACGGTGGATCCCGGCGGTGCGGTCTGGAGTTTCTTTCCCGAGTGCGCCGAGGCCTCCAGCGTGCTCCGCCTCGGAGCCGATCATGAGGTGGCCGAGGAGGTCCCCACGGGCATGTGTCCTTCGGCGATGCTCTTCACGGTGCTGAACGGAGGTCCGTCGGCGAGGTAGGGCGACGGGTGGGTGGCCGCTCCACTTCCCCGGCGGTCCTCGGATGAGTCGGGCCCTTCCTCTCCTTCCCCCGAGCCTCCGGGTGGGGGGAGGGGGATGGTTCGGTTGTCGGAGCGTGAACATTACCGTAGAATACCGCCCGAGCCGGAGGGGTGCGATCTGCGCCACCTCCGGGCGATCCCTGTCGGCCGATTCCGGACCCCCCGGAGTCGGAGAGCGCCTCCCAGAACCCGGGCTTCCGATGCACTATCTCGACTACGCGGCGACCTCCGCCATCCGGCCCGAAGGGGTGGCCCTGGCGGTCCATTCCTTCCTGACCGGGGTCGGGGCTTCTCCGGGAAGAGGTGGATACGGGCCCTCGGTGCAGTCCGGGCGGACCGTATTCCGGTGTCGCCGGCGCCTTGCCCGGGTGATGGGGATTCCCGGCGATCCGGGCCGGATCACCTTCATGCTCAACGCGACCCACGCCCTGAACACGGCGATCCACGGGGTGGTTCGCGATGGCGATGTGGTGGTCATCACCCCCTTCGACCACAATGCAGTTCTCCGTCCCGTCCATGCGTTGCAGCAGAGGTGTGGAGTGGAGGTCCGGATGCTCGAGGCCGCCCCGGACGGGAGCTTCGACCTCGACCGGGCGGCGGTGGATCTCGAGGGAGCCCGCCTCCTGGTGGTGAACGCCGGCTCCAATGTCCTGGGGACCCGGCTTCCCCTGGAGCAACTGGCGGCCCTGGCGAAGGAGCGGGGCGCCCTGGTTCTCGTGGACGCGGCCCAGTCCGCCGGCCATATCCCCGCCCACCATGCCGACGCCGGCGCCGACCTCATTGCCTTCACCGGTCACAAGGGACTCCTCGGACCCCAGGGCACGGGCGGACTCTGGGTCCGTGACGGGGTCGAGGTGGAGCCCTTCTGCACCGGGGGAACCGGGGGGGACTCGGTGGTTCGCGAGATGCCGCCCGTCTACCCGGACCACCTCGAGGCAGGAACCCCCAATGCACCGGGTCTGGCCGGCCTCCTGGCCGGGTGCGAGCACGTGCTGTCCGAGGGAGTCGAGGTCCTGCACACCCGGGAGTCGGCCCTGAAGGCCACCCTCCGGGATGGGCTCACCGGCATCCGGGGGGTCCGGGTGCATTCGCCTCCCGCTCCCGACGGAGGTGCGCTGGTCACCTTCACCGCCGACGGGATCAGCCCCTCGGAGCTGGCCGACCAGCTCGAGTCCGACTGGCAGGTGTACAGTCGTGCCGGACTCCACTGCGCTCCCGAGGCCCATCGCCTCCTGGGAACACTGGACACGGGGGCACTCCGCCTCTCCCTCGGCTGGGCATCCACCGACGACGATGTCCACCGGGCACTCCGGGGAGTCGAGGCCATCGTCCACGCCCGGACTCCCCGCTCCTCCGGACTCCCGGCCGGCTGAAACGAACCTATCCCCGTCCCGGCGGTATCAACCGAACGGACTCCCCTTCGGGCGCCGCGAACCCGTTCGCGGAGTCCGGCCGGAGTCTCCCATCATTCGACCGCCCAGCCAACGCATGCGTCTTTTCATTGCACTGAGCCTTCCTGAGGAAGAGCGGGAGCGCATCTTCGCCGCTGCCGAACCTCTCCGCGAGCCGGACTTTCCGATTCGCTGGCTCGATCCGAGTACCTATCACCTCACCCTCAAGTACCTTGGCGCCACCCGCCAGGACCTGCTTCCGACCATCGAAAAGGCCGTGGGTCGTGTTGCCGAAGCGACCCTCGGGTTTCCCCTGGTCCTGGAGGGGTTCGGTGCGTTTCCCACCATCCGGCGTCCCCAGGTCCTCTGGCTCGGTGCCGAGCCCTCGCCGGCCCTCCGCTGTCTCAAGCAGGACCTGGAGTGGGGACTCGCCTCGCATGGCTTCGAGAGGGAGACCCGCGCATTCCACCCCCATGTCACCGTGGGACGCTCGGCCAGGTCCGAGGGCGCGGGCTCCTTTCGCGGACTCGACGCCCTGGCGGCCGAGATCAACCATCGGACCACCATCCCGGTGTCCACCGTCGACATCATGCGCTCGCACATTTCCAAGGAGGGGACCCATTATTCCGTGGTCTCCCGGGTATCACTCAAGGTCCCCCAGCCCTCGGGCTGATCCCGTCCCTTTCCCAGGAGTGAGACCGTGAGTGGCTGCCTTCGTGGATGCGCTTCCCTCCTGCTGATACTGCTGGTGGTGGGTGGAGCCGTCTGGTACTGGGGTCCGGAACTCCCCCGCTTCGTCACCGAGTGGCGCGCCACCGCCGAGATGGTGCCCGAGACGGCGTCCCCTGAGGTGGGGGAGGCCGCAAGGGAGCGCTTCGAGCACTTCCTGGCCGGTGGATCGGAGGAGGTGCGCTTCGTCGAGGCCGAACTCGAGAGCCTCCTTCGTTGGGAGATCGCCGAGATGCTTCCCGACGGCATCCGGGATCCCGAGATCCGGATCCGCAACGGAGAGCTCTCGCTGGGACTCCGGATCGCCCGGAGCCTCATTCCCCGGATCCCCGAACTCGACGCGATCCAGGGCTTCCTTCCCGACACGGTCCCGGTCCAGTTGCGGGGACGCCTCATTACCGTGGATGGCGGAGATGCCGGCTTCGTAGTGAACCGTCTCGAGGCGGCCTCCATTCCCATTCCCAGCCGCTTCATCCCCCCCATCGCCGAACTCGTCTCTCCATACGCCGGAGGGGACCTTCCGCCGGAGATCATCCGGATCCCCCTTCCGGAAGGGATCCGGACCGTCCGGATCGAGGGCGAGGAACTCATCCTGACCCGGTCCTGAACGATCCCGATGGCACATCTTCTCATTGTCGACGACGAGGCCTCCATCCGCGGAATCCTCCGCCAGCTCTTCGAGTACGAGGGCCACGAGGTCACCGTCGCCTCTTCGGGTGCGGAGGCGCTGAAACGGGTGCGCGAGGAGTCTCCCGATGCCGTCTTCCTCGATGTGAAGATGCAGGGGATGGACGGGCTCGAGGTCCTGGGGACCCTCAAGGAGGAGGATCCCGGCCTCCAGGTCGTCATGATCTCGGGACATGGGACCATCGACACCGCCGTCGAAGCGACACGCCGTGGGGCCTTCGACTTTCTCGAGAAACCCCTCGACACCGACCGCTTGCTGGTGACCCTCCGGAATGTCCTGGAGCGAAAGGGGCTCTCCGAGTCGGTGGAAGCCCTCCGCACCGCGGTGGAGTCCCGCCACGAGATCGTGGGAGAGTCCTTCCAGATCCGCCAGGTGCTCGAGCGCATCGAGCGGGTGGCCCCCACCGACGCGCGCGTCCTCATCACCGGCGAGAACGGGACGGGAAAGGAGCTGGTGGCCCGGGCCATCCACCGGCTCTCGAAACGGGCGGACAAGGCATTCGTCGAGGTGAATTGCGCGGCGATCCCGTCGGAACTCATCGAGTCGGAGCTCTTCGGCCACATGAAGGGGTCCTTCACCGGTGCGGTACAGGATCGGGCCGGGAAGTTCGAGCAGGCCCACCGGGGGACCCTCTTCCTGGACGAGGTCGGCGACATGTCCATGTCGGCGCAGGCGAAGGTGCTCCGGGCCCTGGAGGAGGGCACCGTCACCCGGGTGGGCGGGCAGTCCTCCCACGCCGTCGATGTCCGCGTGGTGGCGGCCACCAACAAGGATCTGGAGGCGGAGATCGAGGAGGGCCGTTTTCGCGAGGACCTCTTCTACCGTCTCAATGTGGTGCCCGTAGTCGTTCCTCCATTGAGAGAGCGACGGGAGGACATCCCCCTCCTGGTGCACCACTTCATCGAGAGGATGGCGACCGAAGATGGCTTGCCCCGACGCAGCGTCACCGACGAGGCGATGGACCGGCTCCGGGAACTCGACTGGCCCGGCAATGTCCGGGAACTCAGGAATACCGTCGAGCGACTCCTCATCCTCTCGTCGGGAAAGGCCATCGAGGTGGCCGACATCGATCTACTGGTGGGAGGGGCCCAGGGGCCGGCCGGACTCGGTCCCGAACTCCTCCGCGCGGACTCCTTCGCGGAGTTTCGCGAGCACGCGGAGCGGGCCTTCCTCCTCCAGAAGCTCCGAGAACATGAGTGGAACGTCTCGGAGACGGCACGCGTTCTGGAAATGCCCCGTTCGAACCTCTACAAGAAGATGGAGCGGTACGGTCTGAAACGCGAAGAATGAAGGACGGCCACTCGATATCCCCGGGGGAACGGGGCCGAGTCGCCGAGGGTAGCGGTCGATATCCCCCATTGGATGATCCCCGGGCAGGAGAAGTGCCATGAGAGAGCCAGAATCCGGAGTCCCCGGTCCGGACCTCCCGGAGGATTCGGGTGAGACCCCCGAGTCGGGGATCGAAGCACCCCGGGCCATGCGACGAGGGCGCACCTCGCGCTTTCTCCTGGAGGCCGGACGCTCGGTCCTCCTGACCCTCCTCGTATTCCTGGTGGTCCGGGCCTTTCTCGTGGAGGCCTTCAAGATCCCCACCTCCTCCATGGAGGGGACCCTCCTGGCAGGGGACTTCCTCCTGGTGAACAAGGTGGTCTACGGGGCGGACATCCCCGGTCTCCGGATCACCCTCCCGGCGCTCTCGGAACCCTCGGTGGGGGAGGTCATCGTCTTTCACCCCCCGCACGAGCCCGAGAAGCACTACGTGAAGCGCCTGGTGGGGATGCCCGGCGACACCCTCGAGATGCGGTCCAAGGCCCTCTTCCGGAATGGAGAGGAGGTGGACGAGCCGTACGTGATCCACATCGACCCGGAGCGCGATGCCGTGCACCCGGGCATGACGTGGCAGTCCCGCTTCCTGGTGGAGGGGACCCGGCCCGGACGCTACCGGCCCACCCGGGACAACTGGGGACCCCTCGTCGTTCCCCTGGACGGATACTTCGTACTGGGTGACAATCGCGACAACTCCGAGGACTCCCGGTACTGGGGCTTCGTCGATCGAGAGTCCATCAAGGGACGTCCCTGGATCGTCTACTACTCCTCCGGGCTCATGGGCTCCGTCGGACTTCCGGCTCCCAGCGACGTTCGCTGGGACCGGATCGGTGGCCGTGTCCAATGACTCCGCCGCAGGACGGGGCAACGCCCCTCGATCGGTACCTTGCCGAGATCGCGGAATACCCGCTCATCGACCGGGAGGAGGAAGCTCGCCTGGCGAGGGCCATCCGCACCGGTGACCAGGAGGCTCTCGACAAGCTGGTCCGGTCGAATCTCCGTTTCGTCGTCTCGGTGGCCAAGCGGTACCAGAACCAGGGCGTGATGCTGGCCGACCTCATCAACGAGGGGAACCTGGGGCTGATCCGCGCGGCCCACCGTTTCGACGAGACCCGCGGGATCAAGTTCATCTCCTACGCGGTCTGGTGGATCCGGCAGGCCATCCTCCATGCCCTGGCCGAGCAGGGCCGAATCGTCCGGATCCCGGTGAACCGCGCCGGGGTCCTGCACCGGATCGGGAGGAGCAGCCAGGCGCTCACCCAGGAACTGGGTCGGAGGCCCACTGCCTTCGAGATCGCCGATGACCTGGACCTGCCACCCGACGAGGTTCGGAGTGGCCTCAGGATCTCCCGGTCCCACCTCTCCATCGATGCGCCCGGGCCCCGCCAGGCCGACGACACGAGCCCCCTGGTGGACTACCTCCCCGACGAGTTCGCTCTCGACCCGGAGGGGGAGGCGTACGAGAAGGTTCTCGAGGAGATCGTGGAACAGGCGCTGTCCACACTGGATCCCCGAGAAGCCAAGGTGTTGCGCCTCTACTTCGGTCTCGATGATCAGGCTCCCATGACCCTCGAGGAGATCGGGGAGATCCTGGGCGTCACCCGGGAACGGGTTCGCCAGATCAAGGAGAAGGCCCTGGAGCGCCTTCGTCACGCATCGCGGTCCCGCTTCCTCGATGCCTTTGCAGGTTGAACCGCACGGAGCCCCCGTCGCGGGGCGGTTCCCCGGAGTCGCGCAGGGCGTTGACAAGGCGCATGCTTCGGGATACCATTCAAAGCTCTGTTTACTTGCGGTGTACCCGGTGAGAGAATGAAGACATACACGCCGAAATCCAGCGAAATCGAGACTCAGTGGTGGGTGGTCGATGCGGCCGACAAGCCGCTCGGACGGATCGCCACTGAAATTGCCCGCGTTCTGCGCGGCAAGCACAAGCCCATCTACACCCCGCACCTCGACACCGGAGACCACGTGGTGGTCATCAATGCGTCGCAGGTTCGGCTGACCGGGAACAAGGCGGACCAGAAGACGTACTTCCGCCACTCCGGTTACATGGGTGGAGAGCAGCATATCCCCTTTCGGCGCATGATCGAGACACACCCGGAACGGGTGATCGAGCTGGCGGTGAAGGGAATGCTTCCCAAGAACGCGCTTGGTCGTACGCTCCGCAAGAAGCTCAAGGTGTATGGGGGATCGGAGCATCCGCACCAGGGGCAGCAGCCCGAGCTCCTAGAGATCTGAACGTACTCCGAATCGGAGACCTGTCACGCATGGCACAGCAGTCCGAAGAACAGATTCAAGCGGTGGGGCGGCGGAAGAACAGCACCGCCCGCATCATCCTGCGCCCCGGTTCGGGTCAATGGTCCATCAATGGCCGTACGATCCAGGATTTCTTTCCCCGCCTGCTTCACCGCAAGCGGGCCGAGGAGGCGCTCAAGGTTACCGAACTCGACGGGAAGTTCGACGTGGTGGCCCGTGCGCGTGGAGGGGGCGTGACCGGCCAGGCGGACGCGATCCGGCTGGCACTGGCTCGCGCCGTTCTTGAGCACGATGAAGAGACCCGCCCCGTGCTTCGCAAGTTCGGCCTCCTCACGCGAGACCCCAGAAAGGTCGAGCGGAAGAAGCCAGGCCAGCCGAAGGCACGGAAGCAGTTCCAGTTCAGCAAGCGTTAAATCGCAATTCTTGTAGAGGAACGAGTCAATATGGAGGAGCAGCTCAAGGTGGAACAGGTCGGACTGAACCAGCTTCTCGAAGCTGGGGTTCACTTCGGCCACCAGACCCGTCGCTGGAATCCGAAGATGCGGAAGTACATCTTCACGGAGCGCAACGGGATCCACATCATCGATCTTCGCAAGACGCTGGACCGTCTGCGCGCCGCCGAACAGGTGGCACGCAAGGTGGTGCTCAAGGGGGACCGCGTCCTCTTCGTCTGCACCAAGCCCCAGCTTCGTCCCATCGTCGAGGAGGAGGCCGCGCGCTGCGGTGCCTTCTTCGTCACCGAGCGCTGGCTCGGGGGGATGCTCACCAACTTCCAGACCATCCGTCAGCAGATCCGTCGTCTGAAGGAGCTGGAGCGGGGAATGGAGGAGAACGCCTTCGAGTTCTACACCAAGAAGGAGCAGCTCCTCCTGGACCGCGAGCGCGCCAAGCTGAGCAAGTATTTCTCCGGTGTGAAGGACATGGGCCGTCTCCCCGGCGCCATGTTCGTCGTCGATGCCAAGCGGGAGGCCATCGCGGTTCGCGAGGCCAACCGGCTCGGGATTCCGGTGATCGCCATCACCGACACCAATGCCGATCCGGACCGGATCGACTACCCGATCCCCGGCAACGACGACGCCATCCGCTCCGTCAGCCTCATCGCCGGTGCCATCGGCGACGCGATCCTCTCGGCGCGCCGCGAGGTGCCCGAGGAGGAGCGGAAGATGAAGGAGGAGATGGAAGCGACCACGTACTCCACCGAGACGGGTGAGAAGACGGCCGCCACCGAAGATGTGGCGAAGCGCCGGCTCCGGCGCCGCCGGAAGCCCCGTCCCGAGGTGATTGCCTCCATCAAGAAGGGCGAAGCCGCTCCCGATTCGGATGAGGCCGAGGCAGAGAAGCCGACCGAGGCATCCACGGAAGCGGAGGCTGCAGGCGACGAAGCCGCGCCGAAGAAGACGGAGGCCGCCAAGTCCGAGGAGGCACCGAAGGAAGTGGAGGCCGCGAGCGCCGACGAGGCCACCCAGGAGAAGGACACTCCGGAGGCCACCGCCGACGCGGCGGACGCGGAATCCGAGGAAAAGAAGGACTGAACCCACACCGTCCGGCCGGGTTCGCGAGAGTGGCACCACGGTCGGTACGCGCAGAGTCCGACCGGACGATGGGCGGCAGCCGCAGAGAGGCGGGTCCGGGACTCCCGGACCCGCCCCCTCGGTTCCGCCCTTTTTCATGAGACGACCATCTGAACGATTGAGGCGCGAAAGGCCATGAGTGTCACCGCAAAGGACGTGAAGGAACTCCGGGACCGCACCGGAGCGGGAATGATGGACTGCAAGCGTGCCCTCGAGGAGACCGAAGGCGACATGGAAGCCGCCGTCGACCTCCTCCGCAGTCGGGGCGAGGCAAAGGCGGCCAAGCGAGCCGGCAAGTCTGCCAACGAAGGGACCATCGGGAGCTACGTTCACCACGGTGGCCGCATCGCGGTCGTGGTGGAGGTGAACTGCGAAACCGACTTCGTGGCGAACACCGACGAGTTCCAGGGGCTCGCCCGCGACCTCGCCATGCACATTGCCGCCGCCAACCCCCTTGCCGTCTCGGAGGAGGACATTCCGGAGGAGGCCGTCGAGCGGGAGCGCCAGGTCTACCTGGAGCAGGTGCGCAACGAGGGGAAGCCCGAGCACATCCAGGAGAAGATCGTCGAGGGCAAGCTCCGCAAGTTCTTCGAAGAGACGTCGCTCATGAAGCAGCCCTTCGTGAAGGAGCCCGACGTGACCATCGAGGAGCTGGTGACCCGGGTTTCCGCCAAGACCGGTGAGAAGATCCGGATCTCGCGCTTCGCGCGCTTCGAAGTGGGAGATCTCGACTGACCTGCCTGCACGACCGCCACCTCCCACCCCATCCGGAGCCGCTTCGATGACCCGACCCGATTCCCCGAAACCGTCACTCAAGTATCCCCGGGTTCTTCTCAAGATCTCGGGTGAGGCGCTGGCGGGGGATCGGGGTTTCGGGATCGATCCGCCGGTGGTGGATCGCCTGACCGAGGAGATCAAGGGGGTCCACCGGATGGGGGTGGCCCTCGGACTGGTGGTGGGGGGTGGGAACATCGTGCGTGGGGCCATCGCCTCCCAGAAGGGGATGGATCGGGTCTCCGCCGACTACATGGGCATGCTGGCCACCATCATCAACGCCATGGCGATCCAGGACATGCTGGATCGGAAGGATGTGGAAACCCGGGTCATGACTGCGATCCGGATGGAGGAGATCGCGGAGCCGTACATTCGGCGCCGGGCACTTCGCCACCTGGAGAAGGGCCGGGTCGTGATCTTTGCAGGGGGAACGGGGAACCCGTACTTCTCCACCGACACGGCCGCGGTACTCCGGGGCATCGAGATGGAAGCCGACCTCATCATCAAGGCGACCAAGGTCCCCGGGGTCTATACTTCGGATCCCAACGAAGACCCCGATGCACGTTTCCTTCGCTCCATCTCATTCCAGGAAGTGGTGGCACGGGAGCTCGGGGTGATGGATGCGCCCGCCGTTTCCTTGTGCAAAGACAACGGCCTCCCCATCATCGTCCTCGATATGGGGGAGAAGGGTGCGGTCGGCGCGGCCATTCGCGGAGAGACGGTGGGTACCCTCGTCTCCTGACCCCAACGAACGATCCACGGAGTATCAGAGCTATGTCGACGATCGAGAGTGCGAAGAACCGGATGGACGAGGCCTTCGAGGCGGTGCGCCGGGAGTTCGGCACGGTGCGAACCGGAAAGGCCACCCCTGCCATCCTCGATACGGTCCGGGTGGAGGCGTACGGCTCGAAGGTGCCCCTGAACCAGGTGGCCACCATCAGCACCCCGGAGCCCTCGCTCCTCATGGTGCAGCCCTTCGACCGTTCCATCATCGCCGACATCGAGCGGGCCATCATGCAGGCGGACCTGGGCCTCAACCCCGCCAACGACGGTTCGGTCATCCGCATCCCGGTTCCCGCCCTGAACGAGGAACGCCGCAAGGAGTACGTGCGGCTCCTCTCGAAGATGGCCGAAGATGGCCGGGTCTCCATCCGGCACGCGCGCCGGGACGCCAACGACGAGATCAAGGCGCAGACCCGGGACGGAGACCTCTCCGACGACGAGGGACGTCGGGCAATGGAGGAGGTCCAGAAGCTCACCGATCAGTACATCACCCGGATCGATGAGGCGCTGGAGGCGAAAGAAAAGGAAGTCATGACGGTCTGATCTCTCTCCGGTGGGATCCGCATCGGATCCGCCATCCCCCCCTTTTGACAGGGCACATCGCCCCGAGCATCTTCGAAGCCATGACTTCCCGATCCTACGCCACCCCCTCCACACCCCCCCCGGTCCCCGGGCATGTGGCCGTCATCATGGACGGGAATGGGCGGTGGGCCAGCGACCGGGGCCTCCCCCGCCAGGAGGGGCACCGGGCGGGAATGACCGCGGTGCGGGAGACCCTGGAGGGTTGCGTGGAGGCGGGAATCGAGACCCTGACCCTCTTCGCCTTCAGCACCGAGAACTGGGAGCGCCCCGAAGAGGAAGTGGCGTCGGTCATGGGCCTCCTCAAGTACTACGCCGAGAAGGAGGAGGCGGAGCTGCGGGAGAAGGGCGTTCGGGTTCGCATTCTCGGAGATCGGGAGCGCCTGGACGATGGGGTCCGTGCCGCCATCGATCGGATCGAGGAGGCCACCGCCGACGGGAGCCGGCTCCGCCTGAACCTCATGCTCTCCTATTCGGGGCGGGACGAGATCCTGAGGGCCGCGAGGCTCCTGGCCGGCCGGGTCGCCGCCGGGGAGCTCGACCCTGCGGAGATCGACGAAGAACGCCTCGAGGACGCCCTCTACACCCGGGGACTCCCCGACCCCGACCTCCTCATCCGGACCTCCGGCGAGTTCCGCCTCTCCAACTTCATGCTCTGGCAGCTCGCCTACACCGAGATCCTCATCGCGCCGGTCCTCTGGCCCGACTTCACCCGCGAAGATCTTCACGCCGCCGTCCAGGAGTACCAGCGCCGGGAACGTCGCTTCGGCCGGGTCTCGCCCTCCTGATGACGCTCACCTTCGTGCCACTCCATCGATGATCCAGAGCAATCTCGGGCTTCGGCTCCTGGTCGCCGCGGTGGGGATCCCCGTGGGATTTCTCGTGGTCTGGACCGGAGGATGGGTCCTGGGGGCGGCCGCACTCCTCTTCGCCCTGGGTGGAGCGTGGGAATTCATCGGGATCGCCCGCGCCGGGGGACGCCGTCCCTTCGCCTGGATCGTACTCCCCTCCACCGCACTCCTTGTGGGGCTCGCCGTCTGGACCGGGTCGTACGCTGCCTGGTCCGGGCTCGCGCTGGCGGTCCTCCTCCTGGTCGCCTTCGTCTCTCTTCTCCTGACCCTCCGCTACAGGGGCACCAATGGAGAGCCACTGGCCGGGGTGGGTTCCACATTGCTGGGGATCGTCTATGTCGCGCTCCCCTTCGCCTTCGTCCCCTTTCTCCGGGAGCATCCCGAGGCCGCTGCGGTCGCTCCGGGATGGGCCGGGACCTTTCTCGTGGTCTTTCCCCTCATGGTCACCTGGCTCGGGGACTCGTCGGCGTACTTCGGGGGACGGTTCTGGGGCAACCGGAAGCTCTTTCCCAGTGTGAGCCCGTCGAAGACGGTGGAGGGCGCCCTCACCGGCCTCGTGGGCTCCGTGATCGGCGGGGCCCTGGTCACCGCCTTCCTCCTTCCGGTGATGGGAGGTGGGATGTCCCTCTCCATCGCGGGCGGGGCCGCCTTCGCACTCCTCATCGGCGTCGTGGGCCAGCTCGGCGACCTGGTGGAGTCCCTCCTCAAGCGTGAAGCGGGGGTGAAGGACTCCGGAACCTTCCTCCCCGGGCACGGAGGGATCCTCGATCGCTTCGACGCGGTCCTCTTCACCCTCCCTCTTACCTACGGAGCCCTCCCGCTCTTCCTGGGCTGGGGCTTCTGAGGGAGGCGTGACATGAGCGGTGAGGGAGTGCGCAGGGTTGCGATCCTCGGGGCCACCGGGTCGGTGGGTGAGAGCACCCTCCGGGTCATGGAGCGCCATGGCGAGCGGTTCCGGGTGCATGCCCTCACCGCCCACCGTTCGGTGGACCGGCTCCGCGAGATGCAGGGGGCCTTCCAGGTGGAGCACGTCGTCGTCACCGACCCGGAGACCTTCCGGTCACTCGACGCCCCACCGGCCGGCTGGGCGGGCGGACGTGAAGCCCTTCTCTCCCTGGTGCGGGATCCGGAGGTCGATGTGGTGGTCAACGCCCTCGTGGGCTTCGCAGGGCTCGAGCCGACCCTCGAGGCGCTGAAGGCGGGAAAGCGGGTGGCCCTGGCCAACAAGGAGTCCCTCGTGGCCGGAGGAGGACTCATCCGAGAGGCCCTCGAGTCCGGTGGCGGCGAACTGGTCCCGGTGGACTCCGAGCACTCCGCCATCCTCCAGTGCATGAACGGCACCGAGCGGAAGGCGGTCTCCCGACTTCTCCTCACAGCCTCCGGTGGCCCCTTCCGAGGGCGCTCCGCCGATTCCCTCCGCGGGGTCACCCCGGCCGACGCCCTCGACCATCCCACCTGGAGCATGGGGGCGAAGATCTCCATCGACTCGGCAACCCTGGCCAACAAGGCCCTGGAGGTCATCGAGGCCCATGTGCTCTACGACATCCCCTACGAGCGGATCGAGGTGGTGGTGCACCCGCAGTCGGTCATCCATTCCATGGTGGAGTTCGTCGACGGGTCGGTCATGGCGCAGATGGGCTTTCCCACTATGGAGCTCCCCATCCTCTACGCCCTCACCTTTCCGGAACGCCTCGACGATCCGCCGCTCCGCACCTTCGACGCGGTGCGCTCCTCGCCCCTCACCTTCGAGGCGGTGGACCACGACGCCTTCCCCCTCTTCGGGGTGGGCGTGGAGGCGGGACGAAGGGGAGCGCTGGCCCCCGCGGTCTTCAATGCCGCCAACGAAGTCGCGGTGGCGGCATTCCTCGAGGAACGGCTCACCTTTCCCCGCATGGCCGATGCCGTGGGCGAGGCCGTCGAACAGGTGGGCGGTGGGGGGGGTACCTTCACCCTCGACGAGGTGATGGAGGCCGATGGAGCGGCGCGCCGCTTCGTCGATGCCTGGATCACGCGCAACGGGGCCAAGTCGGCCGGAGCCTGACGAAGTATGACCATTATCGCCACCATCATCGTTCTGGGCGTGCTCATTTTCGTCCACGAACTCGGACACTTCTGGGCCGCCAAGTCGGTGGGTGTCCGGGTGGAACGCTTCTCCATCGGCCTCGGACCCCGGGTCACCGGGTTCGAGCGGGGTGGGACCGAGTACATCCTGGCGGCGATCCCCCTGGGTGGCTACGTGAAGATGGGGGGGATGAATGACGAGATGATGGAGCGGATCGAAGGGGGATCCGCACCCGATGCCGAGGGGGGGGCGGAATCGACGGCCTCCACCTCGAGGGAAGCCGGGGGACCGGCTCACGGGGACACCGAGATCCCGCTCACCTCCGAGAACCCGTCCGAGGAGGGGGGCCGCCCACCTCGACGTCCCAGAGACGACGACTACGATTCGAAGCCGGTCTGGGCCCGGGCATGGGTCATTTCCGCCGGGGTCCTCATGAACATGGCCTTCGCCTTCGTGGCCTACGTGGTCATCGGCCTTGGCTGGGGCTCACCGGTCCCCGACACCCTCCAGGTGGGTGAGACCCGGGCCGAGCTCCTGGAGCCGGGGCTCGAGGCCCTCGCGGAGATCCCCACGGGGGCGGAGATCGTCCGGATCGGCGAGCATGAGCCCAGGCACTGGGGCGATGTCCAGGAGGCCTTCCGGAGCCTTCCCGCCGGCCCCGTGGAGCTCTCCTTCCGGAATCCGGACGGGGTGGTGTCCCTCGATCTTCCCGACGACGACGAGGCCCGGGTGCGTCTTCTCCGGGGCTTCAGCCACCGGGTCGAACCGGTGATCGCCGGGATCATGCCGGGTTCGCCCGCCGACCGGGCGGGGATCGAGGAGGGGGACCGGATCCTCGCCGTCGATGGCTCCCCGGTAGAACTCTGGGAGCACTTCACCCGGATGATCCGGGAGCGACCCGAGACCGAGACCGTCCTCCGCCTGGAGCGGGGTGGGGGGGAGATCACCCGGAATGTGACGCCCAACTCGGTCCGCGGCGAGGACCTGGATACGGGAGAGGTCATCACCATCGGACAGATCGGGGCGGTCCCGGTGGCCCCGGGCACCGCCTACCAGCCCCTGGCACCCCTGGACGCCCTCCGTTCCGGGTACGACGATACCGTCTGGGTCACGGGACTCATCCTCGGCTTCCTCCGGGACCTGGTCACCGGCCAGATGTCTCCGCGGAACCTGGGGAGCATCGTCACGATCGGAGAAGCGTCGGGCCAGGCGGCAGCCCAGGGGATCCCCGTCTTCCTGGGCTTCATGGCCTTCTTCTCGGTGAATCTGGCCATCCTGAACCTCCTGCCCATTCCCATCCTCGATGGAGGACACCTGGTCTTCCTCGCCATCGAGGCCGTGCGCGGCAAACCGGTCTCGGTGGAACAGCGGATGCGCTGGAGCCAGGTGGGCTTCGTCGTCCTCATCGGAATCATGGTGCTGGCGCTTGGGAACGACTTCCTCCGCCTCTTCGGGTTGTAGCGTATACGCTACA
>SLSF01000176.1 GCA_007130605.1 Gemmatimonadota bacterium | reverse complement strand
CTCGGTGCCCTCCTCCGGATGGCGGACCCGCACCCCCTGCCCCCGCGTCAGGACCGTGTGTCCCCGGGAGCCGACACGCTCCTGGACCGCCCGGGTGATGTCGAGGTCGAGGGTCGGCACAGGATCGATGGGGACCGTCACATTGTCGACCCTCTCGGAGGTGCGGCTCGAGATGGAGATCCGGTGCAGGTCGCTCTCTTCGGCCGCCTCGGCAACGATGGTGCTTTCCAGGCCGTCTGCGAAAGCCAGAATGGCCACCAGCCCCGCCACCCCGATGATGATCCCCAGGGTGGAGAGACCCGTTCGCGCCGGGTTCTCGCGGAGGGCGGAGCCGGCCATCCCCAGGAGCCCGAGGGCGCGGTGCCGTCGCTGGCGAGAACCGAGCCCGGGCGCCCCATGGGGGTGAGTGGGTCGTGATGTTCCGGGGTCGCGGCCCTCTTTCGCCCCTTCCCCCGATCCGCCCTTGCTTCCCCCTCCCTCCCCTTCTCCCATCCCTTCGCCTCTTCGGTCGCGGTTGTGCGGTGGGGGGCTGTCGAGGATGGACGGGTCGGTGTGGTGGCGTCCCCGGCCCCTTCGACAGGCGTCTGCTCCGAGGGGAGGGTAGACCCGAATTCGCTGCGGGACAATGGACGGACAGGGGGAGAGAGCGTACGATTTCTTCTGCTGCGGGAACCGCCACCGCCGATTCCGGTACCGTGAAGACCGGTTCAGGGACCCCGGCCTCCGCGCCAGGGCCCCTGCTCCGGTGACCTTCCGGGAGTCCGGCTCGCCCGCACCTCCCTCAGCACGATCCGATCTTCATTGATGGGACCTTCGAGACCGATGACCGGACTTCAGACCCCACCTGCGGCCTCCCTCGCCGGCTGCATCGCTGCATTGGTTCTCCTGGTGGGAATCAGCAGCTGTTCCGACTCCCCCACCAGCGCCTCCGACCGGGTCACCCTCACCGAGGGGAGCATCTACGAGAATGGCCAGCGGATCCTGCGAGTGCGTCGGGATGCTCCGAGCCGGAATGTCTGGTTCTACCGACCGGACGCCGAGGTCGGCAGCCGACCCCCCGAAGGCGCCGAGGCGCCTTCGCTGGTCTCTCTCCGGGTGACCGACTTCCCCGAAGCGGCCGGGAGCAATGGTGACTGGATGAGCCTCGAGGTCCGGGGCCGCGGTCTCTCGGTGCCGATCCAGCGCGGCAGCTACCCCATCGCCTTCGTTTCGGCCGAGGAGGAACTCGCCGATGCGAACCTCGGGGTGCTCAGGACGGAGCTTCGGATGGGCAAGGGGATCGGAGGACTCACCCGGATCGCACACGCCGTCTCCGGCGAACTCACCGTGACCCGAATCCTCCGCGATCCACCGCCGAGCCGCCGTGCCGTCATGGAGGGTCGGATCGTCGTCGATCTGGTGGACCAGAACGAGGGCCCCGGTGCCACGCCGACCCTCCGTGCCGACTTCCACTTCCGATCGGTCTACTCTCCCTGACGGACGCGACCGCCGTCGGTCCAGCTGGAAGTGGTCGTCGGCGTCGTGCCCCGAAACCACGACGGCACACCCCTCGGACCGGAGTCGACGGAGCCCCACGGGCGCTCAAGGACGATGGAGCTCGAGACGGAAGGGGACCGTTGGAGGACGGGGGTTCGGCGAGGGGACCGCAGGGAATCGGGTGGGCTACTGCTGCGGAACCGGACAATGGAGCCGTCGCATCCCACCAACCTGGAGTCCGGGTCCGGCCTCGGTGGTGAGGACGAGGGACTCGGGGTCCAGGAAGGTGACAGCCTCGCCCTGGGGCTCCCGGAGGGGCCGAAGGTTCACCCGGCCCCCGCCCTCGGGAACCAGGAGCCCCTCGTCGTCGGGGCGGAAGAACTCCAGGGTCTCGTAGCTCCGGATCGCCACGCGGGATCCGTCGGAGGTCGCCGCCGCCCCCGTCACCATCCCGGGAAGCGACACCCGGCCGAGCCTCTGGATCCGTTCCGGTACCAGGGGTCGTCCCGGCGCCTCCAGGGGGGGCACCCGGTAGAGTTCGAGGGGGTCGTTCCGCCCCTTGGTGACGAAGAAGAGCCGCTCCCCCGGAAGGAGATAGAGGGCCTCCACGTCGCGGGGGCCGTGGGGGAGGCGGATGGGGAAGCGCTCGGCAGGTTCGGTGGCGGCGGCGCCGGGGTCGGGCTCCCGCACCCGGTAGATGGCCGGGTCCCGGCGGCGCTCCAGGTTGTCGCCCAGGTCGGCAATGTAGAGGCACCACGCCCCGTCGTCGCACGGCCCCGCCGCCAGGTCCTCCCAGTCCACGTTCTCGGCGCCCGTCACCTCCACCCGGCCCAGGAGCGCGCCCTCGAGGGAGAGGGCGAAGAGCTCGTTGGTGTGGCCGGAGTCGTTGTGCGACCAGAGGAAGCGGCCATCGGCCGAGGGGGCGACCCCGGAGCTCTCATGGAGCACCTCGGGGAGCGCGATCCGCTCTCCCACCTCGACGCACACCGGGCCACCCCCGACGAAGGGAAGCCCGGACGCGGGCCCGGCCGTGACCTCCCATCCCCGAACCCCGCACCCTGCGACGACGAGAAGGACGAGGGGGCCGAGGGCCACGCCGATCCCCCTGCGAAACCCGGTGACGACGAGGAGGACGAGGACCCCGGCGACCCTCTTCCCACCGCACGCCATCCCGCTTCGCCGTTCACGCCCCGCGCGGCTCATGTACCCTTCGGGCCACGCGCCGTCATCCCCGCCCCAGCCCCTCAGGGGTTCCGGATCTGCTCCAGCATGTCGCGGAGAATCGTCTGGAAGTCCTCGAGCCCGGGGGCGCCCTGGAGAGGATGGCCCTGGATGAGGAAGGTGGGGGTGGCATTCACACCCAGCTCGATGGCGACGCGGTTGTGAAGGATGATCTGCTCCTGTGTCGCAGGGTCGGTCCAGCACGCCTCGAACGCGTCCACATCGTAGCCCAGGGTCTCGGCGTACTCCAGGAAGATGGCGGGGTTCACCTCTTCGCTGGACCATTCCCGCTGGTGCTCGTAGAGGTGGTCACGCATGGGGGCGAAGTCCCCGATCTCTCCGGCGCACTGGCCCGCGAAGGCGGCCTCGGGGCCATTGGGAAAGCCACCGATGGCGATGGGGATGTACTTCCAGACCGCGAGATCGTCCTCAATGAACTCCTCGTGGAGCGCCCCGTAGCTCTCCATGTGAAAGCGGGCGCAGTGGATGCATCCGAAGTCGGAAAATTCCACCACATAGAGTCGGTCCTCGCCTTCCTCTCCCTCGTCGAACCCCAGGTCCGCCAGATTCACCACCTGGGGGTCCTGCGCGTCCTGTGCCTCTTCGGTGGGAGGGGTCTGGGCGGCGGCCCCGTCATTGGATTCGTCGTCGCCACACCCCGGAAGGATGAAGAGAATGAGGAGGGCCGCCCAGGCGGGGCGGAGGGAACGGCGTACGCAGTGCGTCGTCATGGAAATCTGGGGGCTCTGGGGTGTGGGGCCGGTGTCGCCGCCGGGCGGGACGCGGTGTCAGAGGGCGAAAGAGCGAAAGAGGCGCTTTTCCTCGTCGCCCTCCATGAAGGCCTCCAGTTCAATATAAGGCTCAAGCCCACTCCCGCGGAGCTTTTCCCGAAAGAGCTGGTCGAGCTGGAAGATCCCCGCCGAGTTGCTGATCTCGATCCGGATCCGCACCGGCTTCGTCTCGCCGGCCTCGAGGTGCACCTGCTCCACCGCGGCCGCCGAGATGGAGTGGATGCTCACCGACCCCGCCTCGAAGGGGATCCGCGACCGCCCCTTCGCCATGTCGAGGGCGTCGGCAATCCGCACCACCCCGGCCTCGGGAGTCAGGGGGTGCCCCCCGGTCCGATGCCCGATGATGGCATGGAGGATCTCGGAGCGGAGGATGGGAACCTGGCGGGAGTTGTAGAGCCGGGGGAGTACCTCGTCCAGGAGCCCGTGGGCCAGGAATAGGGAGTAGGCCTCGTGGTCGGTCCGGTGGATCGACATGCCCAGATCATGGAAGAGCGCGGCGAGGGTCACCACCACCTCGGCGTCGTGGGAGTCGAGCCCGTAGTGGCGCGCCACCGAGGGAACCACATCGCCATCGAGGAGGAGTCGGAGGAGTCGCACCGCCAGGTTCATGACGATCTTCACATGGACGGGCCCATGGTCCGTCATCCCCAGCCGCTCGATGGCGGTCACATTGGAGGCGATCCAGAGCCCGTAGAGTTCGTCGCTCTCGTTGGCCCAGTCGAGGACCTCGGCGAGCTTCTCGTTGTGGCGGTTGGGCACCCGCATCTGGACCCGCCGCTCGAAGCGCTCCTTGACGGTGCGCGCCCCCGACTCGGGAATGCCATCCTCTTCCGGGATCACCTGCTTGTTTCGGGACACCGTTGGGCGCTTCCTTTATTCAGAGGGACCGAAGGGCTGTGGAAGTCGTGCACCGGGCCGTCCAAGCCGTACACCGCTCACCCGGGGGCTTGATCCGCCGGATTGCCGAAGCCCGGAAGGGGTGGGCGGCCCTCCTGGACCACCACGGTACCCGCGATCTTGTCGTGGGTCGCCTGCCGGTTGGGATCCCAGAAGACCTGGAGGAAGCCCAGGAGCCCGGTGGCGAAACCGGCTGCGTATCCTCCGTACCGCTCCAGCGCCGTCCACCAGGTGATCTTTCCCTGGTCCAGCCGAACCACCCGCAGGCGAAAGACGCGTTTGCCCGGAGTGCGACCCTTCCACAAGGTGAGAAAGACGGTGTAGTAGAGGGCGCCCCAGCCGACCCCGACTCCCAGGTCCTCCAGGACCCCGAGGAGGAGTGCCCGGATCCCCGGTCCCTCTTCGGCGTCGGCCTGGAGTTCACGCACCTCCCGGCGGAGTTCCGCCGCCCGTTCCTCGGCCCGCGTCCTGAACTCCCGCTCCCCCTCGAGGCTCGCCAGGAGTGCCGAGACGGAGTCGTCGAGGGCCCTCGCTTCGGGGGAGAGTTCCTCTGCCGGGATGGTGTCGAGGTCGGGGAGGGTGTCGGGGTCGAGCACCGTGTCGGACCCATCGGCCGACGCATCGGCCCCCTCCCCTCCGTCTCCTCCGGCCGTGGTGTCGCTCCCCATCGCCCCGGCTCGGCTCCCGGGGACCCCCATGAAGCCCCCCAGCATCCCGGCAAGCTCCCGTCCGACGATCGCCTCCACATCTTCGCGGGTGGGATCGCGACCCAGCGCCTCGAGCTCCGCCTCGAGGGCCTGCGAGAAGCCCAGCCGTTCGAGCCGCTCCCGTTCCTGGGCTGGAATCGCCTCGAAGGCCTCCGAGATGTCGGCTGCCGTCCGGGGCGAGGGGGTGGAGGGTCCGCTGGAGAAGGGCCCGGCGAAGATGAAGACGATGGCGGTCACGAAGAGGATGGTGGCACCCACGCATCCGGCGGTCCCCCGGAGCGTCGTCTGCATCGCCATCTGCGCCGGGGTGCCGGCCGCCATCGCCTGTCGCCCCTTTCGTGATCCCACCGCGATCCGGAGAAAGAAGATGGCGGCCAGGAATCCCAGGATCACCCCACCGACCTGGTTGGCAATGAGCCCGATGAGGGCGAGATCGATGAGCAGGGCGAGGACCCGCTTCGTGTGCGAAGCGAGGGGAAGCCCCAGAAGGTCGGGGGAGACCCGGAAGGCGGTGGCGGTCACCACATCCTTCGGATCGATCCCTCCGGTGCCCCCGGCGGCCGGACCCTTCAGCGTCTCAGCCACCGTCCGAGCACCAGGCCGACGGCCGCGCCCACGAGGGCCGCGCCGATGAGGGTCCCGTCGGGGATGGGGACGGGAGTCTGGCTCGCCGGATGGGGGCGGGCAGAGATGTCACCCTCCACCTCGTCCTCATGGGCCTCCCACCCGCACGCATCGCACTGCACCTTCCCCTGGTCCCGTGCCGTGCGGTTGGCAAAGCCGAGGGTGCCCCCGCATTCGGGACAGGGTGCCTCGATCGGCAGGGGGGTCAGAAGACCGTAGAGGCGCCCCTTGGAGAGCTCCATCCGCTCGGCGATCCCATTCACACTCTCGTCGGTCTCCCAGTAGAGCCGGTTCGCCTTTCGAGCCTCGTCACTCCCTGTGAACTCCGGGATGTCGCTTGCCTTCGCCATCTGGGCTCCACCTCCATTGAAGAACCGGCATCGTCGGGGCCACCCGCGCCGGGCCCCTTCGCCCCGGGCGAGGGTACGTTCCCTCCCCGGGCAGCCGCGAGGGATCGCCGGGGGACCCCGAGTCCTCAAGGGGGGACCCCGAACGGTGCGCGGGGGTTCGCTTCTTGACCCCTCGTCGGGCTTCCCTGAAGATAGCCTGCTCCCGGGGGTTCTGCGAGCGACACCCGACCCCTCACACCCCATCGTACGCCACGAGAGACCACATTGTTTATCCCGGCACCCCACGGACAGCTCGAGGCGACCTTCCGCGAAGGGGACGATCCCGTCCGCGGAGCCGCCGTCTTCTGCCACCCGCACCCCCTCCATGGGGGAACCATGCACACGAAGGCGGTCTACCGCGCCGCCCAGGCGCTCAACGAATCGGGCTTCGATGTGCTCCGCTTCAACTTCCGGGGGGTCGGGGCGAGCACCGGATCGTATGGGGAGGGGGTCGACGAGATCGAGGATGTCGATGCCGCCCTCGACTGGCTCCGGGCGCGCGACCCCCGTCGCCCGATCCTTGTGGGCGGCTTCTCCTTCGGATCCCTGGTGGGACTCCGCGCCGGGCTCGAGGCCGACGGCGTCCGTGCCCTCCTGGCGCTCGGGATCCCGGTGCGGATGTACGACTTCGGCTTCCTGGAGGGCGCCGGGGTCCCCATCCATGTGGTGCAGGGCGAGAACGATGAATTCGGGCCGGGCCCCGAGATCCAGGAGGTGGTGGAGTCGATGGGCGCGGGGGTGACCCTGGACCGCATCCCCGGCGCCGACCACTACTTCAATGGCCACTTCGAGGAACTGAAGGTGGCAGTGAAGGGCTATGTCAGTGGTGGGGCGGCGACCGCCGCCTTTCCCGAAACCGGCGCCTGAAGGGAGGGGAGGACCGAGATGCGTTCAAGGGAGCGGATCCTGGCATCGCTGGAGGGGGTGTACCGGGAGGCGTTCGAGCGGGCCGAGGCCGCCGGCGACGAGTCGGAGATGGCACGCCTGGACTTCGACTACCGCCGGGAGCAGATCCGGCTCGAGGTTCTCCTCGATGTGCGCGAACTCCTTTCCCCCGCCCCCGAAGCCGACGAGGACCCCCTGGACCGGACCGAATCGATCCTGGAGAAGGCCGAGCGCCTCCGACGCATCACCCGGCTCCGCTGACCCTCGGCCCTCCCATCCCGTTCGGGCGCCCGAACGGCATCTCCGGCGCCCGGGCCGGGGTACCCGAGGCCCGACGCCCGAAGCGAACCCCCGAAGCCCACGCACTTCCCATCCCCCGCACGAAAGGCGGACCATGAAGATCTACACGAAGACCGGTGACCGGGGCGAAACGGCCCTCTTCGGAGGCGGCCGGGTCTCCAAGTCGCACCACAGGGTCGAGGCATACGGAACCGTCGACGAGGTGAATGCCGTGCTCGGCCGCGCGCTCCCCCGCATCGCCTGCGAAGAGATCCGGGGGCGCGTGGGGCAGATCCAGCACGACCTCTTCGCGGTGGGCTCGATCCTGGCGTCCCCCCCGAAGGAGGGGGGCGACCGCCCGAGCCATGTCCCCCCCTTCCCCGCAGGTCGGGTGGAGGAGATGGAGGGGTGGATGGATGCCGCCGACGATGAGCTCCCCCCCTTGAAGAACTTCATCCTTCCCGGGGGGAGCGAGGGCTCGGCGGAGCTTCACCTGGCCCGCACCGTCTGTCGGCGGGCCGAGCGGCGGGTCGTCGCCCTGGCCCACGAGGAGCCGGATGCAGCCGAGGTGGTGACCTTCCTGAACCGTCTCTCCGACCTACTCTTCGTCTTCGCCCGCCTGGAGAACCACCGGGCCGGGGGCGAAGAGGTCGTCTGGAAGAAGGAGGAGCAGCCATGATCGAACGACAGTGGAGCGCCGACGGCATCCGGGCCGACGTCCGGTATCCCGAGGGGCCCGTTCCCGAGACCGCCATCGTCATCGCACACGGCTTCAAGGGCTTCAAGGACTGGGGCTTCTTTCCCCACCTCTCGGAGTCGCTGGCCGCCGATGGCCATGCCGTCGTGACCATGAACTTCTCGCACAACGGCATCGGCTCGGACCCGCTGGAGTTCACCGAGCTGGAGCGCTTCGCCCGCAACACCCTCACCCGGGAGCTGGACGAGGTCCACCGGGTGCTCGAGGCCCTCGTGGAGGGGGAGATCCTGGCCGCGCCTCCCCGGGCCATCGGTGTGCTGGGACACTCTCGGGGGGGAGGCACGGCGATCCTCGCCGCCGCCGAAAGCGAGCAGGTCGACGCCCTGGTGACCTGGGCGGCGGTGGCCGACTTCGACCGGTGGGACGACGAGACGAAGGTGCGGTGGCGCAAGGAGGGGCGGATCCATGTCCTGAATGGCCGGACGGGCCAGCAGATGCCCCTGGACCTCTCCCTCCTGGAGGACTTCGAGGCGAATCGGGAGCGGCTCGACATCCAGGCCGCGGCCGGGCGGGTGGAGGTGCCGTGGCGGATCATCCATGGCACCGAGGACCCGGCGGTGGCGGTGGCCGAGGCCCGGGCGCTCGCCCAGGCCCGGCCCGCCGCGACCCTCGACCTGGTGGAAGGCGCCGGCCACACCTTCGAGGTGGGCCACCCCTTCGGGGGTCCCTCTCCCGAGTACACCCGGGTCGTCGAGGCCACCCGCGAGCACTTCCGGTCGGCCCTCGGTGCGGACTGAGGGCGGCCCGGCGGCGCTCGAGCCATGACCGGGCCGGACCGGGGCACCCGGATGAGCCGGCGGATCCGGCGGACCCTGGAGGAGGCGGGACTCGAAGCCGATGGCGTGGTGCGGAGCCTCGAGGTTGCCATGGCCCACCGCCGGGCGCGGCTTGCCGACGACCATCACCCGCACTTCCTCCACCCGGGCCGCACGGTTCTGGTGGCGGTGGGAGATGCGGAGCTCCGCGACCCCGAGCTCCTGGCCCTGGCCCCCCTTCTGGATTCGCTCCATCCTGAGCTGGCGCCCGGAGGCGCAGGTCTCGTGCTTCCCCTTCCCCTCCGGGGCCTCGCCGACGCCGACGGCGCGCCCGTCACGGATCCCGACACCCTCCTGGAGTCGCTCGTCACACTGGATCCCGGGCCCCTCGCCCTGGTGCTCTCCGAGGCCCTCGATCACCTCCGGCACCTGCACCTCTCCGACGATCCGGCGCTGCAGCGACGGGTGGCCCTGCGTACCGAGGCGGTGCTCCTCCCCCTGGCGGGGCGGATGGGGGGGACGCTCGATCGCCGCTACCGGTGGTGGTGGCGCCGGGTGGGGAGAGGGATGGCCTGACCCGGCTCCCCAGGGGCGTGCCCCCGTTCGTCGAGTGCGGCGGGGGATGGCGTGAGGGGTCCGCATCCGGGGCGGGGCGGGCCTCCGGGTCGCGACCTCACCCCCGACGACGCTCTACGTCAGATCCCGATCTCACCGCAGGCGGCCTTCCCCTTCCGCGACTCCGCACGCCTCGGTCCTCCCACGCCCTCACCTCCCGCCG
>SLSF01000222.1 GCA_007130605.1 Gemmatimonadota bacterium | reverse complement strand
ACCGGCTCGCCCAGGACATTCAGGATCCGACCCAGCGCCGGCTTCCCCACGGGCACGGAAATGGAGTCGCCGGTGTCGACGACCTCCATGCCACGAACCAGACCGTCGGTGGAGGACATGGCGACGGCCCGAACCTGGCCCCGGCCGATGTGCTGCTGCACCTCGGCGACCACATTGACCTCGCGACCATCGTCGAAGGTCTTCTGGATCCGAAGGGCGTTGTAGATGTCGGGCATGGTCTCGGGGGGGAACTCCACATCCACCACCGGTCCGATGACCTGCGCCAGTCTTCCGATATTCATTTCTGCCATGGTCTCCATATCTCCCGTCGAGTTGCCGGTGGGGAGTCATCCCAACCGGACCGAACCATCTTCCGCCCCGAACGAATCATCCCCGGTGGGGCCGCAGCGCCTATTCGAAGGCCGCGGCACCACCCACGATCTCGGCGATCTCCTGCGTGATCTGGGCCTGTCGGGCCCGGTTGTAGGTCCTGCGCAACTTCTCCAGCATGTCGGCCGCGTTGTCGGTGGCGTTCTTCATCGCCGTCCGGCGCGCGCCGTGCTCGGCGGCCGTGTTCTCCACCAGCGCCCGATAGACCGCATTCCGCAGGTAGAGCGGAAGGAGCCGGTTCAGGATGTCGTCCTGCGACGGCTCGAGGATGAAGTTCTCGGGATCCACCTTCGCCCCCGTGGCCTCGATGGGGAGGACCCGGTTGGTGGCCGGCGGAGTCGACATGGCCGACCTGAACTGCGACGCCACCACGTAGACCGCGTCCAGCTCCCCCGCCTCGAAGCGGATGCGAAGAGGATCGATGAGCTCCTTCGCGTCGGAGGGGTCGGGGTTGTCCGACAGGTCGGTCTTCTGGAGCGCCATCTCCTCGCCCTGGAAGCGGAAGAAGCCGATCCCCTTCTTTCCCACCACGTGGAGCTCGGTGTGGACCCCTTCGCCCCGGAGCTCGGCCAGAAGCCGGCGCGCCTCGCGAATGAGGTTCACATTGAAGGCTCCCGCGAGCCCCCGGTTCGCCGTCAGGAGGAGGATCGCCGCCGTGCGCGTCGTTTCCGGAACCCGGAGAATGGGGAAACGGTCGGCCCGCGAGGGGTCGTGGAGGGCCCGGACGATCTCCTCCAGCGCATCCCCGTAGGGGCGCGCCGCGTACACCCGATCCGTCGCCCGCTTCAGCTTCGAAGTGGCGACCATCTCCATGGTGCGCGTGATCTGCCGGGTGTTGTCCACCGAGCGGATCCGTCGCTTTACCTCTCTCGATTGAGACACGGCTCGTCCTTCTTCAGGTCAGGGTCTCAGGTCGCGGCCGGGGCGAGGGCCGCCTCGAAGCGTGCGTTGAAGTCGGTGATGGCCGCCTTCAGCTTCTCCTCGAGGGCCTCCGTCAGCACCTGCTCCTCGACGATCCCCTCCAGGAGGTCCTGGTACTGGGCGTCGAGGAAGTCCAGGAACTCGTTCTCCCAGTCGCGCACCCGATCCACCGGCACCTTGTCCAGGTAGCCGTTGGTCACGGCGTAGATCACCGCCACCTGGCGCTCCACCCGCATGGGGGTGTACTGGGCCTGCTTCAGGATCTCGACGGTGCGCTCACCCCGCGAAAGCTGCCGCTGGGTCGCCGCGTCCAGGTCCGATCCGAACTGGGCGAAGGCCTCCAGCTCCCGGAACTGGGCCAGGTCGAGGCGGAGGCGTCCGGCCACCTTCTTCATCGCCTTGATCTGCGCCGCACCACCCACACGCGACACCGAGATCCCCACATTCACCGCCGGGCGGACCCCCGAGTAGAAGAGGTCCGGCTCCAGGAAGATCTGCCCATCGGTGATGGAGATCACATTGGTGGGGATGTAGGCCGAGACGTCGCCGGCCTGGGTCTCGATGATGGGAAGCGCCGTCATCGACCCGCCGCCATTCTCGTCGGAGAGCTTGGCGGCACGCTCCAGGAGACGGGAGTGGAGGTAGAAGACATCGCCGGGGAAGGCCTCACGTCCCGGAGGCCGGCGGAGGATCAGCGAGAGCTGACGATACGCCTGGGCCTGCTTGGTGAGGTCGTCGTACACCACCAGGGTCGACTTCCCCTGCCACATGAAGTGCTCAGCGAGGGCGGTGGCCGCGTAGGGCGCGATGTACTGGGTCGGCGCCGGGTCGGCCGCATTCGCCGCCACCACGATGGTGTAATCGAGGGCGCCATGCTCCCGGAGGGTCTCCACCACCGCGGCGACCTTACCGGCCCGCTGACCGATGGCGCAGTACACGCAGAGGACCCCGGTGTCCTTCTGGTTGATGATGGCGTCGACGGCAATGGCGGTCTTACCGGTGGAACGGTCCCCGATGAGGAGCTCCCGCTGACCCCGTCCGATGGGGATCATGGCGTCGATGGCCTTGATCCCGGTCTGGAGGGGCTCCCCCACCGGCTGACGGGCCACGATGCCCGGCGCCACGATGTCGATCATCCGGCTTCCCTCCACCGGATCGATGGGGCCCTTCCCGTCGATGGCCTCGCCCAGGGGGTTCACCACCCGCCCGAGGAAGCCCTCACCCACCGGCACCGAGAGCACCTTCCCGGTGCGTCGGACCTCGTTCCCCTCGTGGAGCCGGGTCCAGTCACCCAGGATCACCGCCCCGATGTTGTCCTCTTCCAGGTTCAGGGCGAGCGCGGTCACCGGATCGCCACCGGCGGAAGGCTGGATCTCGAGCATTTCCGAGGCCATGGCGTTGGTGAGGCCGTAGATCCGGGCCACGCCATCCTTGACCTCCAGAACTTCACCGATCTCCTCGGAATGAAGCTCTTCGTCGTAATCCTCGATGGCGCCGAGTAGAACGCCCTTGATCTCGCTCGCGCGGAGCTGTGAGTCGGAGTTGGCCATGATATCGTTATCCTTGGTCCGTCGAGACGTCGGTGGTCATGAGTGTTCTGCGCAGGCGCTCGAGCCGTCGCCGGACGGACCCGTCGAAAATCGTGTCGCCGCTGCGGAAGGTGATCCCTCCGAGCAATTCGGGGCGGACCTGCACATGAGGGATCGCCTCACGCTCCAGGATCCGCGAAAGTTCGTCCTTCACCCGCTGGATCTCGTCGGCGTCGAGCTCCCGGGCGACCGAGACCTCCACATGGGCACGGCCGAGGTGCTCGTCTTCGAGAGCACGGTACTCCTGCGCCATTTCGGGCAGGAGGTGCTGGCGTCCCTTGTCGAGCACCACCAGGGCGAAGTTCCGGACGAGTCCGGGCACCGGGTCGCCCAGTGCTTCCCGAAGCACCTTCTTCTTCTCGGGGAGGGGGATGCGGGGCGTGTTGAGGAAGGTCCGGAAGCGGTCCTCTTCGGCATAGAGGTCGGCGAGGGCCTTGAGGGCCTCTCCGTACACCTCCAGGGCGCCTTCCCGCTCCGCCAGCTCGAAGAGCGCGGCGGCGTAGTTCCGGGCGACTCGCTCTCCCTTCACCGTCAGGCCTCCGCCCGGGGCGGGCTGAGCTCGGCGAGGTACCCCTCCACCATCTGGCGGTCCCGCTCGTCGGTGAGCTTCTCGGAGAGGATCCGGGAGGCTGCGGCGAGGGCCAGGTCGACAGCTTCGGTGCGGACCTGCTCCAGGGCGAGGTCCCGCTCCCGCTCGATCTCGAGGCGGGCCCGCTGGAGAATTCGCTCGCTCTCTTCGCGCGCCTTCTCCTCCACCTCGCGTCGGATGCGCTCGGCGGCACTCCGCCCCTCGGCCACGATTTCCTGTGACTCCTTGCGGGCGGCGGCCAGCTGCTTCCGGTGCTCCTCGAGGGCGGCCTGCGCTTCCTCGCGCATTTTCGCCGCTTCCTCGATGGAGGTGCGGATCCCCTTCTCACGGGCCTCTACCGCGCCCATGATCGGCCCCCAGGCGTACTTGCCCAGGATGAAGAGGACGAGGAGGAAGACCGCGATGGTCGAGAGGAGCATTCCCAGGTCGACACTCACGAGGTCGGCACCCTGCGCCACAAGGGGCGCCGGGGCCATGAGGAGCATCATCCCTGCAATGGCGGGAATCTTCATCGTATCGCCTTCCATCGGTGGTCGGGCCGGGCCGGACCCGCCGCCCATCGGGGGACGGCGGGCCTCGGACCGGAACTGTGGTTCGGGGGCATCCCCCCGAGGGCTCTTCGTGAGTCCGACCCTGGTCAGATCAGCTTGAAGAGCAGTGCAATCACCAGCGCGAAGAGGGCCGCACCCTCGATGAGCGCCGCCAGGATGATGGCAGCGGTCTGGATGTTACCGGCGGCCTCGGGCTGACGCGCGATCCCCTGCATGGCCGAGGAGCCGATCATCCCGATGCCGATGCCGGCCCCGATGAGGGTCAGGCCGACGCCCAGCCCCGCACCGAGGAGGCTCATGTAGTTCTTGGCCGTCTCCGCATCCATGTTCGCAGCGACGTCCTGGAGGAGGAGGAGGGTGGAGTTCAGCATTGTGTCTCCGTCTGGTCTTGGAGTGTGATATTGTCGACCGCCGACTTGCTGTACCGAGCGGCAACCTTGTGGGCCATTCGTGGCCCGGGTACGACGACCCGCACGCCCCTCAGTGGGCGTGACGGATGAGGCCGATGAAGACGGCCGTGAGCATTGCGAAGATGAACGCCTGCAGGAACGAGATGAACACCTTCAGCAGGGTGATCGCCGCGGCAACGCCGATGGCGGCCCCTGCAACCCCGATCTGGATCGCGACCATGTCCGCAAAGAGGAAGGTCAGTCCGAGCAGGGCGAGAATCAGGATCTTCCCGGCCGTCATGTTCGCGAATAGACGAATCGCGAGAGCGAAGGGCTTGGTGAGCTTCCCGAGCGCCTCCACGGGGGTCATGATCAGCAGGATGATCGCCGAGCCCACCGGATGGAGTCCGGGAGGCGCGTAGAAGATGGTGCGCGCGTAGCCCCGAGGTCCAAGGGCCCGGAAACCGGACACCTCGACCACGACGAAGGCCACGAGGGCGAGGGCCGCGGTCACCGAGAGCGAGGCACTGGCCGAGGCTCCTCCGGGGACGAGTCCCAGGAGGTTCATGTAGAGGATGAAGAAGAAGAGGGTCAGGATGAAGGGTGTGTACCCGTCGGCCCCCCTCCCGATGTTCGCCCGCACCACCTGGTCCCGGAAGAAGAGGACCAGGGCCTCCACCATGTTGGCGAAGCCGGTGGGGGCGTCGTCGGCGTGCATCCGGCGGAAGGTGCGGGCCACCGTCAGGAAGGTGACGAGGCAGAGCACCCCTGCCAGGATCATGAAGACCACATTCTTGGTGGGCGAGAAATCGAGGGCGATGGCCCCGACCTGGATCGGATCCCACTGGGGGAGGTCGATCCGGAACCCACCGATATCGATGTAGGGGCTGTCGGAGACCTTGCCCATGAGCATGGCGCCCAGGTCGAAGCTCTCCTCGGCGACGCCTTCCTGCGCGGCGCCCCCGCCGTCGACGATTGTGTCGGTCATCTGCCCTCGGTGTCCTCGTTCAGGCTCGTCTTCGTGATCCGGAGCTCCCTGAGCTCCAGCAGAAGCAGAACGAACAGCAGTCCCGCCAGCGTCAGCAATGTTGCCATGGGATCCAGATCGTCACGCGCCTGCACCAGGAGTGCGGCGGCCCCGATGGCCAGGATCCGGAGCAGTGTGCTCCCGACCCAGACGACGAGGAATCCGATCGATCCCGTCTTCTGTACCACGAGAAGCGCGAAGAGGACGAGCTGGAGCGGGAGCGCGATGGCCGCCGCGAGATTCACCCCGCGCCGGGCCGGATCATCGAACCCGATCCATCCTCCCGCGACGACGAGCGCCGTGAGAGTAGTGGCCAGAAGCGCGTAGCGGAGCCAGCGACTCCCTGCACGTTCCATCCGACTCAGTCCTCCGGATCGGTGGGGGCGTCCCCTCCGACCCTCGTCCCATCCTTCTCCCGTCGGGCCTCGGCCTCGCGCGGGATGAGAATGAGGTGCTGAAGCATGGAGTAGAAGCCGGCCGCGGCACCGATCAGTGCCCCCACGATGGTCAGCAGGGGTGTGGTACCGAGCCGGCCGTCCGCCCACCAGCCCAGCAGGAGAAAGAGCCCGGTGGCCAGGGCCAGCGTCAGCCCGTGTCCGGACAGCCGGGCCATGGTCACCAGCGAGGATTCCTCTTCCGGTGGCCGCCCGTCCGTCATGGCACTCCCTCCCAGCTTCTCACAGCCTGCTAACCTACCCCCTTGTGAAAAAATCCGCAAGCGCCCCATCGTCTCTCCAGATGGGGAGGACCCTCCACACGCCGGATCGTGTACTGTCGGGTTCACGGTCCGGGGGAAGGATCCCCCGGTGAATCCATGACTTGTGGGGGGTTCGAACGTTGGCAGACGCAGCTCGAGTACAGGATCGGGACCTCGAACTCCTGGAGGACGCCGCCCGCATGGCCTCCGATCTCCGGCAGGAGGTGGGGAAGCGGGTGATCGGACAGCAGGAGGTGATCGACGGCCTCCTCCTGGCCCTCCTGGCCAACGGACACGCCCTTCTGGTGGGGGTTCCCGGGCTGGCCAAGACCCTCCTGGTCTCCACCCTGGCCGAGGCCCTGGACCTGGACTTTTCCAGGATCCAGTTCACCCCGGACCTCATGCCCACCGACATCACCGGTTCCGAGGTCATGGAGGAGGATCGGGCCGCAGGCACCCGGATCTTCCGTTTCGTGAAGGGTCCCATCTTCGCCAATGTGGTCCTGGCCGACGAGATCAACCGGACCCCGCCCAAGACCCAGGCCGCCCTCCTCCAGTCGATGCAGGAGCGGGCGGTGACGGCGGCGGGCAACACCTATGCGATGCCGGCGCCCTTCTTCGTCCTCGCCACCCGGAACCCCATCGAGCAGGAGGGCACCTATCCCCTCCCCGAGGCCCAGCTCGACCGCTTCATGTTCGAACTCCGGATCGACTATCCCAGCCGCGAAGAGGAGGAGGCGGTGGCGCTCCAGACCACAGGTGCCCACATTCCGCAGGTGCGCCCGGTGGTATCGACGGAACGAATCCTGGAGCTTCAGCAATTCGTCCGGAGGGTTCCCGTTGCCCCCTCGGTGGCGGCCCTCGCCGTGCGGCTGGTTCGCTCCACCCGTCCGGAGTCGGACGAAGCCGCCGACGTGGCCCGTCGCTACCTTGCGTGGGGCGCCGGACCCAGGGCGTCGCAGTCGCTGGTCCTTGGCGCCAAGGCCCGGGCGGCGTCGAGGGGCGAGCCGGTCCCCACCTTCGACGATGTGCGCGCCGTGGGGCAGGCCGTCCTGGCCCACCGGGTGGTGCCGAGCTTCGAGGCCGAGGCGGAAGGCGTCAGCGCCCGCGACGTGGTGGCGGAACTCCTCGACGAGAGTCGTCGGTGGAGCCGCGAATCGAAGATCTGATCTGGAGAGACGTGTGAAGCGAAGCGAGGGAGACGACCAACCTCCGAGTCCGGAGGATCCATGCTCACCGTGACCCTCGGGATCGCCGGAGCCCTCGTCCTGGTCTCCGCCCTCCTGTCTGCCGCCGAGGCCGCCGTCTTCTCGGTGGGGCGTCCCCGCGTCCGCACCCTCCTCGAGGAGGGCTTCCGGGGTGCGGAGGTCCTCTCGGAAGTCCGGGACTCGGGCGCCGACATCCGGGCTGCCACCATCGTCCTGAACCTGGCCCTCAACATGGCCGCCGTCGGCCTCCTCACCGGGGTCGCCGTCGCCGAACTCGGGCGGGGTTCGCTTGCGTGGGCACTGCCCGCCGCTCTCGTGGGGACCCTGCTGCTCACCGAGGCCTTCCCGCGGCTCCTCGCCGCCCGCCGCTCCATCCGGCTCAGCCTCCTCACCGCACCCCTCCTCCTTCGGGTGGAACGGCTGGTGCGCCCCTGGATCAGCCCCTTCATCCGCCTCGATGACCTCCTGCAACGGAGAGGCAATGGCGACGGTCCCCCCTCCCTCGACGAACGGGAGGTCCGGGAGCTGGCCGAACTGGGCCGGCGCGAGGGGGTCGTGGGCGCCGAGGAGCACGAGCTCCTGGAGCGGGCCTTCCGGATGGACGAGATGACGGCGTACGACATCATGACGCCCCGGGTGGACATCTTCGCATTCGAAGCTGCCCTGACACTCGACGAAGTCATCCCCCAGCTCTCGAACGTTCCCTACTCCCGGGTCCCCGTGTTCGGCGAGGGAATCGACGACATCACCGGTATCCTCTACGTCAGGGAGGCGTACGAGGCCTTCGTCTCCGGCCGGGGGGATCTCCCCATCTCGAAGCTCTCGCGGGAGCCCTTCTTCGTGCCGGGCTCCCTTCCCCTCCCCCGCCTCCTTCGGGACTTCCAGGCGCGCCGGCTCCACATGGGAATCGTCGCCGACGAATTCGGGGGCACCGACGGGCTCGTGACCCTCGAGGATGTCATCGAGGAGCTGGTGGGAGAGATCGAAGACGAACGGGACATCGCCGAGGAAAGCTTCGTCCGGGTTTCCAGGAACGAGATCGTGGTGGAGGGAGGCATCGAGCTCCGCGAGGTGAACTACGTCTTCAACGTCTCCCTTCCCCACCTGGAGCACCGCTCCCTGAACGGCTACCTCCTGGAGGCCTTCGGCCATGTTCCCGAGGTGAATGAGCGGCTGGAACTTCCCGGCCTCGAGATCGAGGTCCTGGAAGCCACCGAGACCCAGGTCCTCCGCGCCCGTCTCACACGAAGCCAGTCCGCTTTCGCCGACGAGATGGACGAGGTGAACGAGGCGAAGGACCCCGAGTAGCCGGCGCCCCGGCGAGGATCCGGGGCCGCGCCCCTCGGGCCCAGTGCCAATCCTCACCGCTTTTCTCCGTGAATCTCCAGCCCCCTGCCCCATGCCCCACCTGATTCCCTTCCGCGGCAAGCACCCCCGGGTGGCCCCCGACGCCTTCATCGCCCCCAACGCCGTCCTCATCGGCGATGTGCGGGTGGAGGCCGAAGCCTCCATCTGGTTCGGCGCCGTCCTGAGGGGAGACGACCCGGACCACCCCATCATCATCGGGCGCGGTGCCAATGTGCAGGACCAGGCGGTGGTGCATGTGGGGAGCTGGGGACCCACCGTGGTGGGCCCGTCGGTCACCGTGGGCCATGGCGCGGTCTTCGAGTCGTGCGAGATCGGGGAGGGCTCCCTCGTGGGCATGAATGCCGTGATCCTTCCCGAGGCCGTCGTCGGTCGGGAGTGCCTCCTGGCGGCGGGGACCGTCATCCTGGAGAAGGCGTCGATCCCCGACCGGAGCGTGGTGGCCGGGGTCCCCGGGAAGATCCGGAAGACCCTCGATGGCTCGGCGGCATCGTGGGTCACCCGGAGCGGTGAGCATTACCGCGCCCTCTCGCGGGAGTACCTGGCCGAGGGGATCGGAGAGGAGCGATGAGCAGGACGGAGCCGCCGAAGAAGGCCTCGGACCCGAAGCCGCCGGAGCCCGTCGATCCCGTCGAGTACCGATGCGACCTCTGCGGCGCCCCCATGCTCGACCGCCACTGCAAGCTCCTCTGCCTCCAATGCGGCTACCAGCGCGACTGCTCCGACCCCTGAGCCGTCACCCCGACTCCGTTCGTAAGCCCGGGAGGGCCGTAGCGAACCGTTCCGATGTAAACGTCTCTCGAGACTCCCACGGTTGTGGAGGCTCGGTTCCGAAGTGGGGGT
>SLSF01000182.1 GCA_007130605.1 Gemmatimonadota bacterium | reverse complement strand
TTGAAGAAGGGCAGGGACCACTGGGACGGGGTCTTGCGTGTCCTGGTCAAGGCGGTTCGCTGAAAGCGATGCACTAGCATCGGTGAAGCGGGCCAACGAAGATCCAGGGCCGCAACCCCCCATCCCCCTTCGGGTTGGGGCCGCAGTGCACCTCCTCGGTCGTTGGTTCGCCTCGACGTAGCGCAAGGCTATGCCTTCGACGAACCGCCTACGATGAGGTGCACTGGGGCTCCCAACAGTGGCGCCCTGCCCTTCTTCAACATCCTTTTAACGAAGCGTGGGAGAAACGCCTCTCCTCCACACCCGTGGTCAGTACTGGCCCGCCGTGGTCTGGGGTGGACGATCCGATCCGATCGTCACTCCCGCATCGATCCGAACTCCATCCTGATGAGATATCGTCCCATGACGAAGACCGGCCGGGGCTCCTTCGCCCCCTTTGCACGCCCACTCGTGCCCGTCCTTTTCGCACTCCTTCTTCCTCTCGCCGTCCTGGCACAGGACGTGGATCCGGACACGCTGGACCTCGGCATCCGGGGTGCCTACCAGGTCGGGATGGCCGAGCCTCCGCTGGAGCCGGGCACGACTCTCCTGGCCATGACCCTCGATGAAGCCATCGAGCGGGCACTGGAGAACAATCTGGATGTGCGCAGCGCCCGCCTCTCCCCCGAGATGCAGGAGTTCTCCTTCCGGGCCGCCCGCGCCGCCTTCAACCCGACCCTCAGTGCCACGACCTCGCTGAACAGCCAGACGAGCCAGCCCACGAGTCAGCTGGACGGTGGGACCCAGACCACCACCGATCGCCAGACGCTGAACCTGTCGGTGAACCAGCCCGTTCCCTGGTACGGGGGGCAGTTCAGCACCAGCTTCAACAACTCCCGCACCTCCACCGACAACATCTTCGCCACCCGGAACCCGAGCTACAGCTCGAGCCTGAGCCTGAGCTACACCCAGCCCCTCCTCTCGGGCCGTCGGATCGACAACCAGCGCAACCAGCTCCGGACCCAGGAAGTGCAGCGCGAGGTGTCGGATCTCCAGCTCCAGAACCAGATCGACAACATCGCCGCCCAGGTCCGCACCGCGTACTGGAACCTCCGCTCCCAGATCGAGCAGATCGAGATCCAGGAACGGAATCTGGCCCAGGCCCGCCAGCTCCTCGAGAACAACCGGATCCGGGTTCGCGAGGGAACCATGGTGGAGATGGAGCTGGCCCAGGCCGAGGCCCAGGTGGCCAGTGCGGAGCAGGCGCTCCTGAACGCGGAGATCCAGTGGCGCACCCAGGAACTGAACTTCAAGCGGCTCCTCGCCAGCGGTGCCGGAGACCCCATCTTCCAGGCCACCATCAATCCCTCGGATCTCCCGGAGTTCGAGCCCCAGGATGTGGACATCGACGCCGCCATCCAGAACGCCATGCAGTACCGGCCCGACCTCCAGCAGCAGTACCGGCAGCGCGAGATCTCCGAGATGGACCTGGAACTCACCCGGGACAATGCCCGCCCGAATCTCAACCTCACCGCCTCCTACTCGCTCCAGGGTGTGGGTGGAGACCTCTTCCAGCGTGACGGACTGGGCGGTGACCCGATCCTGGTGGCACCCGGTGGATACCGCGACGGCCTTTCCTCCATCGCCGGTCTCGAGGCGCCGAACCTGAACCTCCAGTTGAACTTCAACTACCCCCTGGGGACCCGGGCGACCGAGCTGAATCTCGAGCGGGCCCGGCTCCAGCTCCGGCAGAACGAGATGGCCCTCGAGTCGCAGGAGCTCCAGATCACCACCGAAGTGACCAATGCCGGGATGGCGGTGACCAACAACTTCCTCCAGCTCGAGGCCGCGCGCCGGAGCCGGGAGGCGGCCGAGCGTGCCGTGGAGGCGGAGATCACCCGATTCCAGGTGGGCGCCTCCACGAACTTCCAGGTGGTGACGGCACAGGACAACCTGACCTCGCAGCGGCTGAGCGAGCTTCGCGCCACCATTGACTATATGAACGCCATTGCGGAGTTCAGGCGGGTGCAGGGACTCGGGCACTGAGCCTGCGGCGACATCCGCCGGCGGAGATCCCGCCACGGATCGGCAGACGCCACGAGGAAAGCGACGGGCGGCGGGGGTTACCACACCTCCGCCGCCGTCGTACTTTACGGGGTTGCCCAACCCCGCACCCCAACGGAAGTCGAGATGAAGTCCGTCCTGATCGCCAACCGTGGAGAGATCGCCGTCCGGATCATCCGGGCGTGCCGTGAACTCGGCATCCGCTCCATCGCCGTATACTCCGACGCCGATGCCGAGGCCCTCCATACCCGCCTGGCCGACGAGGCGTACCGCCTGGGGCCGGCCCCCTCCTCCGAGAGCTACCTGCGCACGGATCGGATCCTCGACGTGGCCCGGGAGTCCGGCGCCGAGGGCATCCACCCGGGATACGGCTTCATGGCTGAGCGGGCCGAGTTCGCGAAGGCGGTGGTGGACGCGGGCCTCGTCTTCATCGGGCCGTCGCCCGCGACCATCGACATGATGGGTGACAAGACCCGGGCCCGGACCCGGATGGAGGCGGCCGGCGTCCCCATCGTGCCCGGAACGACCACACCCCTCGCCGATGCCGCCGAGGCCGAGGCCGTGGCCGAGTCCATGGGGTACCCGGTCCTCCTGAAGGCGGCAGCCGGGGGGGGAGGGAAGGGCATGCGTGTCGCCGAGGACGCATCGCGGATCCGCCCCTCCTTCGAGGCCGCCGCCCGGGAGGCGAAGAGTGCCTTCGGGGACGGCTCGATCTACATCGAGAAGTACCTCTCCCGGCCCCGCCACATCGAGATCCAGGTCCTGGGTGACCTGCACGGAGGGGTGGTCCACCTGGGCGAGCGGGAGTGCTCGATCCAGCGCCGGCACCAGAAGCTGGTGGAGGAGGCGCCCTCGGTGGTCCTCGACCCGGAGACCCGTGCCGCCATGGGCGAGGCGGCTGTCCGGGCCGCCCAGGCCGTGGAGTACGCAGGCGCCGGAACCATCGAGTTCCTCTGGCAGGACGGCGACTTCTTCTTTCTCGAGATGAACACCCGCATCCAGGTGGAGCACCCGGTCACGGAGCTCGTCACCGGAATCGACCTGGTGGAATGGCAGCTCAGGGTGGCCCGGGGCGAGGCCCTCCCCTGGACTCAGGAGGGAATCCGGATCGAGGGTCACGCCATCGAATGCCGGATCACCTCGGAGGACCCCGACGATGGCTTCCTCCCCTCCACCGGCACCATCCGATACCTGGAGCTGCCGCAGGGTCCCGGAGTGCGGTGGGATGGAGGTGTGGCCGCGGGGACCGAGGTGGGGTTGCACTACGACCCCCTCCTGGGGAAGGTCATCGCCTGGGGCGCCGATCGTGCCACCGCCATCGAGCGGATGGACCGGGCTCTCCGCGAGTTCGTCCTGGTGGGCGTCGAGCACTGCGGGCCCTTCCATCGGCGGGTGCTCGCCGAGGAGGACTTCCGCGCCGGAAATCTCTCCATCCGCTACCTCGAGGAGCATCCCGAACTGACCCGGGCCCCGGAGAATGGCGACGCACTCCAGCGGCTCGCCGCCGCCGCTGCCGTGCTCCTGGAGGACGAGCGCCGTCGCACTCTCGCCCCGCCGAGGATCCGTCCAGGTGCCGGAGGGGCTCCCCGGAGCGCGTGGCAGGAGGCCTTCGCTCCGGGCGCCTCGGAGTATTGAACACCGCCATGCTTCCCACGGTCACCATCCGCGGCCTCACCTCCGAGGGAGCCGGTGTCGGCACCCTTCCCGATGGTCGCGCCGTCTTCGTGCACCAGTCGGCACCAGGCGACCGGATCCGGGTGGAACTCACCCACGAGAAGCGTCGCTGGGCCCGGGGACGCATCGCCGAGCTCCTGGAGCCCGGCCCCGGCCGACGTGACGCGCCCTGTCCCCACGCGGGACGGTGCGGCGGATGCACCTTCGAGCACCTCGAGTACGAGGTACAGCTCGACGCCAAGCGGACCCGGATCGACGACGCCCTGACCCGGATCGGGGGGCTCGAGGCCCTCCCACCCATCGAGATGCATGCGGCACCCCACGAGTTCCGCTACCGCAATCGGGTCTCCTTCACCCTCCGGCGCCTGGGCGGAGACCGCGTGGTCGCCGGCTTCCACCATCTGGAGAGTCCCGGTCACATCGTCGACCTGGGTGGCGAATGCCTCCTCCCGGAAGCGGCGCTGGCTAAGCTCTGGGAGGAGATCCGGAAGGCGTGGGGCGTGGGCGCCGCGCACCTCCCTTCGGGCGACCGTCTCCGCCTCACCCTCCGCTCCCTCTCTGACGGGAGCGGGCTCCTCCTGGTGGAGGGAGGGATACGGGGAGGGGATCCCGGGCGCCTGGTGGCCGCGGTTCCGGGGCTCCGTTCGGTCTGGGGCGCTCCGGAGCAGGGGGCACGGCCAACCCTCCTGTCCGGCGAGGACGGGGCGATGGAGGAGTGGTTCGGCGAACATCTCCCCATCCGCCCCGGTGCCTTCCTCCAGGTGAATCGCAGGGTGGCCGAAGACCTCCACGCGCTGGTGCTCCGCGAGATCGGGCGTCCCCGGGGGCTTCGGATCGTCGATGCCTACTGCGGCTTCGGCGTCTATGGTCGCCGCCTGGCCCGGCATGGTGCCCGGGCGGTGGGAATCGAACTGGATCCGGGCGCCGTCGAGATGAGCCGCGAGGTGCCGGTCAAGGGCTTCCGACTCATCGAGGGGCCCGTGGAGGGGCACATGGAATCGGTGCTTCCGGCGGACCGGGTGATCCTGAATCCCCCCAGAGGCGGGGTCGACGAGGCGGTGACCGAGGCCCTCGCCCGCACCCCGCCCGAGCGACTCATCTATGTGAGCTGTGACCCTTCGACGCTGGCGAGGGATCTCGCCCGCCTCGAGGTGCCCCGGCGCCTCCGGGTCACCCGGATCCAGGGCGTCGACCTCTTTCCGCAGACGCCCCATGTGGAAACCATCGTGACACTCGATGCCGGAGAGGCCGACGGGCCCGGCTCCCCATCCCCGGAAGGAAATCCCCGCACCAGAGGTTGAGGATTCGATATGGACTACTTTGTGCACATCGGCGATGAACGGCTCCACGTCAGCGTGAAGGACGGGGCCCTGGAAGTGGATGGGACCCCCATGCCCGTGGAGGTTCTGGGGCGAGTGGGGGACACCGTGCGGGGGCTCCGGCTCTCGGGACGGGGGCACCGGGTGATCCCGGCCCGCAATGGAAAGGGGCGATGGCAGCTCCGTATCGATGGCCGACGGATCGAGGCCGAGGTGCTGGACCGGGGCCAGGAGGCGATCCGGGCGGCGAAGATGGCCGCGGGGGTCGCCACCGGCCCGGCGCCCCTGGAGGCTCCCATGCCCGGTCTCGTCCTCCGCATCGATGTGGAGGTGGGAGACGAGGTGACCGAGGGGCAGGGAGTCGCCATCGTCGAGGCGATGAAGATGGAGAACGAGCTCACTGCCGCCGCCGCCGCCCGGGTGAGCGCCATCCATGTGGCCGAAGGCGAGGCGGTGGAGAAGGGTCAGACCCTGGTGGAGTTCGAACCCCTGGACGATTCCGACCCCGAGGAGGACGAAGGATGAGTCGCGCCGGATCGAAGTCGGATTCCACCCCGAAGGCCGATGATCCCCCCCGCACCGACTCGGGGCTCCCCGTCGACACGGTGTACGGGCCCGACGACGTCACCTTCCATCCGGCGACGGACCTGGGGGAACCGGGGGAATTCCCCTTCACCCGGGGGGTCTATCCCACCATGTACCGGGGCCGCACCTGGACCATGCGGCAGTACGCCGGCTTCGGGACCGCCGAGTCGACCAACGCCCGCTACCACTACCTCCTGGAGCGAGGTCAGACCGGGCTTTCGGTGGCCTTCGACCTCCCGACACAGATGGGGTACGACTCGGACCACTCCATGGCATCGGGGGAGGTGGGACGGGCCGGGGTGGCCATCGACTCCATCGAGGACATGCGGACCCTATTCCGGGGGATCGACCTGGGGGTCGTCTCCACCTCGATGACCATCAACTCCACCGCGCCGATCCTCCTGGCCCTCTACATTGCGGTGGCCGAGGAACAGGGGGTCGCCCGGGACCGCCTCTCCGGAACCATCCAGAACGACATCCTGAAGGAGTACATCGCCCGGGGGACCTACATCTACCCGGTGGATCCCTCGCTCCGCCTCATCTCCGATGTGCTGGCCTACTGTGCCGAGGAGGTGCCCCGCTGGAATACCATCTCGATCTCGGGCTACCACATCCGCGAGGCAGGGGCGACGGCGCCGCAGGAGGTGGCCTTCACCTTCGCCAACGGCCTGGAGTACGTGCGGAGGGCGGTGGAGGCCGGGATCGACGTGGAGGCCTTCGCACCGCGTCTCTCCTTCTTCTTCGCCGCCCACAACGACTTTTTCGAGGAGGTGGCCAAGTTCCGCGCCGCGCGCCGGCTCTGGGCCCGCCTCATGCGGGAGCGGTACGACGCGTCGGACCGGGCGTGCCGGCTCCGCTTCCACACCCAGACCGGGGGCTCGACCCTCACGGCGCAGCAGCCCCTGAACAATGTGGTGCGGGTGACGACCCAGGCGCTGTCGGCGGTGCTCGGGGGGACCCAGTCGCTCCACACCAATGGCTACGACGAAGCGCTGGCGCTCCCGACCGAGGAGTCGGCCCGCATCGCCCTCCGCACCCAGCAGATCCTCGCCCACGAGTCGGGGGCCGGGCGCACCGTGGATCCCCTGGCGGGGAGCTGGTTCGTCGAGGACCTGACGAACCGGGTGGAGGACGAGGCCCGCCGGTACCTGGACGAGATCGACGAGCGAGGCGGCGCCGCCCACGCCGTGGAGTACATGCAGGAGGAGATCCACAGCGCCTCGTACCGCTTCCAGATGGAGGTGGAGAGTGGCGAGCGGACGGTGGTGGGGGTGAACCGCTTCGAAGAGGACGAGCCCTCGGTGCCCACCGACACCACCGACTACTCCTCCCTCGAGGCGGAGCAGCGGGCGTCGGTGGAACGGCTTCGGCGGGAGCGGGACGGGGCGGCGGTGGAGGATGCCCTGACGCGCCTCCGCCAGGGGGCCCGGGGCGACGAGAACCTCATGCCCCTCATTATCGACGCCGTGCGCGCTCCCGCCACACTGGGGGAGATCTCCGACGCCCTTCGGGCGGAATGGGGTATGTACCAGCCGGGAGGCTGATTACTTTTAAGGGCTGTAGCAGGATGCATGTGAGATCCCGCTTCGAAGGCACTTCACATCCGAGGACAAGGCCCATCATGCCCACATACGAGTACCGCTGCGCCGGCGGCCACGACTTCGAGCAATTCCAGCGCATGTCCGACGAACCCGTCTCCACCTGCCCCGAGTGCGGAGAGAAGGCCGAGCGGGTCCTCTCCGGCGGAGGGGGCTTTCTCTTCAAGGGTTCGGGCTTCTATATCACCGACTACCGCTCCGACAGCTACCGGGCGGCGAAGAAGGCCGAGACGAAGCCGGCCTCCGGCTCCGATTCCGGGGGTGGCGAGAAGAGCACCAAGCCCTCCTCTCCCTCCTCCTCGACCCCGTCCACGGACTGAGCGGATGTCTCGAGAGGCGATCGGCCGGGAGCTCGAAGCGATCCTCCTCCGGATGGGGGTGGAGTCTCCCTCCGTCCACCTGGAGCGCCCCAACGACCCCACCCATGGCGACTGGGCATCGAATGTGGCCATGACCCTGGCCGGAACGTTGCGGAGGCCCCCCAGGGCCATCGCCGAGGAGATCGCCGAAGCCTTTCCGACGGACGGATCCATCGGGGTCGCGGCGGTGGAGGTGGCGGGGCCGGGATTCCTGAACTTCCGACTCTCGTCCGATGCGGTGACGGCGCCGGTGCACGAGATCCTCCGGAGTGGGGCGAGCTTCGGGCGCCTCTCCGATGCCGTCGACGATCCCGTGATGGTGGAGTTCGTCTCGGCAAATCCCACCGGGCTCCTCCACCTGGGCCATGGCCGCCAGGCCGCCCTGGGAGACGCGCTCTCTTCGCTCCTGGAGTGGGCCGGGCACCGGGTGCACCGGGAGTTCTACTACAATGACGCCGGCCGGCAGATCGAGCGTCTCGCCCTGAGTGTCCTGGCCCGCTACCGGGAGGTGCTGGGCCACGAGGCCGACTTCCCTGAAGACGGGTACCGGGGCGACACCATCCGCGAGATTGCCGCCGAGATCGCCCGGGACGACGGCGATCGGTGGATCGAGGCGCCCACCGGCGAGGCGCTGGAGCGGATGCGCGAGGTGGCGGTGGCCCGCCTCCGTGCCGAACAGGACCGGGACCTCGAGACCTTCGGGGTCCACTTCGACCACTACTTCCTGGAGTCTTCGCTCTTTACCGAGGGGCGGGTGGAGAAGACCGTTTCCGCCCTGCGGAAGACGGGAACGGTCTACGAGAAGGATGGCGCCGTCTGGCTCCGTACCACCGACTTCGGCGACCAGAAGGACCGGGTGATGATCAAGTCGGACGGATCCCCCACCTACTTCCTTCCCGACGTGGCGTACCACATGACCAAGTGGGAGCGGGGCTTCCGGAATGCCATCAATGTGCAGGGCTCCGACCACCACGGGACCGTCGACCGGGTGCGGGCCGGACTCCGGGCCCTGGGCCTCCCCGAGGGATACCCCGAGTACGTGCTTCACCAGATGGTGACGGTGGAGCGGGGCGGCGTCGAGGTGAAGTTCTCGAAGCGGGAGGGCGACTACCTGACCCTCCGGGACCTGGTGGAGGAGGTGGGGCGTGACGTGACCCGCTACTTCTTCCTCATGCGGAAGCCCGAGGCCCACCTGGTCTTCGACCTGGACTGGGCGGCCGACCAGTCCGACAAGAACCCGGTGTACAAGGCCCAGTACGCCCATGCCCGGGTCTCGTCGATCCTCCGGAAGGGAGGGATCCCCGAGGACACGCCCCTGGACGCCCTCCCCGGCGCCGACGGAACCGTGGCCCTCGATCCCCTCGATTCGGAGATGGAGCGGGAGCTCATCCAGCAGCTGGCCTCCTTTGCCGACCTGGTGCCCCGGGCGGCGAAGCACCGTGCCCCCCACCTGGTCTGCGACTGGCTGGAGCAGACGGCGGGCCAGGTGAATGCCTGGTACCACCACGGGAATCCCGCCCGGAACCCGGAGGGTGCCGTGCTCGTGGACGACCCCGCCCGCCGGGCCGCCCGCCTCGCCCTGACCGGCGCGATCCGGATCGTACTCCACAATGCCCTCACCCTCCTGGGACTCGACGCCCCGGCCCGGATGGGGCGGGCCGAGGAACCCGAGACCCTCACCACCTCCGCCGAAAGGGAGTGATCGATGGCCGATGACCGCCGGACCCCGCCCTCCACCTCGAAGCCCGATGCCCCCATGGACTACCGGAGCGCAGGGGTCGACCTGGAGAAGGCCGAGCGGGCCAAGGAGGGGATCCGCGGATTCCTCGACGGGACCCGGGACGCCGACACCCTCTCGTCGCTGGGCGCCTTCGGGGGGCTCTACAGGGTTCCCACCGGCCTCGACGAACCGGTCCTGGTGTCGAGTGCCGACGGGGTGGGCACCAAGCTCAAGCTCGCCTTCATGACCGGAACCCACCACACGGTGGGGCAGTGCCTGGTGAACCACTGCGTGAACGACATCCTCGTGCAGGGGGCCCGCCCCCTCTTCTTTCTCGACTACCTCGCCACCGGCGAAGTGGAGGA
>SLSF01000054.1 GCA_007130605.1 Gemmatimonadota bacterium | reverse complement strand
CTCCTCGAGGCGGGGGAGCCGGTGGAACTCGCCGTCGAGGTCGGCACCCGCTACCACGAGGACGACCCCGAGAGCCACAATGTTCTGGCCGACTTGCCGGGCAACGACCCGGAGATCGGCCACGAAGTGGTTCTCATCGGAGGCCACCTCGATTCGTGGCACACCGGCACCGGCGCCACGGACAACGCCGACGGGATCGCGGTCGCCATGGAGGCGATGCGGATTCTGAGAGCATTGGACGCCGAGCCGCGACGAACCATCCGGGTCGCGCTGTGGGGAGGGGAGGAGCAGGGCCTCCTCGGTTCGAGGGCCTATGTGGAGGATCATCTCGAAGGACCCGGGAACGAGGATGCCCACGAGGCGCTCTCGGTCTACCTGAACGACGATCCGGGTGCCGGGTTCACCTATGGTTGGTACATGGAGGAAAACCAGGCGGCAAGGGAGATCTTCGATGCCTGGCTCGAGCCCCTTCGGGAGCTGGGCGCCCGCCGGAACGTGTTCGAGGGGATCCCGAGCACCGATCACCTGAGCTTCACCCGTGTGGGGATCCCGGCCTTCACGGCGATCAAGGACTACACGAACTATGACACCCGGACCCATCACACCAATGCGGATCTGTTCGAACGGGTGGTCGAGGAGGAGCTCATCCAGGCCGCCATTGTCCTGGCGGTCTTTGCGTGGCACGCCGCGCAGAGGGACGAGCGGATCCCCCGTGACGGGAGGGATTCCGGACCTTGACCCCAGAGGTCCCTCCCCCGCACGGCGTCCCTGCGGGTTCGCATTCGTTCGTTTGATCAGCCCGGAGCATGCGGGCGTCTGGTCCGATGCACTGACCTGCACCGGATCGGCGTGGACACTGTTCACGCGTCGCCCGTCAAGTAGATTATCTGGATGCAATGGACGAATTCTCCGAGGGGCAGAGGAGCCGGAAATCCGTTCCGCTTCCCCTCGTCAGTTTCCTTCTGCAAGCTGCCGAAGGCAGGATGCCGAATGGATGGAGGAGCCCGATGTCGAAAGTAGTCCCGAACCGATCGTCTTCCAGAGATCCTTCCACCCCAGGGGGCTCCGGCTTGCGTGTCCTCCTCCTGCTCATCGCCGGGGGATTGCTCCTTTCCACCCCTGCGACGGTCCACGCACAGCTCGCATCCGACGCCCGCACCCAGCAGGTTCGTACGCCCCGGGTCTTCCTGGACTGCCAGATCCGCTTTGGCTGTGACTTCGACCACTTCCGCACCGAAATCCGGTTCGTGGACTGGGTTCGGGATCGTTCCGACGCCGATGTGCATGTCATCGTGACGGGCACGGGGGCGGGTGGAGGTGGGATGCAGTATACCCTGGACTTCATCGGTCTCAGGGAGATGGGGGGACTCGATGACCAGTTGACCTATACCTCCCACGGCTCCGACGTGCAGGCCGAGACCCGGGACGGGATCACCCAGACCCTCCGACTGGGACTCATCCGTTACGGGGTCCAGGCGGGTCAGGGTCGGGGCTTCAATGTAGGCTGGGATGGGATCGCAGCCCGGAGCGGCTCCGGCCCCGGGACCGGAGAAGCCGACATGGGCGAGCCGCTGGACCCCTGGAACTTCTGGACCTTCCGCATGGGGCTCTCCGGGAACCTGGACCTCCAGGAGACGAGGACCGAGTCTCGCCTTAACCCCTCCTTCGGTGCCGATCGAGTCACCGAGGCCTGGAAGATCAATACGAGTCTCTGGGCCAACTTCCGGAGGGATCGCCGCGAACTCGCCGACGGCAGGGAGATCCGCAACGACATGAACTCCTGGCGCGCCAATGTCCTGGTGGTCCGGAGCATCTCGGACCACCTCTCCGTGGGTGTGGACGTGGGTGGCAACAACTCGGTTCGCAACAACCAGCGCCGGCGCGTCAACTTCGCCCCGGCCGTCGAGTACAACTACTATCCCTACGCTGAGGCCACCCGACGGCAGCTCATCGCGCACTACCAGGTCGGACTCGAGCACTCCTCCTACTACGAGGAGACGGTGTTCGGCGTCACCGAGGAAACCGTGCCACTCCATCGTCTCCAGGTCCAGTACAGGGCCCGGGAGCAGTGGGGGAATGCCGGGATCGGGCTCGAGTCGTCCCAGTACGTCCACCAGGGCGGCCTCTACAATGTGGGGATCAACGGAGACCTGAGTTACCGGATCGCCCGCGGCCTGGAGTTCAATGTCTCGGCCGGAGCCGGTTGGGTGAACGACAACATCCACACCCCCGTTGATGCGATCCCCGACGAGGACATCCTCCTCGGCCGCCAGTCTCTCCCGTCGTCGTACGCGTACGAGGCCTCCATGGGCTTCAACTACCGATTCGGCTCCTCGCTGGCGAATGTGGTGAACAATCGCTTCCCCCGGTCGGTGCGAGGAATGGGTGGACCCGGAGGCTTCTGAGTCGGAAGAGCCAGGGGCCAAGGAGCTTCAGGTGGCGCTGGCGGAGCGCGGGGCGGCGCCTGACCGGGTCGTCGTGGACCATCGGCCTCCGATTCCCCACGGCTGGACATAACGACCCTGTCCGCAGTACTCTGGCTTCGGACACTGCGCTCCTGCAGCCGAGGGAGGAGGTTCATGACCGAAGCCGCCGCGAATACCCCGGAGTTCATCCGCCAGAAATGGTGCCGGGTCCGAAGTGCGCTCTCCCGCTTCACTTCGGTCGGGCGGGGCACGGCCACGACCCTGGCCCGCATCGATGGGGGGCTGACGTGCCGGATCGAGGATGGGGACTGGCGTCTCACCGCCGACATTCCCGAGAAGGGCGGGGGCTCGGGGTTGGGCCCGGACCCGGGGGTTCTGGGCCGGGGGGCGCTGGCGAGCTGCCTCGCCATCGGGTATACGGCGTGGGCTGCCTATCACGAACTCCCCATCGATGCCCTCGAGGTCGAGGTCCAGGCGGACTACGACGCACGTCCGGAGTACGGGGTCGGGGAGGGCACTCCTGGCTATGAGGCCATTCGGTGGATCGTTCGGGTGGAGAGCCCGGCTTCCGAGGCCGAAATCCGCGACGTGCTGGCCATCGCCGAGGCTCGAAGTCCCTTTCTCGCACTCTTCCGGAACGCGCAGGACCTCGAGCGCTCTCTCGAACTGAACCCGAGCGAGAGGTGACCGATGGATTCGCGACTTCAACTTCGAGTGCAGCGCTACGGCTGGGACCGAGCCGCTTCGGTCTATGATCGGGCGTGGGCCGACCCCCTTCAGCCTGCACAGGAGCTCCTCCTCGAGGCAGCGGAGCTCCAGGAGGGTGAGCGGGTCCTGGAGACCGCGTGCGGCTCCGGCCTGGTGACCGTCGACATTGCCCGTGCCGTGGGCTCCTCCGGAGAGGTTCTGGCCACCGATCTATCCGATGGGATGCTCGAACGTGCCCGGACGGCCACCGTGGAGCTGGAGCTGGACCCGGTGCGCTTCGAGCGCATGGACGCCGGTGCCCTGGACCTGCCCGACGACACCTTCGACGCGGCGCTGTGCAGCCTGGGGCTCATGTACGTGCCCGACTTCGGCGCCGCCATCCGGGAGTTTGCCCGGGTGGTTCGTCCGGGGGGGCGAGTCGCGGCCGTGGTGTGGGGGGAGCGACGCCGGTGCGGATGGGCCGACCTCTTCCCCATCGTCGACGCGCGGGTGAAGACCGAAGTGTGCCCCCTCTTCTTCCAGCTGGGTACCGGCGACACCCTCGAGGCGCTCATGCGGGAAGCCGGGCTCCAGCAGGTGGAGTCCCGACGCATCCGAACCACTCTCGACTTTCCGACGGAGGAGAGGGCCCTCGAGGCCGCCTTTGCAGGGGGACCGGTTGCCATGGCCTATGGCCGATTCGAACCGGCGGTCCAGACGGAGGTTCACCAGGAATACCTGGCTTCCATCGAGGCCTTCAGGGCTGGAGAGGGCTACCGGATCCCCGGCGAGTTCGTCGCGGTCCGCGGCAAGGTCGCGGCGTAGACCACCGCCGCCGTGTCACCTGATGTCCCCTCCGGCGAGAGCGAGGACCGCCGGAGGGGCGGGGGTCGGTGGGGCACTTCCGGTCAATGCCCCCGGCGGGTCCAGACCGCGACGGCCCCGCACCGGGAGGCGTCATAGTCGAAGAACTCCATGGGAAGCTGTGCGGGGCTCCGGTAGACCTCGATCATCTCGACGACCCAGAGCGAGACCACATGGTCGATGGATTCCCCTTCATCCAGGTGGTATCGCATGCCATCGACGAAGAAGGCGGGCTCGCATTCGTTCGTACGATGAATCTGGAGAACGTAGGCTCCGGACCCGGCAGCAATTGGACGGCGGGTGGTTCCGGGGAGCCGCTGCACGAGAGAGGTGACCTGGGCGGAAGCCGACCGCTCGATATCATTTCGGTCGAAGAAGTGCCCGATCCCGAGGGCCTTCATGTGGTCGCGGCGGTCGTAGACCTCGGCCAGCACCCCCCATGAGGGTCGGGCCTCCACCTCGACCTCGATGGGATCGAGGGCGATGGCGTCGCGGAGGAGCCGGACATTCACATTGGTGGTTCGTCCCCCGCCTTCGACCTCCAGCTCGGTTTCCAACTGCCGGTATCCCACGTGCGTCACCAGGAGGCCGTAGTCACCGGCCGCGATGGCGGAGAAGGTGAAGCGGCCCTCCGAATCCGTCTGGACCGCATGGAGCTCCCCTCCTCCCACGAGCTCCACCCGGGCGTTCCCGATGGGGGGGCCGGTCGCCCCTTCCCGCACGGAGCCGCGGACTTCTCCCACGCCACTGACGGCGATCCGGAGGTCCATGGAGACCGCCGCCCCTTCGGCGATCCGGATGCTGCGGGGCTCGCCTTCGACTCCAAGGAAGCTCGATTGGGCGGTATAGGGGACCTGGGGTGGAACCTCACAGAACTGGTAGCGCCCGTCCGGGTTCGTTACGGCCTCGAAGGTGTCGGCGCCCGGGCCCGCCTGATCGGGAACGAGACGTACGGTCACTCCCGCCAGGGGTGCGGCCATCGCACGTTCGAGGACTCGCCCCCAGAGCATCCCCTCGGAGCCCGTGCCGGGCTCGCGGCCACAGGCCAGGATGGCCAGGGTCCGCTCCGTGGGAACCCCGAGCTCGACACGGGAGGTCCTTCCTCGCTCCAGGCTCACCTCCTGCTCCGGGATCGATGCGACCCCGAGGCTGTCCAGCCGAGGGTGGTCGAAGTTCACGGCGTATCGGCCGTCGAGAGGGACCTCGATCCGGAAGTTTCCGGCGCGGTCGGTCTGCGCCGAATGCGGGGTCCCGGTCAACTGGACCACTGCACCCTCGAGCCCGGCCATGCGGGTGGAGTCCACCACCGTACCCTCGAGGGCGGCGTGTTCGCGCGACGGGACATATTCGCCTGCCGGTGTGGTCACCCCCAGGAGCTCCCCCCCCTCCTCCACGGTGCCCAGTCTCGCTTCACGAACGGCATCGCGCCACGACCTCGGTTGCTCCTCGATCAGGTATGCCATCTCTCCCGCGAAACGACGTTCCACCTGACCTGACGTGCGATGGACCGCCGTCAGGAGCACCTGGTACTGCGGGAGCCGAAGGGACCAGCGATCCACGATCCATCCCCCGTCGGGGAGCTCCCGATACTCCACCTCTCCACCGAAGATGTGGAGGAGCGCCGGCGGGATCGGAGGCTCGTGGGGATGGGAGGTGTAGTGGAACTCGAGTCTCTGGAGCGCCGCGGACTCGCGATCGAGCCAGAGGGTTCCGATCACCCCCGGACGCTCGAGATCTACGGCCGGCCGAAACCCGAGGCCCACCCGATCCAGGTCGTCCGGATCCTGGCGGATCTCGAAGCAGTGGGATCTCTCGAATTCGTCCGAGAGGAGGGCATTTGCATCGACACCATAGTAATCGAAGGTATTTTCGTCGCCCTCCACGGACCGGATCCATCCCTCTTCCAGGAGTTCGGCGACGGGCGCGGTCTGGAAGGGACGAAGGGACCGGGTTCGCTCTCCGTGTGCCTCCTCCACCACCCGGTTCTCCACCAGGTCGGTGGTCCGGTTCCAACGGCTGAGCTCGAACTGGTACCGCCCCTCCTCCTCCGCCCACGCCACCACCCGGAGCGCACTGCGGGCCTCCTGCCAGAGCCGGGCCAGAAGAGATCCGTCCTCTCCACCCAGGGGACGGCAGACGCCCGTGGCCGCCGCCTGCACCTCGACGGCCTCCAGCATGAAGGGGGCGGAGGTGATCCGGACCTCCATGGAAGCGGACTCTCCTTCCAGGATCTCCACCGGGTCCGACCGGGATTCACCGTATCCCAGGCGGGCCACCTGCACCGACCAGGTGCCGGGTCCGGGCAGGCGGAAGGAGAACCGACCGTCGGGTCCGGTGAGGAGCGACCGCTGGAGTTCACCTTCCACGTCCAGGAGGGAGACCAGGGCGCCGGCCACCGGCGCCCCGGATCCGTCCTCGACCACCGTGCCCGTCAGGAACTCGTCCGCGCCCGGCTGAATACCATCGGCACCGCCAGTGGCGGGAAGGAAGAGAAGGAGGAAGACGACCATCGATCCGAAACCGATGGAGCGCGCTCGCCACAATGCGGGAAGCCTCCCCGAGGGGTCTGCTCCGGTCCGACGGATCCATCGAAGGGCCATGATCCTACTCGTACAAGGGGTCTCGGACAGCGTTCCGAAAGGGAGCAGCGGCACCGTAGTGCGTGAAATGGTCCGCGAATGCCGATGAATCTCCGATCCAGGAGACATCTGGAGAATATTGCAGGCCAAGTGTGGGGTCAACCATCTTGTTGGGAGCGGTCCGGATCACGAACCACCGTGGAGTGAGAGATCAAAATGACCGACACCAACCAGAACGACACCCGGAGGGAAGGAGAGGCCGGTCCGGGCCTACCTGATTCCATACGTCTCGGTGGTGTCCACCTTCATGTTTCCGAACTGGGTCGCTCCATCGACTGGTACCGGGAGATCCTCGGCTTCGACCTCCTCCATCGGGAGGGGACTTCGGCGCAGATGGGGGTTCGTGGCCGGGAGCGTCCCCTCCTCGTCCTCGACGCAGAGGAGGGGGTTCGACCCACGCGCCCGGGAAGTCGTCTCGGGCTCTTCCACTTCGCCATTCTCCTTCCGGCGCGGGAGGCGCTGGGACGCTTCGTCGGTCACCTGGCGGCCGGCGGAGTCCGGGTGGGAGCTTCGGACCATGGGGTGAGCGAGGCCCTCTACCTCACGGATCGCGATGGATTGGGCGTGGAGGTGTACGCCGATCGTCCCCGGGAGCGCTGGGAGTGGGGGGGTGGCCAGGTTCGGATGACCACCGAGCCGCTGGACCTGGAGGACCTTCGGAGTTCGGGAGGTGGGGGACCCTGGGAGGGCCTCCCCGAAGGAACGACCCTCGGGCACATCCACCTCCATGTGGGCTCCCTGGAGGAGGCCGAGGCCTTCTATCACCGGGAACTCGGCCTCGATGTCACCGCACGAGGGTATCCCGGGGCCCTCTTCCTGGCCGCGGGAGGCTACCACCATCACCTCGGCGTCAACCGGTGGGCGGGACCGGTCCCGGCACCGGGACCGGGAGAGGCCCGGCTGGACCACTGGACCCTCGAACTCCCCGGCGTCGATTCCGTCGAGACGGTGGTGGATCGCTTCCGGCGGGCGGATCGCACCATCGAGGAGGCGGGTGAGGAAGGGGTTCTCGTCTGCGATCCCTGGGGCACACGCCTCCATCTCCGCGTGGTGCCCAGTTGAGGGGACGCAGGCCCCCCGGGGTCTCCTCCACGCTTCCACACCCACCGGGCGAAAGGCCGCCGATCCAGCCATGGATCTGTCCCCGGGTCGTTTCTTGATTAGAATAGGAGTCCGGGAGTCTGTCCGGATCACTGGATACGAGAGGAGAGTCATGTCCGAGAAGCGTGCGGCACGCCGCGCATACGTCGAGACATACGGGTGCCAGATGAACATTTCGGACGGGGAGCTCATGGAGGGCATCCTCGAAGGGAGTGGGTACGAGATCGTCACGGCCCCGGAAGAGGCCGACGTCGTCCTGATCAACACCTGTTCCATCCGGGACCACGCCGAGCGGCGGGTCCTGGGACGGGTCGCCCAGCTCAACGGCATGCGTTCGGAGCGCCCCGATGTGGTCCTGGGAGTCACGGGGTGCATGGCCCAGCGGATGGGGACCTCCCTCCTCGAGAAGGCTCCCTACATCGACCTGGTCATGGGCCCGGACGGGTACCGGACCCTTCCCGAGCAGCTCGACCGGGTACGAGGCCGTGGAGAAGGCGCCTCGGAGGGTGGATGGGCCGAGACCCCCGGCGCCCCGGATCCAGGACAGAGGATCGCCGCCGGCACCGGAGTCCATGAGCGCCCGGCGCCCTCCCGGCCCGGAGACCCCTCCCCGAAGAACCGGATCCAGCTCGCCGTACTCGATCTCGACACCGGCGAGAACTACGAAGGCCTCGAACAGCGCAGGCGTTCCGGTGTGGCGGCGTGGGTCCCCATCCAGCGGGGATGCGACCATCGATGCACCTACTGCATCGTACCCTATGTGCGCGGACCCGAGAAGAACCGGGCTCCGGAGGAGATTCTTCGCGAAGTCCGCGGCCTGGTGGAGGAGGAAGTGACCGAGGTCACCCTCCTCGGCCAGACGGTGAACTCGTACCGGAATGGCGCCTGGGACTTCCCCCGGCTCCTCAGGGAGGTGGCCCGGGTGGACGGGATCCGCCGGGTACGCTTCACCTCGCCGCACCCCAACGATGTGACCCCGGAGTTGGTGGAGGTCATGGCCACCGAGCCGGCGGTCTGCGAGCAGCTCCACCTTCCGGCGCAGTCGGGGAACAACCGGGTCCTCAAGCGGATGGTCCGGCGGTACACGGTGGAGAGTTTCCTCGAGAAGGTGGAGATGGTGCGGGAGGCCATTCCCGACATCGCCCTGTCCACCGACATCATCGTGGCCTTTCCGGGGGAGACCCATTCCGAGTTCGAGGACACGCTCGGACTCATGCGCACCGTTCGCTTCCACGACGCCTTCACCTACAAGTACTCCCTCAGGGAGGGCACCCCGGCCACCCGCCTTCCGGAGGAGGAATTCATTCCGGAAGCCGAAGCCCAGGCGCGTCTCGAGGAACTGATCCGGGTTTCACGGACGATCCAGGCCGAAATCAAGGACGGCGAGGTGGGGCGGACCGAGGAGCTCCTGGTGGAGAAGCCGGGGCGGGATCCCGGGAGCTTGCTGGGGCGCACCCGGCGTTGGCAGACGGTGGTCTTCCCCGCGGCAGGCCACCAGGTCGGGGACTACGTGACGGTTCGGCTCACCGGAAGCACCGGGGCCACCTTCCGGGGTGAGGCCCTCCCCACCCGGGCGACGGCGGACGTGGCGTGAGCCGGGCCATGGGGGTCATGGGGGTCGTATCGGTCCTGGCCCTGGTCCTCCTCTTCTCGCGCTGGAATGGCTCCGAGCGGGTCACCGTCGACGTGGGAGTGCACACCTTCCACCAGGTGCCTCTTCTCTATGTCGCCTTCCTCTCCCTCCTCCTGGGAATGCTCGTGATGCTCCTTGCGGGGCTTCATTCGGATCTGCGGATCCGGCGCTTCCTCCGTGAGCGATTCGAGGACGAGGGACGGGAGGAGGGAGACACGGTGGACCATACCCAGCGCGACCTCTTCCTCGACGACGGGGAGATCCCCACCTTCGAGGACAAGCGGGGCGAGTTCCCCGGCGGAGACCACGGATCGGGGCCCTCCCCGCCGTAACCCGGCTGGCGCTGGCCTACGGCGCCGGACTCTCCCTTCCCCTCTCCGGGCTCTTCCTCCCCCCGGAACTCCTCCTCCCCGCCGGCGCGGCGCTCCTCCTCCTATGGCGGCGCCCGGCCGGCCTCCTCCTGGTGGCCATGGTGGCCGGGATCCTGGGCGGCGAGGCGGGGACACGGGCCGAGGCGGCCGACTGCCGACTCCATCTTCCCGACGGCGCCCGGGGCGAGGTGACCGGGCGCTTCGTCGCCCGCCCCGACTCCACCCGGGCGATCCCCTTCCGGGTCGAGGCGGGGCTCCCCGACGGATGCCGGAGCGTGGTGCGCACCCTCTGGCCCACCGATGAACCGCTCCCTGCCACCGGCGCCAGGATCCGTGCACCGGCCCGCTGGGAGGCCCGCGACTTCCCGGAGGCGGGACGGGGAGAGTGGTCGGGGCGACTCCGGATCCTCGGTGGTGGGGAGGTCGTTCGGGGAGGAGACCTGCCCGGGCGGGCCCTCGGGGTGCGCGGGCGCGTGGCCGACCGGATCGCTCACCTCTGGGGGCCGCGCGCCCCCATGGTGGAGGCGCTGGTTCTGGCGCGGCGGGAGCACCTGGATCCCGAGCTCCGCGGGGCATTCGGGCTCTCGGGCACGGCGCATCTCCTGGCGATCTCCGGCTTTCATGTGGGGGTGGTGGCCGGACTCCTCCTCTCGCTCCTCCGGATGGCGGGCGCCCGGCCTCGTCCGGCGGCGTTGGGCGCGGCCGGTGGGAGCTGGCTCTACGTTCTCGCCATCGGGGCGCCCGACGCGGCGCTTCGGGCATCGGTCCTCCTCTCCCTCCTGGCCCTGGCGCGCCTCCGAGGCACCCCGGTGGTCTCGGTGGGCACCCTGTCCACCGCCTTCCTTGCGCTCCTTGTCATCGATCCCACCAGCCTCCGCTCGGTGGGGTTTCAGCTCTCCTTCGCCGGCACCTGGGGACTCGTGGCGCTCCGCCGTCCCCTGGAGGCGCTCCTGGACCGGGGATGGCGGCGATACGGGATCCGACCTCCCCGAAGGCGCCCCGGAGCCGGAGCGGGGGAGCGGTGGCTGCGAGGAAGCTCGGAAGGACTCACCGCGGGAATCGCCGCCACCCTCCCGACCCTCCCACTTCTGGCCTGGCACTTCGACCGGGTGTCGCTGGTGGGGATCCCGGCGACCCTGGCGGTGGCCCCCGGTGTGGCGCTGGCGATCCCCGGCGTCGGCCTCTCGCTGCTGGCCTCGCTTCCCAGCGACGCCCTGGGGGGCTTCCTGGCCGGAGGGGTCGGGCTCATTCTCGCACTGGTTGAGTGGGGTGTACGGATGGCTGCCAGTCTTCCCGGCTCCTCCATCTGGGTGTCCCGTCCGGTGCTTCTCGCGGGGGGTGGAGCCGCCGCCGTGACCCTCCTTGCGCTCTCCCCACTGGCCGGACGCATCCGACGCCCGGCGAGGGGGGCCCTGGCGTGCGCGGCGGCCCTATGGATGACCCTCCTCCTTCCCGTCCTCCCATTTCCCAGGTCCCTCGACGTCCACATGATCGATGTGGGCCAGGGAGACGCCCTCCTCCTTCGGCTTCCCTCGGGGCGATGGATCGGAGTCGACGCGGGACCGGCGAGCGCCACCTGGGACGCAGGTGAGCGGCGTGTGGTGCCCTACCTCCGTCGCCACGGAATTCGGACCCTGGACCTTCTCGTCCTGAGTCATCCGCACCTGGATCATATCGGGGGCGCGGAGGCGGTCCTCGAGGGGGTGCGCGTGCGAGGTCTCCTGGATCCGGCGGTGGCGGTCCCCTCCGGGCCCTACCTCGAATTGCTCGAGGCCGGGCGGGCGTTGGGAGTTCCCCTTCATCGGGCGGAGGCGGGTCTTGCCTTCGCCGATGGCGGGGTCCGCCTCGAGGTGCTTCATCCTGCATCCGACAGCTGGGGTGGAACGGGAAGCGATCCCAACGATCTCTCCATCATCCTCCTCGTTCAGTGGGGCGATGCGAGTGTGCTCCTCACGGGCGATGCCTACCAGCCCCACGAGGAGGGGGTGCTGGCGGAGCTCCCGACCCTCTCGGTCCTGAAGGTGGGACATCATGGGAGCCGGACTTCCACCTCCGAGCACCTCCTGCGGGCCACTCGACCCCGGTGGGCCCTCATTCCGGCTGGAGACGGGAATCGCTTCGGTCATCCCCACCCCGGGGTTGTGGAGCGTCTCGAGGCCCACGGGGTCGGCATCCTCCGCACCGATCGCGACGGCTCGATCCGCCTTCGGCTTCGCAGGGGAGGCGAGGTGGAGGTCCGGACCCAGCGGTAGCCGGAACCCCGGCGCAGCCGAGGGGTCTTGCGCCCCAAACCGGGCTCCGGTACCCTCGGGGCCCAAGCCACGGGAAGCCGTCCCGACCCCCTGTGACCCACGAACGCCATGAATGAAACGCACATCGTCACCATCGAACGCCACATTATCGAGGAGGAGCGGCGGCGTGGTGCCAGCGGATCCTTCAGCGACATCCTCACCGACATGGCGTTCGCCGCCAAGGTCATCTCCAGGCAGGTGAACATGGCGGGGCTCGTGGACATCCTGGGAGGGACCGGGACACGCAATGTCCAGGGAGAGGCGGTCCAGAAGCTCGACGTCTTCGCCCAGGACGTGATCTACCGGGCCATGGACCATGGCGGACGCCTCTGCTGCATGGCATCGGAGGAGTTCGAGGAGTACATCCCGATCCCGGACAAATTCCCCGCGGGAGACTACGTCCTGGTCTTCGATCCCCTGGACGGCTCCTCCAACATCGACCTGAACGTCTCCATCGGGACGATCTTCGCCCTCTACCGAAAGGTGTCCGACGCCGAGCGCGGGAGCCTCGAGGACTGCCTCCAGCCGGGGTTGCAGCAACTCGCCGCCGGCTACGTGGTCTATGGTTCGTCCACCATGATGGTCTACTCGGCGGGGCGGGGGGTGCATGGCTTCACCCTCGATCCCTCCATCGGCGAGTTCATCCTCAGCCATCCCGACATCCGGATTCCCGATCCTCCTGTTCGCTCCTACTCGGTGAACGAGGCGTACTTCGACCGCTGGAGCCCGGCCATGCAGCGCTTCATGACCGATCTCAAGTCGGGGGATGCGTCCTGGTCCGGGGGCTACTCGGCCCGCTACATCGGCTCCCTCGTCTCCGACTTCCATCGGACCCTCCTGCAGGGGGGACTCTTCATGTATCCGGCCGATGGGAAGAGTCCGAAGGGGAAGCTTCGCCTGGTCTACGAGGCCAATCCGCTCGCCTTCATCGCCGAGCAGGCGGGAGGCGCCGCCATCGACGGGGTACAGCGGATCCTGGAGCGGACTCCGGAGGGCCTCCATGAACGGACGCCTCTCTTCATCGGGTCCTCCACCCTCGTGGAAGCGGTGGGCTCCTACCTGGGCTCCGAGGGGTGATCTTTCGTCACCTGTCAGAAATCTGACTCCTTCGCCCCCGGATTCGGAAGCGGGTGACGGTGCAGGGGAGTCGACCATCCTCGAGGCGGGGAACGGTGGCGCAGTGCGACCCTTCAGGGGGCATCCGACGGTGGTCTGACCGGGGCATTCGCGGCGCTTTCGGTGGCACCGGACTTGCTTGTTCGGGGTAGATGGTAGCGTTCCCCCATATGGAGTGGTCCCCGAATGCGATCCCCCCTCCGATTTCTCTCCCTCCTCGCACTGATCCTGATTGCGGGAGGGTGCGACACCACCGAGCCCGCACCGCGGGGGGTGGTGCAGGGGATCGTCATGGCCGAAGGCGATCCCCTCCCGGGGGTCACGGTGGAGGTTTCCGGTCCCCGGAACGCCTCCATGTCCACCGACGAGGCCGGTCGATACGCCTTCGATGAACTCCCTGCGGGAGCCTATGTCGTCTCCATCCGGGGCGTGCCCTCCGATGCGGCCTTTCCCTCCACCTCGCGAAGTGCGGCGGTGCCCGAGGCCGGCACGGTCACGGTGGACTTTCAGGGCAACTTCATCCGGACGGCGTCCATCATCGGCACCGTCACCTCGAGGGACCAGGGACTGGCGGGGGTGACCGTGCGGCTGGAAGGCACCGAGACCGCCACGACCCTCACCGACTCCGAAGGGGAATTTCGGTTCCCGGCTCTCAGGTCCGGTGCGTACACGGTGGAGATTTCCAGCTTCCCCAGCTCGGTGATCTTCAACGCGCCGCGCACCGAAGTGCAGCTCACCACCGGACAGACCCATGCGGTGACCTTCCAGGGTACCCCGGAACTCACGGCCTCGGTGGTGATCCAGAGCCTCCTTCGAAGGACCTCTTCCGGTGCGCTGGAAAGCATCGACCCCGACAATGTCCATGGCCGGATCGAGGTCCAGGTCTCTCTGGACCGGGGACAGGATCGACCGGACTCCCTCCTCGTCCTCCTGGGAGGCCAGGTGGTGGGACGGCAGCTCTTCGATGAGTCGGGGGGCGCTGGCGGCCTTGAGCTGGAGGCGGTCCAGGAGCTGAATTTCCCCGTGAACACCGCGGCCTTCGACGCCGAAACCGGAGAGGCCCGCTTCAACAATGGCGAGCTTCCACTCACGGTGCGCCTGGCCACCCGCGAAGGCGGGGCTTCCGCCTCGTCGGCCACGACGCCCGTGACCCTCCGGAACCAGGATACCTTCGTGGCCCGGCTGGAGGCCGGGGCGGGTCCCGTGGTGGGCGACGACGGAAATGCCTGGGTCGGGGGTGATCTCGAAGTGGACCTTCTTCCCGTACTCTACACCCCGGATCGGAGCATCTCGTCGGTGACGGTGGAGCTGCGCCGACTCGGGGGAAGCCAGATCGCGCGCCAGAGCGACAGTGGAACGCCCCCCTTCCGGATCGTCCTGTCGCCCACCGCCACCGGCCCCAGCTCCCTGGCCTCGTACCGGACACCCTCGGGAAGCATCGACCAGCTACGGGTGACCCAGGCCGGCTACGCCCAGGGTGGGGCGGTGAGTGGACTTCCCGCAGTGGTCGGGGACTCGCTCCGGGTGGACCAGCGTCCACCGGAGCCGACGACCTTCGCTCTTCCGACCCAGGGGAGCGCTTCGACGTGCTGTCTCCAGAGCTGGGTGGGGAGTGCTTTCACCTTCGTCCAGGCACTGGGTGAACTCGTCGATGACGGAGTCGGTGGAGTGGTGCCCCGGATCCATGCGGGACCGGCGTCGTATTCCGACTCCCAGCTTCGCAACCGGAGTCCGGTGGAGGGAGCCGACGAACTGGATGCCTCGGGGTCGAACAGCGCGTATCGCGCCATCGCCGTACTGGAGGACGCCCTCGGGAACGCCCGAACCATCCCACTCTCCACCACCTCGGCCAACCCGGTCTCCAACGAGCGGGGAGCGGTCTTCGGTATCGATGGCTCGCCACCCGCCGCCCAGCTCGACGACTCGGGGTCGGGACTGTCACACTACGCCGTCAACCCACCCTCCGGAGCCTCCTGGGTCCTCACCGCCGTGGACACGGTCAGTGGGATCCCGTCGGTCCCCTTCCGGTCGGTATTGCTCCGATACGCGGGAAGCCTGGGAACGGAGCCCATCTGCCTCTTCCCCGGAGGAGATGCGTGCGAACCGGCACCCGACGGCTTTCTCCGGAGCCTTCCCGACGACGGCGAGGGCTATTTCCGTCTCCGGTCGACGGCACTCGACCGGGCCGGAAACATGTCCGAGCCCATCGATGCATGGGTCCTGCGGGACACCGAGGACCCGGAGGTCCCGGCGCTCCAGGTGCCCGCCTCCGTGAGTGGAGGGAGCCCCGTCACCATCACCGGCCTCGCCGTCGATAACGTGGATCTCCATCGGGCCCGGGTAGGAATTCGGTTCGGCGCGTCGGGCCCGGCCTTCCCCTTTTCGGAGGCGGCAGAGCTCGGAGAGCCCTTCACGGAGTCCCTCACCGTCGAGGCGAGCTTCCAGCGGAGCTTTCCCTTCGTCACCGGACTCGAGTCCGTGAACAGCTCCAGCATCCCCTCCGGCAATCCATCGGCGGCGAGGGACTTCGTGGGGACCGCCGTCGATGCGGCCGGGAACCTCGGGAGCCGAGTGGCTCCCATCCCTGGCGCGTCCGGCCTCCAGCCCCGATCCTTCCGGATCACCGAGCGGGGAACCACCGGAGGGATCGCCTTCTGGACCCTCGACGCCGACGCGAGCCGGGTCTGCGGTCGGGGAATCGGAGTCTCTGCAGGGTGCGAATCGTCCGATGTGGCCGACGCAGTCACCCTCCGGGCCCGTGCCCGGGGAGAAGGGGGAAGCCTCGTGAATCCCTTCCAGACGGTGCATTTCGTGGCACTGGACGCCGATGGAGGTGTTCGGTGGCTCGGAAGCTCCGGCACCGGCGAACTCCTGGCGGATGCCGGGGGCGAGGATGGTCGGGTGTGGGGCTGGGACATTCTCTGGCTGCCGGATCCCTGGACCCCCGAGGGGTCCCAGGAGATCCTCGCCATCGGGGTAGACGCCAATGGCTCCGCCCTCCGGACCCTCTCGCTCACCTCCGTCGAGGTCGTGCCGGCTCCCTGAGCATCCGGACTTCCCGCCTCAGCACCCCGGCGGGTTCGCCATGGAGGAGAGGCCTCGCTCCACATCCACCAGGGGCGCCGCGTAGTCTCCCGAGAAGCAGGCATCGCAGAAGGGCCCGAACTCCTCGACACACTCGAGCATCCCCTCGAGGGAGAGGTAGCCCAGCGAGTCGACACCGAGCTGCTCCGCGATCTCCGGTACCGAGTGGCGTCCCCCGATGAGTTCCTCCTTCGAGGGCATGTCGATCCCGTAGAAGCATGGGTGGGTCACCGGAGGGGATGCGATGCGGAAATGGACCTCCTTCGCGCCCGCCTGACGGAGGAACTTCACCAGGGAGGTGGAGGTGGTCCCCCGCACCAGGGAGTCGTCCACCACCAGCACCCGGCGCCCCTCCACCACCTCTCGGACCGGGTTGTACTTGATCCTGGCGCCGAAGTCCCGGTCGGCCTGGGACGGCTTGATGAAGGTGCGCCCCACGTAGTGGTTCCGGAGGAGCCCCAGTTCGTAGGGGATTCCGCTCTCTTCGGCGTAGCCCAGCGCCGACGAGTTGGCCGAGTCGGGCACGGCGAAGACACAGTCCGCTTCCACGGGATGCTCCTGGGCGAGCCGGCGCCCGAAGGCCCGGCGCGCACGATCGACACTGGTGCCCCAGATCCGGGAGTCCGGTCGGGCGAAGTAGACGAGTTCGAAAATACAGGGCGCGGGCTTCGGAGCCGGGGGAAGGCTCCGGAGGGGCTCGATGCGACCGTCACTGATCTTCAGCACCTCACCCGGCTTCACATCGCGGATGAATTCGGCATCGATGATGTCGAGGGCGCATGTTTCCGATGCCACCACCACCCCGTCTCCCTTCCGGCCCAGGACCAGGGGGCGGTATCCCCGGGCGTCGACGGCGGCGTAGAGGGTGTCGCCCACCGTCAGGACGAGGGAGAAGGCCCCCTCCAGGTGGGTGAAGGCATCGTCGATCTGCGCCTCGACGGTCTCGTGCCGGGAACGGGAGATGAGGTGGACGATGACCTCCGAGTCGGAGGTGGTCTGGAAGAGGGCACCCTCCTCCACCAGGCGGCTTCGCAGTTCGTTCCCATTGGTGAGGTTCCCATTGTGGGCAATGGAGAGGTCCCCCCGGGAGTACCGGACCACGATGGGCTGGGCATTCTGGATCCGGCTTCCCCCCGAAGTGGAGTAGCGGACATGGCCCACTGCGGTGGAGCCCTCGAGCTGGTTCAGGTCGTCGGCGGTGAAGGCGTCGGCCACGAGGCCGGTTCCCTTCTTGACCCGGGCCACCCCGTCGTCGTCCACCGCGCAGATCCCCGCCGACTCCTGGCCCCGGTGCTGGAGGGCGTAGAGGCCGAGGAAGGCCAGTTCGGCGGCGCGCTCCACCCCCGAGACCCCGAAGACCCCGCATTCTTCGCGGGGGAGGGCATCGAGCTCGGAGGCCCGGATGTCGACGGCGCCTTCATTGGAATCATTCATACGGGTTCCTCGCTGCGAGTGCGTTCCATCAGGGCCGGGAGGGCGCCGAAGTAGCGCGTCCGAACCTCGTTCACGGAGGTCTCGATGGAGCCGAGAGGTGTGCGGATGGCGAAGGCTCCACCTTCATTCCCCACTGTTCCGATCCGGGCGGCGGGTACGCCATGGTGACGGGCCGTGTCCAGGACCCGGCTCTCGTCATCGGGGGCACAGCTCAACACCACCCGCCCGGTGGATTCTCCGAAGAAGACCGCCACCGGAGCCAGCCGCGAGGTGAGTTCGACCTTCACCCCCAGGGCCTTCTCCCCTCCCACCGCGCTCTCGGCCAGGGCGGCGGCGAGCCCACCCTCGGCGCAGTCGTGGGCCGATCGGAGGAGCCCCTTCTGCGCCATTCCCAGGACGGCGTGCTGGAGACGTCGTTCCGCCAGCAGGTCCACCAGGGGAGCCTCTCCCGCCACCAGGTCGTGCTCCCGGTAGAGGTACTCGGACCCGCCGATCTCCTCCCGGGTCTCGCCCAGGACGAGGATCGCGTCTCCTTCGTGGGTGAAGAAGGCCCGGGTCGCCTGGTCCACGTCGTCGAGAAGTCCCACCATTCCGATGACCGGGGTCGGGTAGATCGCCACCCCGTCGGTCTCGTTGAAGAGCGAGACATTCCCGCCGGTGACGGGGGTCTCGAAGAGGGAGCACGCTTCGGCCATCCCCAGTACCGCCTCGCGGAGCTGGAAGTAGATGTGGGGCTTGAGGGGATTCCCGAAGTTCAGGTTGTTGGTCACGGCGGTGGGAAGGGCGCCGGTGCAGACGAGGTTTCGCGCCGCCTCGGCCACGGCGGCCTTCGCCCCCTCGCGGGGGTTCAGCCAGCAGTATCGGCCATTGCAGTCGGTGGTGGCGGCGATGGCCTTGCGGCTTCCCCGCAGCCGGACCACGCCGGCGTCACTCCCGGGGCGGACCACCGTGGAGGTCCGCACCGTGGTGTCGAACTGGTCGTAGATCCACCGCTTGCTGGCGATGTTCGGAGATCCCAGGAGCCGGAGGAAGGGGTCGGTCAGATCTCCCTCTGGGGCAAGGAACTCGGTGAGGTCCCGCGCACGGGCCTCCTTCACGTCGTCGCCCTCGATGCCCTCCCGTTCGTAGGTGGGGCAGCCGTCGGTGAGGGGAAGGGCCGGGATGTTGGCCACCACGACGCCATCCTCCAGGATGCGGAAATAGCCGTCGTCGGTGACCTCACCGATGACCTCGGCCTCCAGCTCCCACTTGGCCAGGATTTTTCGGACATCCTCCTCCCGCCCCTTCCTGGCGGCGACGAGCATCCGTTCCTGGGACTCGGAGAGGAGGATCTCGTACGGCGTCATCCCCTCTTCCCGCACCGGCACGTCCGCCATCTCGAGTTCGACACCCGAGCCGGCCCGACCGGCCATCTCCGAGGCCGAGGAGGTGACCCCGGCTGCGCCCATGTCCTGGATCCCCACGATGTGCCCGGAGCGGATGAGCTCCAGGGAGGCCTCCAGGAGGAGCTTCTCGGTGAAGGGATCGCCCACCTGAACCTGCGGGCGGCTCGCCTCGTCCGAGTCCTCGGAGAGCTCCTCCGAGGCGAAGGTGGCGCCATGGATCCCGTCGCGCCCGGTCCTCGCTCCCACCGCCATGATGGGGTTGCCGGTGCCCGACGCCTCGCCCTTGATGAGCTCCTCGCGCTTCATGAGCCCCAGTGCCATGGCATTCACCAGGGGGTTCCCGTCGTAAGCGCGGTCGAAGAAGACCTCGCCTCCGATATTGGGGATACCCACGCAGTTCCCGTAGTCCCCGACCCCCTTCACCACGCCGGCGAAGAGGTACCGATTCCGTCCCGAGTCCAGGTCGCCGAAGCGCAGCGAGTCCAGGACCGCGATGGGGCGGGCGCCCATGGTGAAGATGTCACGCAGGATCCCTCCCACCCCGGTGGCGGCGCCCTGGTACGGCTCCACCGCCGACGGGTGGTTGTGGGACTCGATCTTGAAGGCGAGGGCCATGCCGTCGCCCACATCGATGACTCCCGCGTTCTCGCCGGGCCCCTGGATCACCCAGGGGGCCTCGGTGGGAAGAAGGCTCAGGAGCCGCTTCGAGTTCTTGTAGCCGCAATGCTCCGACCACATGGCCGAGAAGACACCCAGCTCGGTGAAGGTCGGGGTCCGGCCCATGACCCCCACCACCCGCTCGTACTCCTCGGGGGAGAGCCCGTGCGCCTCCACCACTTCGGGTGTGATCTCCGGGTCTCCCGGGCGGGGAGCGGGAATCACCGTTTCGGGATCGACGGTGGAGGTCGTCGGGGTGGAGTCACTCATGCCAGGGCTCCTTCGAGGTGCGCGCGCAGCGAAGCGAAAAGTCCGGCCCCGTCGGTGGATCCCAGCACGGGCTCCACCGCTCGTTCGGGGTGCGGCATCATTCCCAGGACATTCCGGGATTCATTGACGATTCCCGCGATGTGGTGGGCCGATCCGTTGGGATTGGCCTCGGGGGTGAGGTCTCCCGCGGGGGAAACGTACCGGAAGACGATGCGATCCTCACCTTCCAGCTCCGCCAGGACCTCGTCGTCGGCGTGGTAGTTCCCGTCGCCGTGGGCGATGGGGATCCGGAGCACCTGGTGGCGCTCGTACGCCGAGGTGAATGGGGTGCGAAGGGTCTCCACCCGGATGTGGATGTCGTAGCTCCGGAAGAGGAGGCTCTCGTTGGCCAGGAGAGCACCCGGGAGGAGTCCCGCCTCGCAGAGGACCTGGAAGCCATTGCAGATGCCCACCACCGGTCCCCCCGAACGTGCGAAGTCCCGCACGGCCTCCATGATGGGAGAGAAACGGGCGATGGCCCCCGAGCGGAGGTAGTCGCCATAGGAGAAGCCTCCGGGGAGGAAGACGGCGTCCACCCCCTTGAGCTCCCGGTCCCCGTGCCAGCGGAACTCGGGTTCGAACCCACCCAGCGTCTTCAGCGCGTGGTAGCAGTCGTAGTCGCAGTTGGACCCGGGGAAGGTGATGACGGCGACCTTCATCCCTCCGCCTCCTTCCCTGCCGACGCCCGGACCCGGAGCTGGTAGTCCTCGGTCACCGGGTTCGAGAGAAGCTTCCGGCACATTTCGTCGGCCCGCTCGCGGGCTTCGGCCTCGGAGTCGGCCTCGAGGGTCAGGTCGATGACCTTTCCGACCCGGACCTCTCCCACCCCGGGGTACCCGAGGGATTCGAGGGCGTGGTGGATCGCCTTCCCCTGGGGATCGAGGAGGCCGGGGCGGGGCTTCACGCGGACTTCGATATCAAAACGGCTCAAGACGGATTCTCCGTGGATTCGGGTTTGGTGGGGGCGCCATCGGGTGCGCGCCCCCGGTTCGGAGGGGAGGGGTCGGAAGAAGGATATCGGTTCGGGGCGATCTCGCCATAGTCCAGGGTTCGGACCTCGGCCAGGCCATCGTCCTCTTCGGTGTCCAGGAGGGGGTCCTGTTCCGGGAGTCGCTCCAGGAGGCCGAGGACGAAGGAGCGGGTCAAACCCTGGAGAGTATAGAGGACGAGGAAGGGAAAGATGAAGTAGTGGGGGACGACGATGGCGGCCACCGCCGAGCCGGTGAGGAAGAGGGTCATGGCACTCCGCCTCAGCCCCCGGAAGCCGAATCGGGGGACCAGCTGATACGGGATGTGGCTCAGCATGAGGACCGCCACCCCGATCATGAGCATTCCCACCACCTGCACCGACGGGAGCCCTCCGAAGATCTCGACGACCCGGGGGGCGGTGAAGAAGGGGTAGATGGTGGCCAGGATCATCCCGGCGGTGGGGGAGGGGAGGCCATGGAAGGCCCGCTTCGCTTCGCCCCCCTGCTCCACATTGAAGCGGGCGAGACGCACCACCGCCGCCGCGACATAGATGAAGGAGAGGATCCATCCCCACGCCTGGTCCGCCAGGAAGAGGTGGTAGAGGACGAAGGCCGGAGCTACCCCGAAGGAGATGGCGTCCACCAGGGAGTCGAGCTCGGCACCAAAGCGGGAGCCGGTCCGGGTGAATCGAGCGATCCGGCCGTCGAGCATGTCGAGGATCGCCGCGAAGACGATGAACCACGCCGCCCACATGAAATCTCCCCGGGCCGCCGCCACGATGGCGTAGAGGCCGAAGAAGAGATTTCCGAGGGTGAAGGCCGAGGGGAGGATGATGATTCCCCGCTGCAGCCCGGCACGATCATTCATCGGGTTCATCCCGCAGGGTCGAATGAAGGGGGCTCGTACCGGTCCAGTGGGATCCCGGTGAGCCTCCGGAAGATCTCCAGATACCGCTCCGTCGTCGAGGCCACCACCTCGGCGGGAAGCGCGGGAGGCGGTGGGGTCCGGTCCCAGGAACGTACGCCGGCCAGGTGGTCGCGCACCGGCTGCTTGTCGAGGGACGGCGGTGCGCACCCCGCCTCATGCTCCTCGCGGGGCCAGTACCGCGACGAGTCCGGGGTCATCACCTCGTCGATGAGGACGAGTTCGCCGTCGGCGTCCACACCGAACTCGAACTTCGTGTCGGCCAGGAGGATTCCCCGTTCGAGCGCCGTGGTGGCACCGAAGTCGTAGAGGGCGAGGGAGAGTGCCTTCAGCGCCTCGGCGCGCTCCCGCCCCACCCGCTCCACCATCCCCGAGAAGGGGATGTTCTCGTCGTGGCCCGTCTGCGCCTTGGTGGCGGGGGAGAAGAGGGGGGGGGCGAGGCGTTCGCTCTCGCGGAGGCCGTCGGGGAGCGGTTCTCCGGCCAGGGTGCCCTCGCTCCGGTACTCCTTCCACGCCGACCCGGAGAGATACCCCCGCACCACGCACTCCACCGGGAGGGGGTCGGTGCGGCGCACCAGGAGGGCCCTGCGGGCCCATTGCCGCCGATGCTCCCGGGTGTCGATGGCGGGGATCCGGGCCGCGATCTCCTCCGGGCGGACGGCGACGAGGTGGTGCCGGGCCTCGACGGGGCCGTCTCCGGTCTCGGCCCGAAGGAGGGGGCCGAGTCGGTGGAGCCACCACGCGGTGAGGAGAGTGAGGACCTCGCCCTTCTTCGGGACGGGCTCCGCCATGACCACGTCGAAGGCGGAAAGCCGATCCGAGGCCACCATGAGGAGGAGGTGGTCGTCGACCCGGTACATGTCGCGCACCTTGCCCCGGTGGAGGAGGTCGAGGGGGAGCGCGGTGGTGGTAGAAGAGGTGGCCATCAGACCCGGATCTCGGGAGGAGCGGCGGCCTCGTCCGCCTCGTCGCCCAGGCGGTCGAGCACGGGAGTCACCCACTCCTTCAGGAAGGTGTCCACCTGCTCGGGGGCCCGGCCGACGAAGCGCCGGGGATCCATCACCTCGAGGATCTCCTCCCGCGTGAGCTTGAAGGCGTCGTCGTCGGCGATCCGCTCCACCAGGTCGGCCTCGAGCCCCTCCTTCATCTTCGCGGCGGCGGCGTGGGCGTGGCGGCGGATTCGCTCGTGGAGCTCCTGCCGGTCTCCCCCCCGCCGGACCGCCTGCATGAGGAGGGTCTCGGTGGCCATGAAGGGGAGGTGGACCTGGAGATTCCGCCGGATCTGCGACGGGTGGACCCTGAGGTCGGAGGCCACATTCTCGTAGAGGACGAGGGCCCCGTCGAGGGTGAGGTAGCTGTCGGGGATCGAGACCCTCCGGTTGGCCGAATCGTCCAGGGTCCGCTCGAGCCACTGGGTGGCGGCGGTCATCGCCGGATCCTGGAAGAGGGTGATGGCGTGGCGCCCCAGCGCGCACATCCGCTCCGCCCGCATGGGGTTGCGCTTGTACGGCATGGCCGAGGAGCCGATCTGCTCCTCCTCGAAGGGCTCCTCCACCTCGCGAAGGTGTGCCAGGAGCCGGAGATCGTTCCCGAAGCGGGAGATGGACGCACCGATCCCGGCCAGCGTTCCCAGGAGGGCGGCATCGACCTTCCGCGGATAGGTCTGGCCCGTCACCCCGTAGGTCCGGCGGAACCCCATCTTCTCGCCCACCCGGCGGTCGAGGGCCTCCACCTTGTCGTGGTTGCCGTCGAAGAGCTCGAGGAAGGAGGCCTGGGTCCCGGTTGTGCCCCGCACGCCCCGGAAGCGGAGGGTCTCCAGGCGGAAGTCGATCTCCTCGATGTCGAGGAGGAGGTCCTGAATCCAGAGGGTGGCGCGCTTCCCCACCGTGGTGGGCTGGGCGGGCTGGAAGTGGGTGTACCCGAGGGTCGGGAGCTCCCGATGGGTCCGGGCGAAGTCTGCCAGCGCCCGCACCGAGCGGACGAGTCGGGCCCGGAGGAGTCGCAGGGCCTCCCGGTGGATGAGGAGGTCGGTGTTGTCGCCGATGAAGGCCGAAGTGGCCCCCAGGTGGATGATCCCCCTGGCCGCCGGGGCCACCTCGCCGAAGAGGTGGACATGGGCCATGACGTCGTGGCGGAAGCGACGCTCGAACTCGGCGGCCCGCTCCAGATCCAGGTCGTCGAGCCCCTCCCGCATCTGGCGGAGCGCTTCGTTGGGGATCTCCAGGCCGAGCTCTCCCTGGGCCTCGGCCAGTGCGAGCCAGATCCGCCGCCAGAGCCCGAAGCGGTTGGCAGGCGAGAAGATCCGCTGCATCTCCGGCGAGGCATACCGCTCGGTGAGGGGGTGGGTGTAGCGCTCCTGTTGGTTCACATGGTCTCCGGATGAGGCCGCATGGTCAGCGGCCGAGCGTGAAGTCGCGGGAGGCGAGCCCCCGGTTGCGTTCGAAGATGAGGCGGACCCGGCTTCCGGTGGGAATCGACTCGACCCACTGGGCCAGCTCCTCTGCCGAGGTGATCCGCTGGTTGTTCATGCCGACGATCACATCCCCTTCGCGGAGTCCGAGGGCATTGCGCGCCGTGTCGGTGATCCCGGTCACGAGAGCCCCCTCCTCGCTGGCCACCCCCCGCTCCTGCCGGATGGCCGGGGTGAGGGTCACCACCTCGAGGTCGCGGAGCACGGTGACCCGCTCCGCCGTCACCGAGGGGCGTTCCTCGGCGGTGAGGTCCATCGGTGCGTCCCGTCCCTCCACGAGGATGGGGAGGGCATCGCCGGCCCGGAGGTCCAGGAGGATCGCCTCGAAGTCCAGGGGTGTGGTGAGCCGGCGGTCGTTCATCTCCAGGAGGCGGTCTCCCACCTGGAGGCCGGCCCGCCCGGCGGGGGAGTCGGGGGTGACCCGGGCCACCCGCACCCCGCGGGTCCGGCCGAATTCGTCGCCCTCCACCGGCTCCACATCGAGTCCCACCCAGGCCCGGCGGACCCGGCCATGCTCGATGAGGTCGTCGGCGATCTGGAGGACGCGCTCGATGGGGATGGCGAAGCCGAGTCCCTCACTTCCGCCCCCTCGGGAGAAGATCGATGCATTCATTCCCACCACTTCGCCCAGGGCATTCACCAGGGGCCCCCCGGAGTTTCCCGGATTGATGGCGGCGTCGGTCTGGATCATCCCCAGGTAGAAGCCCCGGGTGTCGCCACCGGGGACGATATGGCGGCCCAGCGCCGAGATCACCCCCACCGTCACCGTGGGCTCCGGGTTCGAGATGAGGTTGCCGAAGGGATTCCCGAAGGCGATGACCCACTCGCCGATGCGGAGGTCGTCGGAGCGTCCGATGGGGGCCAGGGGGAGGTCGCCCACCTCGATGCGGAGGACCGCCACATCGGTGGCCTCGTCGGTGCCGATGAGCTCGGCTTCGGCGTCACGGCCATCGGGGAGGGTCACCAGGATCCGGTCTGCACCCCGGACCACATGGTCATTGGTGAGGATGATCCCCTCGGGGTCCACCACGAAGCCGGAGCCCAGCGAGGGTACCTGCCGGAGCTGTGTCCGGCCCCCCGGGGGCCCGAAGAAGCCGCCGAAGAAGTCGTCGAAGAAGGGGTCCCGGACCCGAACCTGCTGGGTGCGGAGGACATTCACGGCGACGACGGCCGGCGCGGTGCGCTCCGACGCCCGGACCACCGCCGTGGTCCGCTCGTCGTCGAGGGCCCGGGACTCCTGGGCCTGGAGGGCGCGGAGGGGTGTGGAGGCGGCCTCCCCGAGGGCGGTCTCCCCAACCTCGGCGTCACTTCCGCATGCGGAGAGGCCCACGAGGGCGAGGAGCACCAGGACGATGCCCACACCGGGAGATCGCCTGCGGCGGCGGGTGGCCACCCAGGGGTGATTCGTCGGTTGAGATGAAATCTCGGTCATGGTCACCTCCTTCCCGCTGGGGAGGTCCTCGACGCCCGTCGAAGTCAGAGGGACTTGCCCGTGCCCTTCCAGTCGGCCAGGAACTGCTCCAGTCCCGCATCGGTGAGCGGGTGGCGGAGCAGCTTGTACAGCACTGCCGAGGGAAGGGTCGCGGCATCGGCCCCCATGAGCATGGCCTCCAGGACATGGCGGGGGTGCCGGAGCGAAGCGGCGAGGATCTCGGTGTCGTATCCATACTGATCGTACACCTGACGGATCTCCGCGATGATCTCCATCCCGTCGTGGCCCACATCGTCGAGGCGGCCCACGAAGGGAGAGATGAAGGTCGCCCCCGCCTTGGCGGCCAGGAGGGCCTGGGCGGTGGAGAAGCAGAGGGTGACATTGGTCGCCACGCCCTCGCCCGACAGGGTCCGGCACGCACGCAGCCCCGCCTCGGTGAGGGGAAGCTTCACCACGATGTTGTCATGGAGCTCCGAGAGGCTCCGACCTTCCCGGACCATCCCCTCGGTGTCGGTGGCCACCACCTCGGCCGAAATGGGGCCGTCGACCACTTCGCAGATCTCCCGGAAGATCTCGCGGGGCTCGCGATCGCCGGTGACCTTGGCCAGGAGAGAGGGGTTGGTGGTGATCCCGTCGATGAGGCCCGCTTCGGCGGCGCGGCGGATCTCGGCAAGGTCGGCGGTGTCCAGGAAGATCTTCATGGCGTGGGGGTTCGGGGGTTGGGTGGGGAGGGGTCCCGGTCGGGGCTTGTTCCCCAGCGCGACTCCGGGTACTCCACCTCGTCCAGGAAGAGGCCTTCCGACGGGGCGGGAGGAGAGGTGCGAAGGTCGGTGTCGGGGTCGTTGAGCATCGTCAGCATGTGGTCGAGCGGGCGGTGGCCACGGGCCACCTCCACCATGGTGCCCGTAAGATAACGAACCATGTGATGAAGGTAGCGGTCGGCCGAAATCCGGAAGACATATCCGATCCCCTCGAGGGGGCTCCACTCGGCCCTTTCGACCCGACATTCCTCGCCACGTTCCGGTTGGCCCGCCTTGGCGAAGCGTCGGAAGGACCGGGTGCCCGGAATGGCGGCGGCCCCCCGGTGGAGGAGCTCCTCGTCCCAGGGCTCCACGGGGCCCAGTGCCCAGCATGTGCTTCGCTTGAAGGGCGAGCCCACGTCGTCCGCGGTGCCGAGGTGGTACCGGTAGCTCCGGCGGATGGCGTGGAAGCGGGGGTGGAAGTCGTCGGGGACCCGTCGGACCTCCTCGACCCAGACCGAGCGGGGGAGGAGCGCATTGAGGGCAGCGCGAAGGCTCGGCGCGTCCCACCGCTCCGGGAGATCCACCGAGGCGACCTGGCCGGTGGCGTGGACGCCGGCGTCGGTTCGCCCCGACGCCACCACGGGCCGCCGCTGCCCCGTGATCCTCTCGAGAACGGCTTCGACCGCACCCTGCACGGTGGGGACATTCTTCTGAAGCTGCCATCCATGGAAGTCGGCACCGTGATAGTGCAGGCGGAGGGCGAAGCGACGGCGGTCGGAGCGGTTCACCCGCGAAAGGTATCCCGGGGTTCGGGAGTGTCAAGCGGTCTCCCGCCCGACGGGCCCCCGCCCATGGAACTCCTCCGGCCCGTTCGGGAGGGAGGTGTTGTAGCGTTTGCGCTACGTAGCGTAAACGCTACATGGCGTATTCGCTACAAGTCCGGGAGATCCGGGACTCCGCCCCGGTGCCCCGTCCCGTCCTGAGACATCGGCAGGCTCGGTTGACCCCGGTGGATCGCTGTGGTAGCCTCGGGGCGATCGGATCGGACCCCATTCCATGCCAGGCTTTCGAGTCATGACCCTCAAGAATCTCATTGCACGTGCCTCCGAAGGGCACCCGCTCACGGTGGAGGAGGCGGAGTCCGCCTTCGGTGCCATCATGGCGGGAGACGCGACCCCGGTGGAGATGGCCGCACTCCTGGTGGCCCTTCGAACCCGGGGGCATCACCCCGAAGAAGTGGCAGGGGGCGTACGCGCCCTGCGGGCCGCCATGGTACCGGTCCATGCAGAGGTGGACGGCCCTCCACTCATCGACACCTGCGGCACCGGAGGGGGAACGGTCACCACCTTCAATATCTCGACGGCGGCGGCGCTGGTGGTGGCGGCGGCCGGCGTCCGGGTGGCGAAGCATGGGAACCGCTCCTTCACCTCCAGGAGTGGGAGTGCCGATGTCCTGGAGGCCCTGGGGGTGGTCATCGACCTGACACCGGAGCGGATGTCCGAGGTGCTCCACGAGGTGGGGATCGTCTTCATGTTCGCCCCCCTCCTCCATCCTGCCATGCGCCATGTGGGCCCGGTGCGCCGGGAGCTGGGGATCCCCACCATCATGAATCTCCTCGGCCCTCTCACCAACCCGGCGGGGGCCCGGAGACAGGTGGTGGGAGTCTCGGACCCCGGACTCCTCCCCCTGGTGGCGAATGCACTGGCGACCCTGGGGCACGAACGGGCCCTGGTGGTGCACGGCGAGGCCGGGATGGACGAGGTGAGCCCCATGGGCCGAACCCGGATCCTGGAGCTACGCGACGGCGACGTGCACGAGACCTGGATCACTCCCGGGGATTTCGGATTGCCTGAAGCGTCGGCGTCGGAGATCGCCGGGGGCGAACCGGAGGAGAATGCCCGTCGGATCCGCGCGGTCCTGGAGGGCTCGGATCGGGGCGGGGCCCGCACGGTCGTCGTGCTCAATGCCGCCGCAGGCCTCCTGGTGGCCGATCAGGTCGAGAGCCTGGCTGCCGGGGTCGAGGCAGCTGGCGCCCTGATCGATTCGGGCCGCGCACTGGCGACCCTCGAGTCACTGGTGCGGGCCAGCCGGGCGGCCGCGGGCTAGAAGGATGTTCAAGAAGGGCAGGGACCACTGGGACGGGGTCTTGCGCGACCCACACGCTTCGCGTGCGGGGGCCCCTGGGGCTCCCAACCGTGGCGCCCTGCCCTTCTTCAACATCCTTCTGGTGAGTTCGATTCCTTCCCGGATTCCGGATCGGCATCCCGCACGATCCCCTTCAGGACCCAGGGCCCGGGAATGGGCCGGGGCCCGTTGCCCTCCACCAGGAGGATCCGGGCGTTCCGGT
>SLSF01000086.1 GCA_007130605.1 Gemmatimonadota bacterium | reverse complement strand
GCATTCGGACCGAGGTGACCCGCATCCCCTCGGCGTACACCACCTCGGGGAGCGACTGGAGCTCACGTACCGCCCGCTCGGGGGTCGGGCCGGCGAAGGCCACCGTGACATTCTCCTTCCACGCCCGGTAGAACTGCTCGTCGATGAGGTGGTTCATGGCGTCCTGGCTGAAGCGCCCCACCACGATGATGGCCACCGCCAGGGCGATCCCCACCGCCGAGAGCACCGTCCGGAGGGGACGGCGTCCCAGCTCCCGCAGCACCATCCGACCCATGGGACCCAGAAGCGCCCCCAACCCCATCCGCTCCAGGAGGGTCGGCCGGTAGCGAGCCGGGGGTTCGGGACTCATGGCCTCGGCGGGCGAGAGGGCCAGGATCCGGCGGAGGGCGGTCCAGGTGCCCAGGAGGCCCGCAAGGGCCGCCGTCGCCACTCCTGCCAGCACGGCGCCGGTTCCCAGCCGGAACTCCAGGACGGGGAAGCCGAAAAAGGTGCCATAGAAGTCGGTGAGCACCCGGCCGAAGTACCCTCCCACCCCCACCCCCAGGAGCGACCCTCCGAGCACGACCCCCAGGGTCATCTTCAGGTAGTGGAGTCCCACCTCCCGGTCGTGGTACCCGAGGGCCTTGAGCGAGGCGATCTGGGTCCGCTGCAGGTGAAGGAGCCGCGAGAGCACCACATTCAGGAGGAAGGCCGCGACCCCCAGGAAGATGATGGGCACGACGGTGGCGAACTGCCGAAGCTGGTCGAGCTCGGAATTCAGGAGGAAGTTGGATGGCTGACGGTCCCGGTCCACCGCGCCCAACCCTCCGTACGGCTCCAGGATCCGGTCCACCTCGGCGAGGATCGCACGCTCCGAGGCGCCCGGAGCCATCCGCATCACCACGTCGTTGAAGGCCCCCTCCATCCGGAAGACGGGGGCCACCCCGCCCCGATCCATCCAGAGGACGGCGAAGCGCTCGTCGTCGGGAATGAGCGCCCCGCCCGGCGGGGTCGGGTAGACGAACTCGGGCGAGGTGGCGAGGCCGGTGATCCGCACCCTCCGGAGCGACTGGTTCATCACCACCCGCAGGGTGTCGCCCACCCCCACCCCCCATCGCTCGGCGAAGGCATCCAGGAGAAGCGCCTCGTCCCCCCGCCCGGGGGCCGGGAGCGAGCCCTCCCGGAGGAAGAGGGCGTTCATGGGTGGGGCCCCGCCCGATGGCAGACTCACCACGTATCCCACCGGGGACTGGGTGACCCCCTCCATGGGGATCCGCACCGCTTCGGTCACCCGGGTGTGGACCAGGGTGACTCCGGGGATCTCCTCCAGGCGTTCCCGGAGGGACTCCGGTGCCCGGTCGAGCTGGGCGAAGACATCACCGAAGCGGTACGCCTCGTAATACTGGTCGCGGGATTCCAGCAGGGAGCCATAGGTGGCTCGGAGGGCAAGAAAGCCGGAGATCCCTGCGGCCACCACCAGCGAGATGGTGATCCCCTGCCCCAGCATTCCCTTCAGGTCCCGAACCAGCTTCCGGTCGAGAGAGGAGAGGGAGAGCTTCACCGGTTTCCTGGGGAAAGGTGGCACGACTGGGGGGTAGCGACTCCCCGTAAATCTATCGGGACAGGCCGGAGATCAGAACCGCCCTCCCCGATCCCTCTCTCCCGCGCCCTCCGGACCCCTTCCTCCATGGCCCACGACCCTCACCCCGACCCCCTCTCGGACCATCCGGCACGGCTCAAGGCCCTCCGGAGCGAATTCCCCATCCTGGCCGACCGCCTCTACCTGAATTCCTGCTCCCTGGGGGCCCTCTCCACCCGGGCCGAGGCCCGCCTCTCGGACTTTCTCACCCAGTGGCACACCATGGGTGCGTCGGCATGGTACGAGCACTGGCTCGCTCGTTGTGACGAGCTTCGGGGGGTCATGGAAGCCTTTTTCGGCGCCGCTCCCGGCGAGGTAGCCCTCTCTCCCTCCACCTCGGTGGCGCTCTCCTCCATCGCCGAGTCGGTGGACTTCCGGGCGCGCCCCCGGGTGGTGACCACCGAGCTCGACTTTCCCACCCTGGGCTACCAGTTCCTGGCCAAGCCCGAGGTCGATCTGGTGGTGCTGGAGAGCGCAGACGGGGTGGGGATCGAGCCGGAGCAGTTCGCCCAGGCCGTCGACGAGCGCACTGCCCTTCTGGCCACCTCGCACGTCTTCTTCACCACCGGCTTCCGGCAGGACCTGGGCGCGCTGGCCGCGATCGCGCGGGACGCCGGCGCCCTCTCCCTCATCGATGGCTACCAGGGGGCGGGGCAGGTCGCTGTCGACGTGAAGTTTGCGGGCGTGGATGTCTATACCGCCGGGCCGCTGAAGTGGCTCCTCGGGGGGCCGGGGCTCTCCTATCTGTATGTCAGGGAGGCCCTCATCGAGGGGCTCCGTCCGCGGATCACCTCCTGGTTCGCCACCCGGAACCCCTTCGACTTCGACCTGGAGGGATTCGCCTTTCGCGACGACGCCCGCCGCTTCGAGATGGGCACGCCGGCGCTGGCCACCGTCCACACCGCCCTGGGGGGACAGTCCATCATCGACGAGGTGGGAATCGACGCCATCGAGGCGAGGAATCGGACCCTCACCCGCCACCTCGAGTCGGGACTCCTCGACGCCGGCATCGCCCTGACCCATGCCTCGGATCCGGCCCGGCGCACCGCCATCGTCATGGCCCACCACGACGATCCCGCCCGCGCGGTGGCCACCCTCGCCGAGGAGGGGATCATCGTGGACCACCGCCCCGGGCATGTCCGGATCTCGCCCCACTTCTACAACACCGAAGAAGAGATCGACCGCTTCGTGGTGCGCTTTTCCCGGCTCTGACGCGCCGGGGGCGGGTTCGTGTGGGGGGCGGGTCCGTGTGGGGGGCGGGATCGCGAGGACGGCGGGTCCGCGAGGGCGGCGACCCCGCCGCACCGGCGCGCCCCACTCCCTGCTGGCCTCGTATCCGGGGTGTTGACACATTAGTTGATGCATCGTTAGTTTAACATTCAACTATTGATGAATGGGGCAAGCGGCGCGGCGGATCGGCCGGCTCCTCCTGTCCCGCGGAGCCACCTCCCACACGGGATCGGCTCCACATCGGCACACTGACTACAAGGAGTTCCCCCATGAAATCCACGATGCTCCCCACCGACGTCACCACCTGGACCCTCGACCCCTCCCACTCGCAGGTGGAGTTCGGGGTCCGCCACATGATGATCTCGACCGTGAAGGGCTCCTTCAACGAGCTCTCCGGAACCATTGCCTACGATGGCGAGAATCTCGCCGACGCTGCCCTCGAGGTGGAGATCGATGCCGCCTCCATCGACACCCGGAACGCCGATCGTGACGGCCATCTGCGAAGCGGAGACTTCTTCGACGTGGAGACCCACCCGAAGCTCGTCTTCCGGAGCACCGGTATCGAGGGCACCCCGGAGTCCTTCAAGGTGAAGGGTGACCTGACGATCCGGGGCGAGACCCGCCCGGTCGTCCTCGACGCCGAGCTCCTGGGAGGGGGCGAGGATCCGTGGGGGAACCAGCGTCTCGCCTTCCGGGCGGAGACCGAGATCAACCGGAAGGAGTTCGGGCTCTCCTGGAACCAGACCCTCGAGGCCGGTGGCGTGCTCGTGGGTGAGAAGGTCCGGATCACCCTCGAGGTGCAGGCGGTGGAGGAACCCGGAGACTGACCTCGCCCCCATCAGGACCCGCGCCCCCCGATGCCTGGCCGGCATCGGGGGGCGGCGGCGTTCCAGGTCAGTCGCGGCGCTTCTTCCGGCCCCTCCGGTCGTCGCGGTCCTCGGGGTCCTCATCGAAGTAGTCCAGAAGGTGGACCGGCATGACCACCGAGGTGAGGACATTCATGAGGTGGGCCAGGACCCGCTTCAGGTAGCGGATGGCAAGGGCCCGGGCCACCGCCTGGGCACGCTGGTCCTGGCCACTCACCATGGCCGAGACCGCATCGTCGAAACGGCTCAGGAGCTCGTCTCCCTCGGTGAGGAGTTCCCGGACCCGGTTCTGGTCCCGGTGCCGGAAGGCCTCGGCGGTGGCGGTGATGAAGCGCGAGATGGTGGCACTCACCTCGCGCCACTCGTCCACATCCGGCCCTTCCGAGAAGTTGGCGCCGTCGAGGGCCAGGTCCACCAGGTTCTTGGCATAGTCCCCCACCCGCTCGATGTCCTTCACGATGGACATGTAGATGAGGATCGCCGGGGTCTCGATAGCCCCCACCACACTGGCGTGCACCACGAGCTCCCGCCGGATCTCCCGCTCCGCCTGGTTCACCCGGTAGTCGGTGGTGCGGATCTCGTCGTTCACCTCTCGGGGATCCACATCTCCGAATAGGGCCGCCATGGCCAGGTCATAGACCTTGCGGTCATCCTCGAGCATCTGGAGGAACTTCGCCTCGATGGCCTCGAGTCGCTCGCGACCACCACTTCGGAAGATTCTGAAGACCATCGGACCTCCTACCGGATCAGGAAGATGCCCGCCAGGGGCAGAACGAGAAAGAGCCCCACCACATAGATGAACACCACGATGTGGTTGCGGGTTGCGATCGTCGCGATCCCCTCGGCGAGCCGGACCGGAATCAGGCGGATCCGACGGATGGGAAAGATCACCGCCAGCGCAGTCAGATTGAAGAGCGTGTGGACCAGCGCGATGGCCAGTCCCTCCGGGCGGAGGACCGCCAGCGAGGCGATGAGTGCCGTGATCGTCGTCCCCACATTGGCCCCGATGGTGATGGGGTACGCGTTGGGCAGCGTGAGGACGCCGGCGGCCACCAGGGGCACCAGGATCGAGGTGGTGATGGTGGACGACTGCACCGCCACCGTGACGACGATCCCCACCAGGATCCCCACCGCGCCGCCCCCCCGACCGATGAGACGGTTCATGACCCGCTCCACCCCTCCGGCCACGAGCTGCCGCATGTTCCTGGTGATGAAACCGAGGGCGAGGAAGATGAGTCCGAGGCCCAGAGCGAGGAAGAGGATCCCGGCGAGGGGTCCGCCCCCTACCGCATCCTCGAGGATTCCGATGGGAAGGCGCACCGCCTGGCGGATCGGACTCCGCCCGGGAGCGGTGGCGTCGATCTCCGCGCCCCTCAGGATCGTGGTGAGCCAGACCGCCGACCGGGTGAGAAACCCGGTGAGGAGCTCCAGGGGAAGGAGCACACCCACCGCGATGAGGTTGAAGAAGTCGTGCACCGTCGCGGCAGCGAAGCCCCGCTTGAACTCCTCGGAGCGCCGGATGCTCCCGAGCGAGGCCAGGGTGTTGGTGACCGTCGTCCCGATGTTCGCACCCATGATCATGGGCACGGCGAGGGCGAGGGGGAGGGTCCCCGAACCGACAAGGCCCACGATGGTGGCGGTGGAGACCGACGACGACTGCACCAGGACGGTGGCCAGGATTCCGGCAAAGACCCCCGAGATCGGATTGGACACCGATCCCAGGAAGGCGGTCTCGAAGCCCTCGCCCATGGCCGAGATCCCCGACTCCAGAAGTCCGACCCCCACCAGAAAGAGGTAGAGGAGGACGAAGACGAGGAAGAGCCGCAGAAGGGGAGGTGGCTCCCGGTCCGCCGCACCGGGAGGGGAGGCGAGGGCCCCCTGCGACATCGAATGAGCGCTGTGGGGAGTCACGTCGGAGATCGTTCCCGGGTGGGAGTCCGAGGGAGCCGGAACAGCGAAGCAGGCCGCATCGACGCTAAACCCGTCGCACCCTTGTGACAAGTCCGTTACCGGTCGCCACCACCATCCTCCCCGGCCATCGGCCCCTCGTCCGCTTCCCGGCCGTCCTTCCGTCGCCAGCGGAAGCGATCGCGGGCCTCGTACTTGGCGAAGGTCCGCTCGAGGGCCTCGTCCAGGTCGATCCCCTGCTCGTTGGCCAGGGCGAGGAGGACGAAGAGGACGTCGGCCATCTCCAGGGCCAGGTCCGCCTCCCCCTCGCCCCCCTTCTTCCGCTTCGGCCCGTGACGGTGGTTGAGCTCACGGGCGAGCTCCCCCACCTCCTCGGTGAGGCGGGCCAGATTCACCAGCGGGGGCCAGTAGCCCTCCTCGAACTGCGAGATCCACCGGTCCACCCGACGCTGCGCCTCGCTCAGCTCCATCGTCGCCCCCTCATCAGACCTGCACCACGAGCTTGCCGAAGACTCCGCCACCTTCGAGGCGCTCGTGGCCCTCCCGCACCCGGTCCAACGAGAGGGTGTCGTCGATGGCGGGAGCCACCTCGCCGGAGAAGACGACCTCCATGGCCTGCCGGAACTCCGTCGGGCTCCCCATGGTGGTGCCGAGAATGGAGAGTTGTTTCCAGAAGAGGTGCCGGAGATCGGTCGTCGCCGCCGGACCGGTGGTGGCCCCGTAGGTGACCAGGCGTCCTCCCGGTGCCAGGGCTCGGACCAGGACCCCCCAGAGAGCCTCTCCGACCGAGTCCACCACCAGGTCCACCCCCCTGCGCCCCATCGCCTCTCTGAAGAGGTGCTTCGGTTCGTCTTCGAGACGGTCGAGGACCACATCGGCCCCCAGCGCCCGGACCCGCTCCACATTCTCGGGGCCGGAGGTGAGGGCGAACACGTGGGCTCCCGCCACCTTCGCGAACTGGATCGCCATGGTGGAGACCCCACCGGAGGCGCCGGTCACAAGGACCCGTTCTCCAGCCCGAAGGCCTCCCCGGCCAAAGAGCGCCCGCCACGCGGTGACCCCGACCAGCCCCGCTGCGGCCGCCTGTTCGAAGGAGACCGAGTCGGGCAGGGCCAGGAGGTTGTCGGCGGGGACGACGGCGAACTCGGCGAAGCCTCCCTGGGTGTGTTCTCCGATGACCCGGAACTCGGGCTCGTGGAGGCCCTCCCCCCTCCGTACCCCCTCGATCCACGCCCAGTCGAGGGTCGGATCCACCATGACACGGGTGCCCGCCCGGACCCCCTCGACCCCTGCGCCCAGGGCATCCACCTCGCCGGCGATGTCCGATCCCCCGATGTGGGGCATGGGGATCTCGATTGGGAGTCCCCGCCGCACCCAGAGGTCCAGATGGTTGAGGGACGATGCCCGCACCCGGATCCGGACCTCGCCGGGGCCGGGCTCCGGGCGTTCGATCTCATGGAGCTCGATGACCTCGGGGCCACCATGCCGGGAAAAGAGTGCTGCCTTCACTGGTTTCTTCCTCGCGTGTGGGGGAGAGGACCGGCGGAGGGAGGTGGGCACCCCGGCCCCGGGGCGCTGCGTCGCCCCCCTCCGGACTTCTGCGCATAACCCATTGGACCACTGCAAAGCTCACCCCGCCGGACCCCTTCGAACAACCCTCGGGACTGTGCTTGCTCTCGATCAAAGCCAACGGTACGTTGCCGATTCCTGCCACTGGGAGACTCCATGCCCGACTATTCGCAAGAACGACAGCCGATCCGGATCGATACGGCACTCCCTGACGACGCCCTTCTTCTGGAGGGCTTCGAGGGGCGCGAAGCCGTCTCTGAACCCTTCCTCTTCACCCTGGACCTGGTGTCGGAGGACCCCGACATCGATGGTGCGGCGCTCCTCAGGAGCGAGATCCGCATCGACATCGACCTGCCCGACGGCGAGGTGCGCCCGATCCACGGGATCATCCGGCGCTTCGCCCAGCGGGGACAGGACCGGGACCTTGTCTCGTACCGGGCCGAGGTGGTCCCCTGGCTCTGGTTCCTCTCCCTCCGGAAGGATTCCCGGATCTTCCAGGGGATGGACGCGCTGGAGATCATCGAGGCGGTCTTCGCCGATCAGGGGTATTCCGACTTCGAGATCCGGTGCACCCGAAACTGCGAGAAGCGGGAGTACACGGTCCAGTACCGCGAGTCGGACCTGAACTTCGTCTCCCGGCTCCTCGAGGAGGAGGGGATCTTCTACTTCTTCGAGCACACCGATTCGAAGCACATCCTCGTCCTGGCCGACGACATGAGTGCCATCGAGGCGTGCGAGAGCCAGGAGGAGGCCCGGATGCACCCCAAGCCGGTGCCCGACGAAGATGTGGTCACCACCTTCGAGCACGCCCACAGCGTCCACACCGGCGAGATCACACTGGGGGACTACGACTACCTCCAACCCTCCCTGACCCTCCGGGGGAATGTGGCGGGAGACGAGCCTGAGGAGTCGTACGACTACCCTGGAGGGTTTACCGAACTCGATCATGGCGAATACCTGGTCCGTCTCGCCCTCGAGCGGGAAGAGGCGCGCCGGCACCGGGTGGAGGGGAGTGGGAGCTGTCGGGCCTTTCGGAGTGGCACCCGCTTCGACCTGGTGGACCACTTCCAGGCCGAGGTCAACACGAGTTGGGTCCTCCTGGAGATCCACCACCGGGCGTACAACGCCGCCTACCGGGGCGCCCGCGAATCCCACGACCTCGACTACCGGAACGACTTTGTCGCCATGCCCCACGCGGTGCCCTACCGCCCGCCCCTCCGCGCCGAGAAGCCGGTGATCCGGGGGGCCCAGACCGCCCAGGTGGTGGGTCCCAGCGGCGAGGAGATCTATGTGGACGAGCATGGGCGGGTGAAGCTCCACTTCCACTGGGACCGCCTGGGCGGTCGCGACGAGGGGAGCTCGTGCTGGGTCCGGGTGAGCCAGAACTGGGCCGGAAAGAAGTGGGGAGGCATGTTCATCCCCCATATCGGCCAGGAGGTGATCGTCGATTTCCTGGAGGGGGATCCGGACCGTCCCATCATCACCGGCCGGGTCTACAACGCCGAGAACCGCACACCCCTGAAGCTTCCCGATGCAAAGCACCAGAGCATCATCCGCGACGACTTCGACAACCAGATCATCTTCGATGCCACGCCGGGCAAGGAGCACATCTCGATCCATTCCCCGAACCACTCCTCGACGATGGAGATCGGGAAGAGTGTGAAGGTACGGACGGATTCGGACCTGAACCAGGTCACCATTGGGAACGAGACGAAGGCAACCTATGGGAACAGCGCCTCATACACCAATGGCTCCAGTGCCAGTGCCACCATCGGTTCACAGGCCAGCTTCTTCATGGGCGCGAAGGCCTCGGCCGATGTGGGGGGCAGTATCTCGATCTTCGTGGGCAACAAGATCAGTGTGGACCTCTCCACCTCCTTCTCCATGAAGTTCGCCCACTCGGTCACCTTCTCGAAGGGGAAGGACTACAAGATGGGCAGCTCCGACAGCTACAACCACACCAAGGGGGCGAACACCATCAACTCCGACGAGGAAGCCCGGTTGATCGGGGGGCCTCAGGACGAATCGGTGATCCTCGCCAACGACCAGGCACTCCTCCTGGAATTCGGTGCCAATCCGGCCGCTCCACCCTTCTCCGGTGCGGTGGGCCAGGGCCTCGCACTGGGGTCCGTCTTCTCGGGACTGGTCGGAACCGCCGGAATCGCCCTGACCACCGCGGGGAGCTCCTTTCACAAGATGCAGGAGAAGGCCCGCGACAGCCGGGACCATCCCGATGAGGAGCAGCGGAACAAGGCGAACGAGATGGCCGACAACCGCGAAATGACCGAGATGGCTGACTCCATGATCGCCGGCGGTGTGATCAGCATGATCGGAGGCTACGCCACGACCCTGGCACTCCTGCTCGTGATGAAGGAGTCGGTCGATGCCGTGCGGAAGTCCGCCGGCCACCACATTCAGAAGCATTCCTCCCTCAAGCTCGACCAGAGGATGGCGGAATTGAAGGCGGGTGGGACATTCGTGAAAGCGGAAAAGGACAAGAACCTCATACTCGTCGCGCCGAACAAGAAGATTCACATGAATGCCCAAGTCGTGAACGTCGATGCAAAGATCAAGCATCGAAACTGCGTGATCCTTGACTGACCCGGCCCATGCGCATCCGTAACCCCACCGGCCTCAAGGCCGCCGGCATCACCGGCCGGATCGGGCACCCGGG
>SLSF01000173.1 GCA_007130605.1 Gemmatimonadota bacterium | reverse complement strand
CGGGGAGAGCATCTGGTTGGTGACGCCACCTCAATCTCCGCCCTTCTCCATTCGGAAGGACGGGGCACCCTGGGCGTTTCCTACCAGCTCCTGGATGCCGGTACGCAGGCCCTCACCGACATCGATGGGAACACCCTGGGTTCGATCTCCGTGCGGAACCACCAGGCCATCGTCTCTGCCTCGGCCCGGGTTCTCGATCGGGTCTCCGCCGGGATGAATGTCAAACATGTGCGCTTCGAATTCTCCTGCCGGGGTCAATGTCCCGAGGGACGGGTCCGCGGCACCTCCTACGCGGTGGACCTGGGCGCCCAGATCGATCCCTTTACCGATCTTCCACTCCGGATCGGAGTGCTGGCCACCCATATCGGGCCGAGCTTCCAGATCGAGAATGCCGAGCAGGCCGATCCCCTTCCGGCTCGCCTCCGGATCGCCGCTGCGTACGAGGCGTTCCAGTGGGAGATCGAGGAGGAGCCCGTGGGACTCCTCATGATCATGGAGGTGGAGGACCGGATCCGAGACCTCGGGTCTCCGGCCTACCTCCTCGGGATGGAGCTCCACGCCGGATCCGAGGACCGGATCGTGGCACGGGGAGGGTATTCCCTCGGGAACACCGACCACCTGGATGGCGCGGCCATCGGGTTGGGACTCCGCTTCGATCGCCTCGATGTGGGCATCGCCCGGTCGCTGGCCCGGTCCGGAAGCGCCGCCCAGGAGGAGCCGGTGCACATCACCCTGGGCCTCCGATTCTGACCGCCGGATGCTCGGCTCGCCCTGGCCCTTGCTCTGCGGACTCGCCCTGGCCCTCTGCGGCCCGGCTTCAGACACCCTCCCCGCCAGCCAGGAGGGGGATCTGCACAATGCACTGCGCTCCCTCGCCATGCCCGGCTGGGGACAGTGGGACCAGGAACGGCGCCACTGGTGGATCTTCCCGGTGATCGAGGCCGTTGGAATCACCGGGGTCGTCGAGGGCCGACATTCGGCCCGCCGATACCGGACAGAGTATCGGAACTTCGCGTGGGAGGAAGCGCGGCGTCCCGTCTGGCCGGGAGAGCGGAGGGAGGCCTCGTGGGAGTACTACGAGCGGATGAGCCGGTGGACCGCCTCCGGTGCCTTCGACCAGGCACCCTACCTCGATGTCCTGCATCCGGAAACCGATCCTGCGACCTTCAATGGCTCGATCTGGGCGCTGGCTCGATCTCTCCACATCCCGTCCGACCTGGCAGAGACTATCCCTCCCGAGGAACTACGGGAGACCGAGGCGTGGGCACGAGCCCTCGCCTACTACCGCGAACGGGCCATCCCGACGGAACTCGCCTGGGACTGGTCCCAGGCCGAGCCCGAGGCCCAGGAACACTTTCGGCGCCTGGTTCGCCGCTCGGATGATGGCTTCCGGCGGGCGACCGGCTTCGTCGGGGCAATCCTGCTCAACCATTTCGCCTCGGCCACCGATGCCTGGCTCTTCGGCTCATCCGGCCCACTCGAACACTTTCCATTCGTCATGGACAGCGCAATCCTCCCGGCCCCTCATGGAGCCGGGGGGTGGGCCCTCTCCATACGACTCTTTCCGAACCATCGAGGATTCTACCCTTGACCGATCCCAACCTTCCCAACTTCGAATCCATTCGCTCCGTTCTCGAAGCCTCTTCTCGCGGTCCGTTGAAGGCGAAGGAGCTGGCTCGGGAGTTCGACCTCCCCACCGAGGCGTATCGAGACTTCAAGGAAGCACTCGTCCAACTGGAGAAGGAGGGCAAGCTCTACCGCAACCGGCGTAACCGGTATGCGCTTCCCGACCAGATCCACCTCGCCATCGGAGAGCTGAGGCTCACCCGGGCGGGAGACGGATTCCTGCGCCCGGACGACCCGACCCAGGAAGATGTGTTCATTCCCTCGGGGAAGCTCGACACCGCCATGGATGGTGACCGCCTTGCGGTCCGGATCGAACAGCGTCCCAGGGGGCGCAACCCCGTGGGCGCCATCGTGAAGATCCTGGAACGGGGACGGCCCACCGTAGTCGGTACCTACCGCCGGTCCACCTCCTTCGGCTTCGTCTCGCCCCTCGACCACAAGGTCCACCGGGACATCATGATCCCCGATGAGAACCGCGCCGGGGCATCCGATGGCGACGTGGTCCTCGTCCGCATCACCAACTTCGGCAGCACCAAGCGGAACGCCGTGGGCGAAGTGACCAAGGTGCTTGGCCCCATGGAGAAGGCCGGGGTCGACGTACTCGCCATCCTCCACGGCCACGGGCTCCCGAAGGAATTCCCGAAAGAGGTGCTCCGTGCCGCCGACGAGGCAGCGGATCGGATCGATGCTCCCGGCGACCGAGAGGACCTCCGGGACCTCGAGATCTTCACCATCGACCCCGCCGATGCGAAGGATCACGACGACGCGCTCTCCCTCACGAAGGTTTCGGATGGGCTCTGGGAGGTGGGCATCCACATCGCCGACGTCTCGCACTTCGTCCAGGAGGGAACGGCGCTCGACCTGGAGGCCCGAGGCCGGGGGACCAGCGTGTACCTGGTGGACCAGGTGGTCCCCATGCTGCCACCCCTCCTCTCGACGGATCTCTGTTCCCTCCGCGACGGAGTGGACCGCTTCGTCCTCTCCCTCTTCGTGACACTCGACGAAGCCGGCCGGGTGCGATCCCACCGGTATGCTCGGGGGATCGCCCGGAGCCGGCACAGTCTCCACTATGGGCAGGTGCAGGAGGTGCTCACCGGAAAGGGCTCCCTCGGGAAGTCCCTCGATGGAACCCTCAAGACCCTCCACGACCTTGCCGAAGGCCTCCGCAGGAAGCGAAATGCACGGGGCTCCCTCGACTTCGATCTCCCGGAGGCCCGGGTGGTCCTCGACGACGAGGGCGCCCCCATCGACATCCAGCGGGTGGTTCAACTGGAGGCCCACCGTCTCATCGAGAGCTTCATGCTTCTGGCGAATGAACTCGTCGCCCAGGACTGCCTCGAGCGGAAGCTCCCCGTGCCATTCCGAGTCCACGAGTCGCCGGTGGCCGATCGGGTGGAGACCCTCCGTGAGTTCCTGAAGCCCTTTGGACATAGCCTTGGGAAGAAGGCGGTTACCCCTCGTCTCCTCCAGTCGATTCTCAAGAAGGTGGAGGGGAGGGCCGAGGAGTCGCTCGTCTCGACGGTCATCCTGAGATCAATGGCACGCGCCCGGTACGACGAGGAGAACCTGGGGCACTTCGGACTCGCATCCGAAGCCTATCTCCACTTCACCTCGCCCATCCGCAGGTACCCGGACCTGATGGTGCACCGGGTGGTGAGCCAGGTCCTCATCGATGGCGAGGATCCGCCGGAGCGATGGGCGGCCGACCTCTCCGAGACCGCAGAGTCGGTGAGCGAGCGGGAACGGAAGGCCCAACAGGCGGAGCGGGATTCCGTCGATATGAAGAAGATCGAGTACATGAGCCGCCACCTGGGGGACGACTTCCAGGGGACCATCGCAGGGGTCGTGGCCTTCGGCTTCTTCGTCCTCCTCGACCAGGTCTTCGTGGAGGGGCTCGTCCACATCAGCACCCTCGAAGACGACTACTACAACTTCGTGCCCGAGTCCTTCGCGCTGGTGGGATCACGGAGTGGTCGACGCTTCCGGGTCGGGGACCGGGTCCGGATCCGCGTGGCGCGAGCGGACAAGGAGGAGCGGCAGATCGACTTCCAGCTCCTGGAGGGCCCCGACGGCCGTGCTTCGGCAGGAGGCGGCGGAAAGAAGGGGAAGGGGAAAGGCGGAGGCCGGTCCCGGAAGGGCGGTCGGAAGGGGCGGCGGCGTTGATCGGGGTTTGACTTCGGTTCCGCTTCGATCTACCGTTCCGCGATCCGGACCGGATCGCCAGCCCCTTCCGGTCTGGATCGATCGGACTTCCCACAACGACGGACCCAGGCATGGCATCGGATTGGACGGTTCTCTACTTCGACGGCGCCGGCGGCGATCCCCCGGAGCTGATTCGGAGTTTCGTCGCATCCCGCAGTCTGCAGATGACGATGCTCCACGAGCCCGAGGGCGTCATGCATCGGGTGAACCGCTCCATCCCTGCCTCGCTCCTCCTCGATGGATCTCGAGATACCGCGCAGGCGCTCGACCTGTGCACCCGGGTGAAGTCCGACGCCTACACCTCGATTCTTCCGGTGGCAATCCTCATCGCCGAGGGTCCCGATGCCGACCAGAAGACGACCCTTGCACTCCAGGCCGGGGCCGACGAGGTCGTTCGAGCCGATGCCCCGGAAGAGGAACAGGAACTTCGACTGGACCTCCTCCTCCGGCGTGCAACCCGGGATGTCTCGGTCCACCCCACAACCAGGCTCCCCGGAACTCCGCAGATCGAACGCGACCTGGCGAGCCGGATCTCCACCGGTGAGCCCTTCGCCTTCTGCTACGCCGACCTGGACTACTTCAAGGAGTTCAACGACCGGTACGGGTACAACCGGGGAGACCGAGTCATCTACCTCGTCTCCCTGATCCTGAGAGACCTGGTGCGAGGCCTCGCACCAGGTGGCTTCGTCGGACACATCGGGGGCGACGACTTCATCTTCACCATCCCCCTCGATCGCTTGGAACGGGTCTGCGACGAGATCCTGGAGCTCTTCGACCAGCTGGCTCCCTACCAGTACACGCCTGCGGATCGGGAGACCGGGTACTTCCTCGGCCGGGACCGGAGGGGAACCCTCCACCGGGTTCCCCTCATGACCCTCTCCATCGGGGTTGTCACCAACCTCTCCAGGTCCTTCCGACACCCTGCCCAGGTGAGCAGCCGTGCGGGAGAGATGAAGGCGTATGCCAAGACCCTGCCCGGATCAGTATACGTGGTCGACCGCCGCCACAAAGCATCCCCTGCGGCCACCCCGGGACCCGAACCCATCCCACAGCCGTCCATCGGACCGTCATGACCATGACCCGGAACGCATTCTCCGTCCAGTGCCCTTCCTGCGATACCTGGTTTCCCGTGGACCCGGACCGGGTCCCCCAGGAGGGAGTCTCCGCGATCTGTTCGAGTTGTCTCAGGGTCTTCCGAGTGGAACGTCCTGCCGACTCGGCGCCCACCGAGGTGGCGTCCGGGCAGGAAGAGGGGATCGATGCGCTCCCGGCCTCCGAACCGGACCCCAGGCCCCGTGAGGAACCCGCAGCCGACGAGCCCCCGCAGGTCGAGGCGACGCCGGAGGTGGCGATGGAGCCCCCTGTGGAAGACGCGGAGCCGGAACTGGAGCCCGAAATCGACGCTGCGGCCGAGCCGGAGTCCGAGAGTGAGCCCGAGCCCGAAGCCCAAATCGAAGCTTCGGCTGAGCCCGAGCCGGAGACCGAACGTGAACCCGCGCCTGAACCAGATCCGCAACCGGAATCCCCAACTCGGTCGGCCACCCCGGTGGAGGAGCAGTCCCTCTCCCGGGCCGCATCCCGTTTCGGGCGTCGGGACCCCCACGACCGGGCGCGCAAGCTCGCTCGGGTCCTGGTTTCGGACATGATCACCTACCATCCCCAGCGCTATGAGGAGGCGGCGGCCGAAGGCACCCTCAAGGAACACTTCGAAGAGGAGATCCGCCTCTCCTGGGAGGAGTACGAGGAACAGATCGGGCGGGAGATCGCCGAATCCACCGATTACTTCATTCGTGCCCTCAATGAGATCCTCGCCCGGGGTGAACCGCTTTTCGGGGGAATCGGACGACCGGAGTGACTCCGGTACCTCGGCCAGGATGTTGAGGGAGACCCTTCCCTGAAGTATCTTTCCTGAGCCCGCACCGGTGCACGGGAAAGGGGCCGTCCCCCGGGGACGGCTCTTTTTTTTGACATTCGCAAGACGAATGGCCGGGTGCTCTGCTCAACCCGAATGGTGGTACCATGAACTCCGATCGAATCACTGAACTGAACGCGCTGCGAAACCGGGTCCGCGACCTGAGGGGGTATCTTTGACCTCGATCACCGCGAACGACGGATCGAGGAGCTCGAAGCGCGCATGACCGAACCGGGTTTCTGGGACCAGCCCGACCAGGCCCGGGATGTCATGGAGGAAGCAAACCGACTCAAGGGATGGGTCGAGCCCTGGAGGGAGCTCCATTCGAAGGGTGAGGACCTGGCGGAGCTCGCCGAACTCCTGGTGGAGGAGCCCGACAAGGAGCTCGAGGCCGAATGGAAATCGGAGTATCGATCGCTGGAGCGCGCCCTCGAATCCCTCGAGGTCCGCACCATGCTCCAGGGCGAGCATGACCATCTCGAGGCGATCCTCACCATCCATGCCGGGGCAGGGGGCACCGAATCCCAGGACTGGGCCGAGATGCTCCTCCGGATGTACCGCCGCTGGGCCGAGCAGCACGACTTCGAAGTGGAGCTCCTGGACCTCCAACCGGGCGAGGAGGCAGGAATCAAGGGTGCCACCCTCGAGGTGAGGGGGGAAGCCGCCTACGGCTATCTGAAGGCGGAGAAGGGCGTACACCGGCTCGTTCGCATCTCGCCCTTCGACTCCCAGTCTCGCCGGCACACCTCCTTCGCCTCGGTCTTCGTCTACCCCTCCATCGATGACGAGGTGGAAGTGGAGATCGACGAATCGGACCTTCGGGTGGATACCTTCCGGGCGTCGGGAGCCGGCGGCCAGCATGTGAACAAGACCGACTCCGCCATCCGGATCACCCACGAGCCCACCGGGATCGTCGTCTCCTGCCAGCAGGAGCGCTCCCAGCACAAGAACCGGGCGACCGCAATGAAGATGCTGAAGGCGGCCCTCTACGATCGGGCGATCCAGGAGCGCGAAGCCGAGCGGGACGCTGTGGAGGCGACGAAGACCGACATCGGCTGGGGGAACCAGATCCGCTCCTACGTCTTCCAGCCGTACACCATGGTGAACGACCACCGCACGGAACTGAAACTCACCGATGTGGACAGTGTGATGGATGGAGAGCTCGATCCCTTCATCGAAGCGTACCTAAAGAAGTTCGGAGCCCAGGCCGCAACATGACCGAAGAAGCCAGCCAGATCCTGCGGGTTCGCCGCGAGAAGCTCGAGTCCCTCCGGGAGCAGGGTGTCGCCCCCTTCGCCTACCGGTTCGACCGGAGCCATACGACCAGCGAGGCGAAGGATGCCTTTCTCGCCGCCGAGGCCTCCAAGGACATGGACGAGGATGGGTACGGCGAGCATGTACGGGTCCCCGGGCGCATCCTCTCCTGGCGGAGTCATGGAAAGAGCGCATTCGCGCATATCGAGGATGGCGACGGACGGATTCAGCTCTACTTCAGACTCAACCAGCTCGGCGAAGCCTCCTTCGAGCGTCTGGACCTCCTCGACCCGGGGGACTGGATTGGAGTGACCGGCCCCGTCTTCCGCACCCGCACCGGCGAGGTGACGGTCCGGGTGGAGGAATGGGAACTCCTGAGCAAGTCCCTGCGGCCGCTCCCCCTTGGAAAGGAGGAGGTGGACGAGGAGACTGGCGAGCGGGTGGTGCACTCCGGCTTCGCCGACCCCGAGGCCAGGTACCGTCAGCGGTACGCCGACCTTGCGGTCCACCCCGAGGTGCGCGAGCGCTTCAGGGTTCGGAGCCGCCTCGTCTCCTCGCTTCGCCGTTTCCTCGACGACCAGGGATACCTGGAGGTGGAGACGCCCATCCTCCAGCCCCTCTACGGAGGCGCCGCGGCCCGCCCCTTCGTGACCCACCACAACGCCCTGGACACCCGGCTCTACCTCAGGATCGCCGACGAACTCTACCTGAAGCGCCTCATCGTCGGCGGCTACGAGCGGGTGTACGAGATCGGAAAGGACTTTCGGAACGAGGGGATCGATCGATCGCATAACCCCGAGTTCACCATGCTGGAGTTCTACCAGGCCTTCGCCGACTACCGTCAGATGATGTCACTGGTGGAGTCGCTCCTCCGCTCGGTGATCCACGACACCTGCAGGACCACGGAGATCCGGTACCAGGGCACCGCCATCGACTTCGCACCCGACTTCCGGCGACTTCCCTTCGTCCCCGCCCTGAATGAAGCCCTCGGGGTGGAACTGGACGACCTGGATGACGAGGAGCTCCGGGCCCGTGCCGCCAGGATCACCGACGAGGACCTCGGAGGTGCCGGACGGGGCCGGCTCCTGGACAAGCTCTTCGGCGCCCATGTGGAGCCCGAGCTGGTCCAGCCCACCTTCGTCGTCGACTACCCCGTGGAGCTCTCACCCCTGGCGAAGCCCCACCGCGAGGACCCCAAGCTCACCGAACGCTTCGAGCTCTTCGTCGCCGGCCGGGAGATCGCCAACGCCTTTTCGGAGCTGAACGACCCTATCGACCAGCGGGAGCGCTTCGAGGCGCAGGCGAAGCTCCGCGAAGCAGGGGACGACGAATCGCATCCCATCGACGAGGACTACCTGCGTGCCATGGAATACGGAATGCCCCCGACGGGTGGGGTGGGGATCGGGATCGACCGCCTTGTCATGCTCGTCACCGACAGCGCCTCCATCCGTGACGTGATCCTCTTTCCCATCCTCAGGCCGGAAGAGGGCTGACGTCCCATGGGTCGCCTCCATTGGTTCATCGCCCGACGCTATCTGGCGTCGCGAAAGAAGGGGAGACTGCTCTCCTTCATCACCTGGATCTCCCTGGGCGGGATCACGGTGGGGGTCACGGCCCTCATTGTCGTGATCGGAGTGATGAACGGAATGCAGGAGGAGATCCGGGGAAAGATCCTGGGCTCCACACCCCACGTGATGGTCCTGCAGCACGGAAGCTCCCTCCGCCTCGCCGACTGGCAGCAGGTCATGGAGACTGTCCGCGCCAATGAAGCCGTCGAGGCCGTCGCTCCCTTCGTCGTGACGAAGGTGGCCCTTCTCCGATCGGACGAGTACGCCCAGGTGGCCGATCTCTACGGCATCGATCTCTCGGGGGATCCTGAGGCGTCGGTCACCGAGATGGAGGCCGACCTCCGGACCGGGGTATACGACCTGGGCCCCCAGGAATCGGGCCTCCCCCCCATGGTACTGGGCGAGCGGCTCGCCATGCGGATGGGGATCTACACCGGGGACACCGTCACCATCATGACCCTCGAGAACATGCGCTCCGACGCGTTCGGGCGCCCTCTCCCCTCCATCCGGAACCTGGAGGTCACCGGGACCTTCTCCACAGGGATGTACGAGTACGACGCCAACAACATCTATGTCCCCATCGAGTGGGCCCAGGGGATCCTGGGGATGGCGGAGCGCGACGAGGTCTCGGCCCTCGGGGTCCGGATCTCCGACCCCGGCGCAGCCAACGAGGTCGGTCAGGAGCTTCGGGTCGAACTCGGATTTCCGTACTATGTCGAAAGCTGGATCACCCAGAACCAGGCGCTCTTCTCGGCCCTCGAGCTGGAGAAACTCGCCATGGGGATTATCCTCTTTCTCATCGTCATCGTCGCCGCCTTCAACATCGTGAGCACCCTCGTCATGGTGGTCGTGGACCGGACCTCCGAGATCGGGATCCTCAAGTCCATGGGGATGACCGATGGCGGAATCCTCCGGGTCTTCCTCTACCAGGGGCTCGCCATCGGGGTGCTCGGCACGATCCTGGGGACCTCGCTGGGGCTATTCCTGTCGTGGTTCCTCGACACCTACCAGCCCATCCGGATCCCGCCGGACGTGTACTTCATCGAGCGGCTCCCGGTGGCCACCCAGCCCTCCGACCTCCTTCTCATCGTCGCCGGAAGTCTCCTGATCTCCCTGCTCGCCACGATCTACCCGGCGTTCCAGGCGTCGAGACTCCAGCCGGTGGAGGCAATCCGCCATGAGTGACGGGAGCCCTCCCCCCCTCGAGGCCCGGGACGTGCGCCGCTCCTTCGAGGTGGGAGATGGAAGCCGCCTCGAGGTGCTCCGGGGGGTGAACCTGCTGGTGCAGAGGGGAGAGGCCATCTCGGTGGTGGGCACCAGCGGGGCGGGGAAGTCGACCCTTCT
>SLSF01000082.1 GCA_007130605.1 Gemmatimonadota bacterium | reverse complement strand
CCTTCCGGCCTGGTCGCTCCCGTGACAGGGGGTATTTCAAAAAGCTTTCCGCCCGCCCGATTCGGCGTGTGCCGAGTCAAGTAGCGGAGCCAACTAATGTAGAGGCCGGGGCTCCCGGGGTCAACCCCTCTACGAGATTGTTTTTGCTCTTGTGCTGGGGAGCCTCGAGGGGTGGGCTGCATGGGGCCTGGGGCGTCGCGGCGTCCAGTCTCGCGGGCGGCCGCTCATTCGTTTTGGGAGGGGCACCGCAGGTGGGTGGGCAGAGGGTCAGAGCCCACCCACCTCGAGGAAGCGTTCGATCTCGCGGGCGCGCACCCGGAATTCCCCCAGGGGCCCCTGGTCCAGGCCGTGCCAGTCGGAGCCGCCGGTGGCGAGCAGGTCGTACTTCCGGGCCATCCGCTCCAGGAGTCGGATCTTCCGGTTCGGGGTCCGGGGGCGGTAGATCTCGACCCCGGCCAGGCCGGCCTCCACCATGGCGGGGAGGAAGGCCTCCACCCGGTCCTCCTGGGGGTGCGCCCAGATGGCGATCCCACCGGCCGAGCGGATCATCTCGACCCCCCGCTCCACCGACTGGAGGCGGGTGGGGATGTACGCCGGATGTTCATTCCCGATCAATCGATCGAAGGCCTCCCGGGGTGCATCCACATAGCCCGACTCGGCGAGGGCACGCGCCAGGTGCGGGCGAGCGAGGGTCGTCTCGTCGGACCCTGCGATCCGCCGGACCTGGGCCATGGAGACCTCGAAGCCGTCCTCCTGGAGATTCCGGACCATCCCGGCCATCCGTTCCTCGCGGCGGCGACCGGCCTCGCCGGTCTGGCTCAGGAGGGTCTCGTCGGAGGCGTCGACGAAGTAGCCCAGCACATGGATCTCGGAGTCCTCGTGGGAGCAGCTCACCTCGATCCCGGGAATCACCTGGATCGGATGGCCCTCTGCCGCCCGAAGGGCCTCGGGCACCCCCTGCACCGTGTCATGATCGGTGAGGGCGATGACATCGAGGCGGGCCTCCACCGCATACGACACCACCTCCGACGGGCTCGCGGTCCCGTCGGAGGCGGTGGAGTGGAGGTGAAGGTCCAGGTCCAATGTCCCGACCTCGTCAGACAAGGGGATTGCCCGCATCTCCCATCTCGGCGGGGTCGGCGGGATCGAGCCAGGCGCTCCCCGGATTGAAGTCCGGCGGCGCGTCGGCGGCCGCGTATTCGGAGAGGATCGTCACCTCGTCGTCCTGGACTTTCACCACGCCCCGGTTCAGGAAGAAGTGCTCGCTTCCCCCTCCGGGGAGATCCACGGCGAGGGTCCCGCCCCCCAGGAGGGCGATCATGGGCGCGTGGCCCGGAAGGACTCCCAGCTTGCCATCCCATGCCGGCACCACCAGGCCCGTCACCGCGCCCTCGAAGACCGTCCGGCTGGGGGAGACGACGGTGAGCTTCATGGTGGAGGCCATCTCAGCCCTCCTTCTCCATCTCTTCCGCCTGGCGGATCACATCTTCGATACCACCCACCATGTAGAAGGCCTGCTCGGGCAGGTGGTCGAACTCTCCTGCCGCTACCCGCTCGAAGGAGTCGATGGTGTCCTCGAGCTTCACATAGATCCCCGCGCGCCCGGTGAACTGCTCGGCCACGTGGAAGGGCTGCGAGAGGAAGCGCTGGATCCGGCGGGCACGCCCCACGATGATCTTGTCCTCCTCGGTGAGCTCGTCGAGACCGAGAATGGCGATGATGTCCTGGAGGTCCTTGTACCGCTGGAGGATCCGCTGCACATCCATCACCACATTGTAGTGCCGGTCCCCGAGGAACTGCGGATCGAGGATCCGCGAGCTCGAGTCCAGGGGGTCCACCGCCGGGTAGATCCCCAGCTCCGAGATGGCGCGGGAGAGGACGGTGGTTGCGTCCAGGTGGGTGAAGGCCGCCGCCGGCGCCGGGTCCGTCAGGTCGTCGGCGGGCACGTAGATGGCCTGCACCGAGGTGATGGAGCCCTCGCGGGTGGAGGTGATCCGCTCCTGGAGGGCACCCATCTCGGTGGCCAGCGTCGGCTGGTACCCCACCGCCGAAGGCATTCGTCCGAGAAGCGCCGACACCTCGGATCCCGCCTGGGTGAAGCGGAAGATGTTGTCGACGAAGAGGAGCACGTCCTGCTTCTCGATGTCGCGGAAGTACTCGGCGATGGTGAGTCCCGAGAGGCCCACCCGAAGGCGCGCTCCCGGGGGCTCGTTCATCTGGCCGTAGACCAGGGCGGTGGAGCCGAGCACCCCGGCCTCCTTGAACTCGAGCCAGAGGTCGTTCCCCTCACGGGTCCGCTCACCGACTCCGCAGAAGACCGACCGACCGCCGTGCTGCATGGCGATGTTGTTGATGAGCTCCTGGATGATCACCGTCTTTCCGACCCCGGCCCCTCCGAAGAGTCCGGTCTTACCACCCTTCACATAGGGGGCCAGGAGGTCGATGACCTTGATCCCGGTCTCGAAGAGCTCGGTCTTCGGCTCCAGGTCCTGGAACTTGGG
>SLSF01000323.1 GCA_007130605.1 Gemmatimonadota bacterium | reverse complement strand
TTCCTGGCCGACGCGGAGGTTGCCGCGATGATCCCCGACCTCCTTCCGGGCGCGGGGGTGCTCGTCTTCTTCCTCCTGTCGTTCCTCATGGGGTACTTCCTCTACTCGTCGCTCTTCGCGGCGGTGGGGGCCATGTGCTCCAGCGAAGAGGAGGCGCAGCAGCTCCAGCTTCCGGTGGTCATGCTGGTGGTGATTCCCTTCATCTTCCTCTTCCCCGTCATGGACAACCCCGACGGGACCTTCGCCGTCCTCATGTCGCTGGTCCCCTTCTTCACCCCGATCCTCATGTTCGGGAGGGTCGCCCTGGGCGCCGCTCCCCTCTGGGAGGTCCTTCTCTCGGTGGTGGGTATGGCGCTCGCGATCCTCTTGCTCGCCTGGGTGGCGGGGCGGATCTACCGGGTCGGCATCCTCATGCAGGGGAAGCGGCCGACCCTTCCCGAGCTCTGGCGGTGGGTGCGGGAGGCGTGACATCTCGCCCCCGGGCCTGGTTGTAGCGTAAACGCTACGTCTGGGGCCAGTTGTCGCTGGATATGTGGCGTTTGCGCTACATGCCAGTCATGCCCCTGGTGTAATGTAGCGTAAACGCTACATCTGCGGCCTCCTCCCTCTGGCCGGACTCCAGCCCCGCCCCCGGTTCCCTCCGGTGTGGGGTCCCGTGTTCCGCCTGCAGCCTCTACGGCAGCACCGACCGCAGAAATGCCTGGAACTGGTGCTCCTCGAAGCCGCGGGCCTTGTGCATCGCCTCTTCGTAGGAGGGCTCGATGATGACCCAGATTGTGCGCAGCACCTCTTCGCCGTCGTTCTGGTCGGCGGGGAGGAAGGCGAGGCGGGCGCGGTAGGAGTCGGTGTGACGCGCCGCCTCTTCGAACTCCAGGTAAACCTCCCAGAAACGCCCGCCGTGGCTCGTGGTGGCGAGGTGCTGACCGGGGGTGGGGGGCTCGGGTTCCTGGCTCATGGGTTCCTCGGCGGTTGTTCGTCGGATGCGTCGTCGCGTCCCTCGTGGGAGGCGGGGTCACGGGCGTCTCGCGGATCTTCCACCGCCGGGTCCCCAACCAACCGGATGGGGAAGGGGTCGGTGACCTCGCCGGTGTAGAGAGTCCGGTGGGGGAAGGGGATCTCGATGCCGACCTCGTCGAAGTGGGCCTTGATCTCCTCCAGCATCGAGTTCTTGAGTCCCCAGAAGTTTTCGCGGGTAGTCCACACCGTCAGGCGGAGGTCGAGGGAGGAGTCCCCGTATCCGTCGAAGAAGACCATGGGAGCGGGCTCCATGAGGGCCCTGGGGTTCCGGCCGGCGAGCTCCACCAGGATGTCTCGGACGCGCGGGATGTCCTCCTTGTACGCCACCCCCACATTCAGATCGAGACGACGGATGGGGAAGCGGGTGATGGTGGTCACCTCGCTCTTGACGATGGTCTCGTTCGGGATCCGGATGAAGCGGTTGTCGAAGGTGCGGAGTTTGACCGAGAGGGTGTCGATGGAGAGAACCCGTCCCGTGGTACCGCCCACCTGGATCACGTCGTCGACCTGGAAGGGGCGCTCCGCGATGAGGAAGAAGCCGGAGATCACATTGGAGACCGAGGTCTGCGAGGCAAAGCCGATGGCGATGCCCGCGATGCCCGCGGCCCCCAGGAGGGGGGTGAGCGAGAAGCCCAGCTCCCCCAGGGTCGTGATGAAGATGAGGAGGAGTCCGGGATAGAAGACGAACTTCCCCGCAATGAGCCCCTGCTGGAGCGAGTACTTCTTCGACACCCAGCTCCGGATCCCCCGGGTGAGCGAGAAGAGGATGGGGAGTCCGAGCACCACCCAGAGCGATGCGCGCACCAGCCCCATCACATCGACGCCTCCGAAGAGACCCGATCCCAGGAGTCCCGAGAGGATGCCCGAATCCTCTCCCCCCTCCTGGAGGAGAAGAAGGAGGCCGGTCACCACGCCGCCCCCACTCATAGTCCCACCATGGGAAAGCCCCGGAGTCGCGCGAAGGTGCGGGCGCTGAAGCTCTTGACCTGGGGCTCTGCCGGGGGGAGCACGATGCGGGCCTCGCCGGCCACATCGGGCGCCCGGCCACTGACCTCGATCTGGCTTTCCACCGCATCGCCCTGGTAGCGAACCCGGGTGAGGTCGGTCCAGTATCCTCCGGTGTCGTCGCCACCACAGAAGAGGGTCAAATGGGCCGTCCGCAGGGTCAGCTTCTCCACCCGGAGGTCCTTGGTGGATTCGTTCACCAGTTCCAGTGGGCAGATGGCCAGGTGGGGCACCAGTAGCTCGGGGCGGAGCACCCGGCGGGCGGTGGTGTGGAGCCAGTACGACAGCTCCCCCTCGACGAAGTCGCCCCACCAGGTGTCCGACAGGTTGAGGGTGGAGATCTCCTGGAGCACGGTCCCCCCATCCCGTGGATGGAGTTGAACACGCACCGTCAGGGGCACCCGCACATAGACCCGGGCCCGGGCACCGGGGAGGAGGGTGAAGGGGACCTCCGGCGCCAGCACCAGTGGACGGTTGGGGAGGATCGGTTGGAGGAGGAGTTCGTCCAGGTCCTCCTTCGGGGCCCACCGGGACCAGGCGGCGCTTCCAGGCGGCGCGTCCTCGGTGCGCTGCGGTTCGTCGGTGGTGGAGGTGGGGGGGAGTGGGTCCTCGGTGGTGGGCACCGCCGTCGGCTTCGGCCGGTGTTCATCCTGCGGAGGGTCGTCCGGGGGCGGGGCGGGTGTCGGAGAGGCCTTTCCCGGCGCCACATCCTCCTCGGAGCCCTCCGGGACCGCGGGGGAGGAGGCGAGACGGATCTCCCCCTCCAGGTGCCGGATCCAGAGATCGAGGGGGCCCACGGTACGGTGGAGGGTGCGTCCCTCCGGTACCGAAACGAGTCCCCATGGATGGCGAAGGGGGGGGATGCCCTCCGCCGGGCGAGCGGCCGTATTTCGAGTCCTCTGATTCATGCCTTGGAATGTGGTGGAGGCGGGGGGGTTCCCACAACGTGTGCCCCCGGAAGCGTTGACAGGGTCGCGGCGCCGCGGGTAAGTTCCCGCCCTGATTCAGATAATAGGGAATCCCGATCCCACCCGCCCTTCGACCGAGACAACACGGTTATGAAGAAGCAGTGGTTCATAGCGGCCATCGTCGCCTTCGCCGTCCTGGGCTCGCTTGCCTTCGTGCAGGCCCGCGACGGCGACAATGGCAACCAGGAAGAGGAGGTGGCCGAGCCCGATTACGGCCCCTCCGGCCAGCCCATCGCCTTTCCGCACAACACCCACGCCGGCGACTACCAGATCGACTGCCAGTACTGCCACTTTGCGGCGGAGCGATCGTCGAGTGCGGGGGTTCCGCCGGTCGCGACATGCATGGGGTGTCATGGATCCGTCGATGGACCCGAGGGGGGCCAGGAGATCCCCAGGCTGCGCGGCTACTGGGAAGACGGTGAGCCAATCCCGTGGAACCGGATCTACAAGGTCCCAGACCATGTGCAGTTCCCGCACATGCGGCACGTGAATGCCGATATCCAGTGCCAGGAGTGCCATGGGCCCGTCGAGGAAATCGGTGTGATCCAGGAGGTGGCGCAGCCCCTCACCATGGGCTGGTGCCTCGACTGCCACATCCAGGAAAGCGCGACCCGCGACTGCACCGCGTGCCACTACTGACCCGAGACTCCACCCCGTCCGGCCCCTGAGCCGAGCGGGGTGGTCGACTGCCGGGGAGGTCCTCCCCGGGAAACGGATGACTGAGGGACGTTCATGAGTGAAGGAATCAAGAGACGTGATTTCCTGAAGGTGCTCGGCGTGAGCAGCGCCGGGGCCGGACTCGTGGGGTGCTCCACCGACCAGGTGGAGAAGCTCATGCCCTACGTGACGCCCCCCGAGGACATCACACCCGGCGTGCCCACCTGGTACTCCACCTCGTGCGGAGAATGCTCCGCCGGCTGCGGAGTCTGGGTGAAGGCCATGGATGGTCGGGCCATCAAGCTGGAGGGGAATGCGAACCATCCCATCTCCGGTGGGGCCCTCTGCGCCCGGGGACACTCCGGGCTCCAGGCTCTCTACAACCCCGATCGCCTCACCCAGCCCATGCGGCGGAATGGCGACGACTTCGAGCCCATCTCCTGGGACGAGGCCGAGGGGATCCTCACCAACGCCATTCAGGATGCCGGCTCCGGCACCCGCCTTCTTTCCGGTCGCACCGGACCCTCTCTCGGCGCCCTCATGGATGAGGTGGCGGCGGCGGTGGGAGGCTCGAGGGTGGAGTACGAGGCGCTTTCGGAGGCCCCCCTGCGGGAGGCCAGCCGAATGGCCTTCGGGCGCGACCAGGTGCCGCACTTCGACTTCGAGGCGGCGGACCTCATCGTCTCCTTCGGGGCCGACTTCCTCGAGACCTGGCTCTCGCCGGTGGAGCACATGCGTGGCTTCGCCCGCGCCTCCGGTGTCGACGAAGATGGAGAGAAGGCCCGTTTCGTCTTCCTCGGCTCCCGGCTGAACCTCACCGGGCAGAACGCCGACGACTGGTTCCCCATCCGGGCAGGCTCCGAGGGGGCCGTCGCCCTGGCCCTGGCCAACGCCCTCGTACAGCGGGGTGCCGACGCGGGTCCCTACACGCAGGTGGTGCAGGGGTACTCCCTCGATGCCGCCGCCGAGCAGGCGGGCATCCCGGCGGAATCGCTCCAGGAGCTGGTGGAGCATCTCGCCAACGCCGACGCTCCCCTCATTCTCGGCCCCGGGGTCGCCGGCCAGCACCGGAACGCCACGGCGGCGAATCTGGCCGCCCTCGTCCTGAACGCGGTGTCGGGAGCGGTGGGAACCACGGTCCGCTTCGACCAGACCCTCGACAGTGTGGCCACCCGCCCCACCGGCGAGGTCATGAGCCTCATCGAGGAGATGGCCGGGGGGCAGGTTTCGGCCCTGGTGGTGCACGGGACCAATCCCGCCTACTCCCTGCCCCCTGCCGCGGGTTTCCGCGAGGCGGCGAGACAGGTGGGCTTCACGGTGGCCATCGCCACCCAGATGGACGAGACGGCGGAGCTCGCCGACCTGGTCCTCCCGGACCGCCACTACCTGGAGGCGTGGGGTGACGCCAATCCCCGTCCGGGACTCTGGACGGTGCAGCAGCCGGCCATGCGGCCGGTCCCCCACTTCGATTCCCGTTCCTGCGGCGACATCCTCCTGACCCTCGCCGGTCGGATCGGGGCAGAGATGGGCGCCGAGACCTTCCACGACTACGTGCGGAACCGGTGGAGCGACCTGCACGCCGACGCGGGCGCTCCCGGAGGGACCTTCTCGGATTTCTGGCGACAGGTCCTCCGCGACGGAATGGTGGAGCTCCCGACCCAGACAGACGCCCAGGTATCGCTCCAGAGCCCCGACCGGCCCCTCACCTTCGATGCGCCCGAACTCGACGGCGAAGGCCACGTCCTCGTCGTCTATCCCTCGTCGCGCTTCGGAGATGGCCGGGGGGCGAACCGCCCCTGGCTCCAGGAGCTGCCCGACCCGGTCTCGAAGATCGCCTGGCACTCCTGGGTGGAGATCCACCCGGACACCGCCGAGGAGATGGGGGTGCGCAAGGGTGACATCGTGCGGCTCCGCTCGCCCCACGGCGAGGTCGAGCTTCCGGTCTTCACCTACCCGGGGATCCGGACGGACACGGTGGCGGTGGCCATGGGATCCGGCCACGAGAGCTACGGGCGCTACGCCGAGAGCAAGGGTGTGAACGCCATGGTGCTCCTTCCCGGCGAGATCGAGCAGCCCTCCGAGTCCCTCGTGCACCTGGCCACACGGGTCGAGGTGGAGCCCACCGGGCGCCACCGGCGGCTCGCCACCATCGAGGGATCCGACCAGACCTTCGATCGTCCCATCGTTCCGGCGGTCATGCTCGACGACCTGGGAGAGGCCGGCGACGACCACACCGGGAGCAGCACGCTGCAGGAGCTCCAGGAGATGGGTGGCTTCGTGCCCATTCCCACCGAGGGCCTCCCGCAGGACTTCCCCCTCCCGGGGGCGCAGTACGGCGACTACGACCCCGCCGAGAACGCCCGCTGGTCCATGGCGGTCGACCTGGACAAGTGCACCGGGTGTTCGGCGTGCGTCACCGCCTGCCAGGCGGAGAACAATGTGGCGAATGTGGGCGAGGACCAGCTCCTCATGGGGCGGGACCTCCACTGGATCCGGATGGAGCGCTTCTACGAGACGGTGGACGCCTCGGCGCCCGGCCCCGTGGACATCCGTTTCCTGCCCATGATGTGCCAGCACTGCGGGAACGCCCCGTGCGAGCCGGTCTGCCCGGTCTATGCGGCGTACCATACGCCCGACGGCCTCAATGGCCAGATCTACAACCGGTGCGTGGGAACGCGGTATTGCGCGAACAACTGCCCGTACAAGGTGCGGGTCTTCAACTGGTTCGGGTTCTCCGACGTGCCCGAGCCGCTGAACTGGCAGTACAACCCCGATGTGACGGTGCGCTCCGAGGGCGTGATGGAGAAGTGCTCCTTCTGCGTCCAGCGGATCCGCCAGGCCGAGAACCGCGCGACGGTGGAGGGACGAGACGTTCGCGATGGCGAGGTGGTCCCGGCGTGTCAGCAGAGCTGTCCGGCCGAGGCCATCGTCTTCGGCAACATCCGGGATTCCGAGTCGAGGGTGGCTCAGGTGGTGGACAATGAACGGACGTACCGCGTGCTCGATGTGCTGATCAATACGCAGCCCGCGGTGAGTTACTTGCGGAAGGTGACATTCCACCCCGTCAGCGACATCCACGTCTGAGGACTTACTGGTACTCCGGGTCACCGGGGGCGAGAGGGAGAGAATGGCGACGGTAACCGAACAAGAGCGGGCGGCGCAGACGCACCCCGACGTGCGGCAGTACGGAGAGGTCAATACCGACATTCTCCGGATGCTGTCCCGTCCGGGGAAGTGGTGGTGGATTCTCCTGGGGATGTCGGTGGCCGGAATCGGCCTCCTCGCCTTCTCCTGGGGGAATCAGCTCATTCAGGGGATCGGGCTCTCGGGCCTGAATTCTCCGGTGGGGTGGGGCGCCTACATCACGACCTTCGTATTCTGGGTCGGAATTGCGCACTCCGGCACCCTGATCTCGGCGATCCTCTTCCTCTTCCGGGCCCGGTGGCGGCAGTCCATCTACCGCGCCGCCGAGGCCATGACCGTCTTCGCGGTGATGACCGCCGGACTCTTTCCCCTGATCCACCTGGGTCGGGCCTGGCACGCCTACTGGCTCTTCCCCTATCCGAACCAGCGGCTCCTCTGGCCGAACTTCCGGTCGCCCCTGGTCTGGGATGTCTTTGCGGTCTCCACCTACTTCACCGTCTCCTCCCTCTTCTTCCTCCTGGGGCTGATTCCCGACATCGCGGCGGCCCGGGACCAGACGAAGAAGGGGACACTCCGGAACCGCTTCTACCAGCTCCTCTCCTTCGGATGGCGGGGCACCGACCGGCAGTGGCACCATTTCGGGAAGGCGTACCTCTTCCTGGCGGCCCTGGCCACGCCCCTGGTGCTCTCGGTCCACTCGGTGGTGTCGTGGGACTTCGCCATGGCCATCGTGCCCGGGTGGCACGCGACGATCTTCGCACCCTACTTCGTGGCGGGAGCGATTTTCTCAGGGGTGGCCATGGTCATCACCCTCATGGTGCCCATTCGGAAGATCTTCGGCCTCGAGAAGTACCTGACGATCCGACATTTCGACGCCATGGCGAAGCTCTGCCTGGTGACGGGGCTCATCGTCTTCTATGCCTACCTGACCGAGTTCTTCATGGCGTGGTACTCCGGTGAGGACCCGGAGCGCCGGGTCTTCTGGAACCGCGCCTTCGGGAGCTACTGGTGGGCGACCTGGATCATGCTGACCTGTAACGGGATGATCCCGATCCTCCTCTGGTTCAAGAGGGTCCGGCATTCAATCCCCGCGCTCTTCGTCATCACCCTCTTCATCAACATCGGGATGTGGTTCGAGCGCTACGTGATCATCGTGACCTCGCTCTCGCACGAGTTCATGCCCTTCGCGTGGGCGGTCTACCGGCCGACCTTCACCGAGATGGGCATCGTGATCGGGACCTTCGGATGGTTCGCCTTCTGGTTCCTCCTCTTCATCCGCCTCCTGCCCCCCGTGGCCATCGCCGAGATCAAGGAGGTGCTGCCCCCACCGATGCGACCTCGCAAGGACCGGAAGAAGGAGGTGACGACATGAGTGATGCCCGTGAAGGAATCCTGGCGTCCTTCGACTACCTCGACTCCACCGTCGATGCCATCAAGGGGCTGAAGGAGAAGGGGTTCGAAGAGATCACCGCCTTCGCGCCCTTCCCCGAGCACCATATCGAGGAGGCGCTGGGCTACAAGCACAGCCCGGTGCGCCTCTTCACCCTGGTGGGCGGACTCACCGGGGCGGCGACGGGCTTCGCGCTGCCCGTCTTCGCCAGCCTCGACTGGCCCCTGGTGGTGGGAGGCAAGCCGATCCTGTCGATGCCGGCCTACGTGATCATCTCCTTCGAGATGACGATCCTCTTCGGGGTGCTCTTCACCGTGGTCGGGGTCTTCTGGAACATGCGGGTGCCCGACCTCAAGTCCGATGTGGTCTACGATCCCGAGTTCAGTGCCGGCCGTTTCGGGATCTATGTGACGGCGCCCGAAGACCGCCTCCAGGAGGCCCGGCAGATCCTCGAGTCGAATGGTCCATCCCAGCTGCAGGACGATCCGAAGGCACGGTCCCATGGCTGAACGAGAGAAGAGAATGGTTCGGATACGCACAGCGGTGCTCCTCTTCCTGGTCCTGATGACCGGGGCCGGATGCACCCCGATGGACGACCTCATCGTGGCGGTCTTCGGACGGTCCATGCGGGACCAGCCGGCGATCCAGACCCACCAGGATCCGCGACTGCCCGCCGAGGGATCGGTCTCCTTCGCCTCGGGGAATTTCCCGGCCCAGCCGGGCGAAATTGCCGCGGGGCAGCCCGAAGGAGTCACACCTCCTCCGCCCATCACCCCGATCCAGCTCCTCCAGGAAGACCCCATCGCGGTGGACCTGGAGAACCCGGTGCCGGCCGACGCGGCCTCCCTCGAGCGTGGTGGTGAGATGTACGCACGGAGCTGTGCCCCCTGTCATGGCGATGCCGGGGCAGGTGACGGACCGGTGACGGCGGCGGGGGTGATGTCCTTCACCATCGTCGAAGGCCCGGCACTCGAGCGCTCCGACGGCTATCTCTACTCCATCATCCGGATCGGTCGGGGAACGATGCCCGCCTACGGGCACCAGATCACCCACTTCGATCGCTGGCACATCGTGAACTACGTCCGCCAGCTCCAGGGACAGCTCCCGGATGGGCAGGCCGATGACACCAACGACTCCGGACAGGAAGACTGAGGACTGACTGATGCATGATATCCATGTTCCGTCCGAGATCGAGGCCCGGTACCTCAACCCGTCGAAGACGACGACCCTGGCGCTCCTGGCCATGGTGGGGATCGGGGCCCTCGCCTTCTTCGTCCTCCTCACCTCCGATGCGGATCGGGCGTGGCAGGCGTACGTGGCCAACTGGCTCTTCTTCAGCGGGATTGCCGCCGGAGCGGTGATCCTCTGCGCCGCCACGGTGATCACCAAGGCGAAGTGGAACTGGTCGGTGCGGCGGGTCTCCCTCGCCTTTGGGGCTTTCCTCCCCATCTCGTACCTGCTCATGCTGCCCATGCTGCAGCTTCGGGAGAGCTACTTCTCCTGGATCCGGTACATGGAGTTCGACCCCATCGTCCAGTTGAAGGCTGCCTACCTCAACGTCCCCTTCCTCATCACCCGGACCCTCATCGGTCCTCTCATCCTCTTCGGGCTCATTCTCCTCTTCATGTACTGGATGCTCCGGCCCGACCTGGGACCCGAGCGGGAGAACGACGAGGAAGGTGTGACGTCGCGGGCCCGGTGGCGGAAGCGCATCACCGGGGGGAAGTGGCTCGGCCTGGAAGCGGAACGGGAGCGGAGCTGGCAGAAGCTCAAGGTGCTCTCCCCCGCCCTGGCCCTCGTCTACGCGGTGGTGATGAGCTTCATCATCATCGACTGGGCCATGTCGCTGGAGCCGCACTGGTTCTCCATGCTCTTCCCGGG
>SLSF01000043.1 GCA_007130605.1 Gemmatimonadota bacterium | reverse complement strand
CACACGATCCCAGGGTGGGCACGAAGTGGCTCTCCTCCGGGATCCTGAATCGAGGAATGGATCGAGATGGCCGGTACAGCCCGGAAGGGACGGCGCAAGAAGAGCGGACGTTCCGGAAACTCCCTTGGGGGGTTCGACGCAAGCCTGGACGAGCAGTCCGCTCTCGACCAGTATCTGCGTGACGTGAGTCGCCACGAGCTCATTACTCCCGACCGGGAGAAGGAGCTTGGCGCCCTGGCGCAGGCTGGAGACGAGGACGCGGTTCAGGAGCTCGCGCGCGCAAACCTGCGCTTCGTCATCAGTGTGGCGAAGAAGTACCAGAACCGAGGTGTGTCGCTCACCGACCTCATCCAGGAGGGGAATGTGGGGCTCGTCACCGCTGCCCGGAAGTTCGATCCGGAGCAGGGGGTGAAGTTCATCTCGTACGCCGTCTGGTGGATCCGCCAGGCAATCCTCGCCGCGCTGGCCAACCATGGCCGTTCGGTGCGGGTGCCCCTCAACCGGGCCTCCGACCTGGCACGGATCTTCCGCGAGAAGGAGCGCCTCAAGCAGGAGCTGGGACGTGAGCCGAATCCCGAGGAACTCTCGGCGGCCACCGACCTCACCCCCGAGCTCATCGAGTCGCTCCAGACCCTGAATGCGGCGGAGATCCGCCTCGATGCCCCCATCGGCGACAGCGAGGATTCGCAGCTGGTGGAGCGCTTCATCAACGAGGAAGCCGCCGAGCCCGAGCAGGACGTGGAATCCCGGCTGCTCTCCGAGGCGGTCCGTGGCGCCCTCGACACCCTCGAGCCACGCGACGCCAAGGTGCTCCGCCTCTATTTCGGTCTCGAAGGGGAGCGCGAGCACACCCTCGAGGAGATCGGGAACATGCTCGGCGTCACCCGGGAGCGGATCCGTCAGCTCCGTGATCGCGCCCTCCGGAGGCTTCGCGAGGGGGGCAAGGGCGACGCGCTGGAGTCCTTCGCGGCCTGAATGGACTCCCGCACCGGGGTCGTACTCGAGTCCCTGGGCGGGGTCTACCAGATCCGTCTCGACGACGGATCACTTGTGCAGGCTTCTCTCCGTGGCCGCCTGAAGCAGGAGAAACGGCTCGGAGACCGGGTCGTGGCCGGTGACCGGGTCGAGGTCCTTCCCGCCGCCGACGAAGAGGAGCGGTGGACCATCGAGTCCGTCCTCCCCCGCCGAAGCCGTCTCGTGCGCGCCACCGCCCGGGGGCACAAGGCCCGGCTCGTCGCCGCCAATGTGGACCGGATGCTCGTGGTCCTCTCCGTTGCCGATCCCCCCTTCCGGGGAGAGATCGCCGATGCCTTCCTCGTACTGGCCGAAGTGTGCGGGCTCGAGCCCGTCCTCGTCCTGAACAAGATCGACCTTCCCGGGGGTGCGGAGGTCGTCGGTGAGGCCGAGTGCCGCTTCCGGGGCACCGGCTACCGGATCCTCGGCGCTTCGGCGAAGAGTGGAGAGGGCATCGAGGCGCTGGAGGCCCTCCTGGGCGACGGGACCTCGATCCTTGCCGGACCCTCGGGCGTGGGAAAGTCCTCGCTCCTCAACGCGATCGCCCCCGAACTCAGCCTCCGCACCGGCGAGGTGAGCCGGAAGCTCCGTCGGGGTCGCCACACCACGGTGAGCGCGCGCCTCCTGGAACTGCCCGGTGGGGGAGACGTGGTGGACACCCCGGGATTCTCCGAGGTCGAGCTCTGGTCGGTGGAGCCCGGGGAGCTCTCCGATGCCTTTCCCGAGTTCAGGGAGCGGGCCGACGACTGTCGATTCCGGGGATGCAGCCACACCCACGAGCCCGACTGCGTGGTGAAGGAGGCACTGGAAGCGGGGGAGGTTGACCCGGCCCGGTACCAGAGCTACCGGCGACTCCGCGAACTCCTGGAGGGTTGAACCGCCACGCCCTTGTGCCGCTCGACCTGCTCCCGGGGTCCTTTGGGATTTGGTGAGCCGCGCGGACGGCCTTGCACCTGGGGTTGGGGCCCGGAGTTCCCGATGGGGCGGTGGGCCCTTCCCTGCCCGGGCGGGCACCTACCCCTCGGGGGTGACCTGTGGAACCCCCGTGTCCGGGTCCGGGCGGATCCGGACGGGCCAGCCGTACACCCGCTCCAGGATCGACGCGTCGAGCACCTCTTCCGCCGTCCCCTCGACGGCCACGCGACCACATGCCAGGAGGAGGAGCCGGTCGGCAAAGCGCGCGGCGAGGTTCAGGTTGTGGGTGATGAGAAGCACCGTGATCCCCTGGTCGGCCGAGCGCCTCAGGAGGCGGAGGATCTCCATTTCGTGACGGATGTCCAGGCTCGCCGTGGGCTCGTCGAGAACGAGTGCCTTCGGCTCCTGGGCCAGGGCTCGGGCCACCCGCACCCGCTGGTACTCGCCCCCGGAGAGGGTCCCCACCTCGCGACCCTCGAGGCGGAGGGCGTCGCACCGCTCGAGGGCATCCTGGATCGCCCGGCGGTCTGCGGCACCCTCCCGCCGCAGGGGCCCCAGGTGCGGGTACCGCCCCATGGCCACGAGCTCCCGGACCGTGATGGGGAAGGCGACACTTTCCATCTGTCCCACCGCACCCACCTCCCGCGCCAGCGCCCGGCGGCCCCACGCAGCGGCCGGCCGATCGCCGAGAAGGGCCTCCCCGCTCTCGATGGCCACCGTACCCAGAAGGGCGCGCATGAGGGTCGACTTTCCGGAGCCATTGGGTCCGAGGACGGCGTAGAGGGTGCCGGGGAGCACCTCCATGGAGACCCCGTCGAGGGCGGGCAGCTCTTCGCCCGGGTAGCGCACCGTCAGGTCACGGGTGACGAGCTTCATGCCCGCAGGCTCCGGCGCAGGAGGAGGAGGAAGAAGGGGACCCCGACGAAGGCGGTGATGACCCCGATGGGGATCTCTGTGGGGGCCAGGAGGGTGCGGGCGCCGAGGTCGGCCAGGGTCAGGAACCCCGCCCCCGCCACGAAGGAGAGGGGGAGGAGGGTGCGGTGGTCCGGTCCGACGAGGAGGCGCACCGTGTGGGGCACCACGAGTCCCACGAAGCCGATGACCCCGGTGAAGGCCACCCCCGCTGCGGCGATGAGGGAGGCGACGGCGTATGCCACCCGCTTGGTCCGCTCCACCTCGGTTCCCAGGTACGACGCGGTTTCCTCGCCGATGGCCATCACATTGAGGGAGCGGGCCAGGGTGAGGAGGAGGAGGGCCGCAGGGAGGGTGTAGGCGGCGACGATCCCCACCGTCCGCCAGGTGGCTCCCGAAAGGCTTCCCATCATCCAGAGGATCGCCCCCCGCACCGTCGGGGCGTCGGAGAGCGCCAGGATGAGGGCGATGCACGCCGAGAAGAAGGCGCCCACCACCACCCCGGAAAGCAGGAGAACCCGCACGTCGAGGCGCCGGTCTGCCGAGGCCGCGACCCCGAAGACGAGGGTGATGGCCAGGAGCGCCCCCCCGAAGGCGGCGGCGGGGAGGAGCCACGAGGTCATGGAGGCGAGCCCCAGGGCGAGGATGCCCACGGCACCGGCCGCCGCACCCCCCGAGATCCCCAGGATGTAGGGCTCGGCCAGCGGGTTCCGGAGAAGGGCCTGGAAGACCGCGCCCGCCAGGGCCAGCCCTCCTCCCACCAGCACCCCCATCACCACCCGGGGGAGGCGGAGTTCCAAGACGATGAAGTGATGGGCCTCGGTGGCCTCACCCCGGAGGAGGGCCAGGAGGTCTCCGGTCCCGATGGGAACCGTCCCGTAGCGGACCCCGAGAAGCATGGCCCCGGCGGTGCCCAGGATCATCAGGAGTGAGACCCAGCCGACCCGAGCCCTCAACGCCCCTCCGGTTCGTGGAGGATCCGGGCAAGGGTCGCGGCCGAACGGGCCACCTCGACCCCCGGGCTCTGCACCGTCTCGGGGACCCTTCGCAGGGGGAGCGACTGGAGCGCCGGGGGCACCCGGGACCCCTCGGTGGCCAGGATGAGTTCCGGATCCCGCTGGATGATCTCCTCGATGCTCACCGGTGCGTAGAGGGGGCCGGTGTCGGCGAAGATGTTCTCCCCTCCGGCGATCTCCACCAGCTCGTCCAGGAAGGTGTCGGCGCCTGCCACCCAGGGGGGATCTCCCCCCAGGAGGAAGACCACACGGGGTCTCGGCCGGTCGGCCACCAGGGCCCGGACCGAGTCGATCCCATGGTCCATCTCCGCCACCAGCGCCTCGCCCCGCTCCTCGACTCCCATGGTTCGGGCGAGCATGCGGATGATCCGGCGGATGTCCCCGATGGTATCGGGACGAATGGCGAGGTGGGGGATGTCCCGCCGGTCCAGAGTCTCGGGTGTGGCCCGGTCGGTGGGGCCCTCGAAGCGGACCACCAGGTCGGGATCGAGGGCGGTGAGCACCTCCACCGAAGGGTGGAGTCCGCCCCCCACCGAAGGGAGGCCGGCGAGCGGGGTATCGCGGTCGAAGTCGGTGCGGGCCACCAGCCGCTCCTCCATGCCCAGGGCCCGGAGGATCCCGGTGGAGGAGGGGACGAGGGAGATGACCCGTTCCGGTGGGACGTCGAAGCGCCACTCCCGTCCGGCGTCGTCGGTGACCCGGATCTCTCCTGCCGCAGTGGCCGATTCTTCCGGGAGGAGGTCCTCTCCGGTCTCCGGCGTGTCGGCGCAGCCGGCCAGAAGCAGGCCGGCCAGGAGGAGGCCGGCCAGAAGCATTCCCCCCCGGGTCCGTCCCCTCATCAGGGCCAGCTCCGGGCCGCCCCATCGGCGGGCTCGGGCCCGCAGGGATCCCGGTAGAGGAGAGACCACTCGCCCTCGCGCGCCCCGAGAATGGCCAGTCCCCGCTCCTGGGACCCGAATAGCTCCAGGACGAGCTCGGGGGTGTCGGCCTCGGTCCAGCGGCCGGACGCGAGGACCCGGGGGATCGCCTTGCCCTGGGAAACCTCCTGGAACCAGAGCCAGAAGGGGGACCACTCGCCCTCTTCCTCGCGGGCCAGGGTGAAGAAGGCGTAGGCGGTGGCCGGCGCCGTGCGCACCTCGGCCTCGTCGCCAAAGATGAAGGTCGCCGCCATCATCCGGTCTTCGCCCACCACTCCCACCTGCTGGTGGTCGGCCACCAGGTCGGGGATCGAGGGAGGCCAGGGGATCTCCGCTCTCGGGACGAGGTGGCGTCCCAGGTCCTCGGCCTCGGCCCGGAGCTGGGGCTGCGAAAGCTGGGGAGAGGCGGGACTCGAGCGGAGGAGGTCGTCGGGGAGGAGGCCCGGGGCCACATCGTCGCGCCGGACCGCCACCATGCGGGTGGGCGCGGTGAGATCGGTGCGCACCTCCAGGGAGCCGCTGGTCACCGGGCGCAGGAGGCAGCTCTCGGTATCGACCCCGGTGCTTCCGTCGGAGATGAGGGTGCCGACCCGCCGACCCTGGTGGAGGAGGATGAACTCGGTGCCCTCCTCCCACCGATCGATGGGGAAACGTTCGAGGAAGTCGGGTGTGTCCTCTTCGTCGGGGAGGGGACGGTAGCCGTCCGCACCCCACTCGGCCACGGGGAGGATGCGGCCGGTGGGTCCATCCACCTCCACCAGGTAGAGGAGGGGCCCGAGGTCGAGGGGTTCGAGAGCGATCTCCTCGGCGTCGGGGTCGGTCTCCTCGGGGGCCGGATCGGAGGGCGGAGGGTCGGGTGCCCGGAGTTCGACATCCACACCGGCCCACTGGACATTGTCGCACCCCGGCACGAGGGTTAGAATCACGCCGAGCGTGAGAAGGGAAAACCCCTTGATACGCATGATCATTCGGAGCTGGGAGGCAGCAGGGATCCGGCCGTTTCGGCACCGCTCCGTCAGACGGGGCGAACCGAAGGCTGGAAGCTACCGAAGGGGGGGGACGAGCGCAAAGAGTTCCGAGTGTCGACTGAGGGGGAGGGGGGGATGAAAGAGGCGGAAGCCTTCCGTAGCGTCATGAGCCACTTCGCCACCGGGGTGACGGTGTTGACGGGCGCCGATCCCGAGGGGACGCCGGTGGGACTCACTGCCAACAGCTTCACCTCGGTCTCCCTCGATCCTCCCCTGGTTCTCGTCTGTGTCTCCAACGACTCCACCTCCCGTTCGGCGATCCTCGAGACCGGGCGGTTCGCCATCTCGATCCTGCGTCGCGAAGACGAGCCCCTTTCCCGCCGCTTCGCCGGGCCTACCCGGGAGATCCGTTTTGACGACCTCGTCCTCCGGCGGGCCGCCACCGGCGCGCCGATCCTGGAGCGATCCCTGGCCTGGCTCGACTGCACCCTCTGGAAGGTGGTGGAGGCGGGCGACCACTCGGTCCTCTTCGGGCGGGTGGAGGCGTGCGGGGTGACGGGCGACGGGGCGCCCCTCGTCTTCTTCCAGGGCCAGTATCGGACCGTGGCCGAATGAGGTGGGAGCCATGACACTCGGTAGCTGGCGGGGTGCGACTCCGGCCTTCCTCATGGGGATGGCCCTCTCCATGATGGGTCTCGTGGCGGCCGGTCTCCTCCTCTATGGAGGTCCCGGGTTCCTCCCGGCCCTCGCGGTGGTCCTGGCGGTGCTCTTCGGCTCCCTCGCCATGGGGTTCACCCATGACGCCGGGGCCGAGGGACGTGCCGCGGTGGAGGGCGCACGAAAGCTCTGGCTCTACGCCCTCATCAGCTTCACCCTGGCGGCGTTTTTCGCCGTGGGTTGGGAGCTCTTCCGGGGGTTTGGTGCGGCGGCCCTGACCCAGGCGGTGGGGCTCGCCCTTCTCGTGGCCCTTCCCTACTACTTCGGGGGGCGGGTCCTGAAGGGACTCGCCGATCTTCCGGGCACCCGGGGACAGGGGCGTGTGGCGGCCGCGACACTCTTCGGGGGCGGCGTCGGCGTGCTCCTGGTGGGCTTCCTCCTCTTCCCGACCCTCTCCCCAACGGCGGTCATCCTCCTGAGCCTCGTCTCGGTCTCGGGAGGAGCGCTGGTTCATGGATGGGCTCTCGACGAGGTCCTCTGGCTCGAGCGTGCCGACCGACGCACGGGGACCTCCGGCCTCCTGGTGGTGGAGCGCTGGATCCGGGGGACTCCGAGGACCCATCTGGTGGCGCTCCGTGAGAATGGGCGCCTCCGGGCCGCGGTGGATGGAGACGGCGTGCCGGGGCTCCCCGAGGAACGGGCCATCGCCGATCTCGTCTCCCTTCCCGACACGGCCCGGGGGACCCTCCTCTCTGTGGGGGTCGGCGCGGCACTCCTGGGCGAATGGATGCGGCGGGCGGCTCCGGGGGTGGATCATCGGATCGCCCTGGCCGACGAGGAGGGCGGGCGCTTCCTCCTGGACACTCCCCGGAAGCTCATGGAGCCAGCGGGAGAGGCGCCCACCTGGCACCCCGTCGACGCGCACACCCTCCTCCACCGGGGCGAGACCCTCCTTCCCCGAGCGAGTGCGGACTGGATCCTCCTGGACCTCCTGGAAGTGGCGGCGACGCCGGGAGGGGTGACCCTTCCCGGGGGAGGACTCGAGCGCCTCCATGCCCTCCTCCGTCCGGGGGGCGTGCTCGTGGCCTTTCCCCTCCTGGAGCTGCCGGGGGAGCGGGGGCTTCTGGAAGGGGTTCTGGAGCGGACGAGCGGCTTCGAGTGGAGTGCGCTCTATGTGGGGAGCCGGGATGACCCCGGTGGCATCGTCCGGCTTCCGGAGGGTGGCGGTGCCCCCCGGGACCCGGTTCCGGGCGGAGCTCGGCGGGCCTTCCTGGTGGCGCGGGCCTTCGGAGAAGAGGTGGAGCCGGAGCCCCTGCCCGAATCCGTGGCGGGCTTCCTCCAGGTGCCTCGGGCCGTGCCGGAGGCGTGACCCCATGCGGATCGCGCACCTCTCCGATCTCCACCTGGGGTTTCGGGCATTCGCCAAGGTGGAGCGCGGGTGGAATCTGCGGGAGCGCGATGTGGCCGCAGCCTTCCACCATGCGATCCAGGAGATCGGGCGCCTGGGCCCCGACCTGGTGCTCCTGACGGGGAATCTCTTCGACCACCCCGATCCTCCCTCCACCGCCTTCCTGACCCTCACCCGCGGCATCGGGACCCTCCGGGAACTCCTCCCCGGTGTGACCATCTGCGCGGTGGCGGGAGAACGGGATACACCCGCGGCACCCGCCGATCCCGGTCCGGTGGCGGTCCTCGACGCTCTTCCCGGGGTCGAGGCTGCCGCGGGGGCGCCCCGTGCCGTGCACCTTCGGGAGGCCGGTGTTCACATCCTCCTGGTCCCGTATCGGTCGGTCATCCGCCCCCCCTACCCCCAGCTCCGCCCTGATCCCGACGCCCGGTGGAATGTGCTCCTGGTCCGGGGGACTCCCGGAGGAGATGAGGGGGCGCTCCCCCTCGACCCCCGGGGGTGGGACTACATCGCCCTGGGGGGCGGACCCCGGGCCCGCCGATGGGACCGGGTGGGGGCCCGGATCCGCACCGCCGGGTCGCTGGAGCGGGTGGGCATCGACCCATGGCGGGAAGGGGTGGTGGAGAAGGGATTCTGGAGCTGTGATCTCCAGTCCGGAGACGAGGAGTTCCACAACCTGCCCGGACGTCCTGTCGTGGACCTGGCTCCCGTTCGAGTGGATCCCTCCGACCCCGAGGCCGGAAGCCGCCGGCTTCGTGAGCTCCTGCAGGGACTCCCCGGGGGTATCGAGGGGAAGATCCTCCGGGTCCGACTTCGCGGGAGGGAGCCGGGGGCCCTGGCGGGGATTCGTCCCGGACTCCTGGAGGCCATCGAGCGTCAGACGGCCCACCTGGAGATCCATGCCGGCCCCACCGACCTCCGCCTTCCGGGGCTCCTGCGGGAGCGCCCTGCCTCTCCTTCGGGCCTTCCGCGGCTCCTCCGTGGGGCAGAGGGAGAGGATGCCGACGAGATCCCCCTCACCCCCGGGCTCTGGGCCCTCATGGCCGATTCCCGGGAGGACCGGGTCCGGTTGGCCCGACTCGCCGATGGAGGGGGAGGCTCGCGGGGGCTTCCCCTTGCCTTCGTGCGTCCGGAAGAGGAACGCGGTTCCCAGGCCAGGGGGGAGGTGGATGTCGCGGGAGAGGCCCTTCCGGCTCCTTCCCCGTCTACCGGGGACTCCACCCCGGAGACTGCTCGGGAACTCCGTCGGCTCCGGGAGGACTGGCTCGAGGCGACGGGAGACATGGAAGCGCTGAGCCTGGAGTGGGTCCGGGAGCGACAGGAGGCCGAGTCACGGCTCGCCAGCTACCGGGATCATGCCCGGGAGCTGCGCGATCGTCTCCGCGAGATCGAGTCGGAGGGGGCCGACGCCCTCTGCCCGACCTGCCGGCGGCCCCTCGCCGAGGCCCACCCCCGTATGGTGCGGGAACTCCGCGAAGAGTGGGAAGATGTGGTGCAGGACGGGCAGTGGTGGCGCCGGCGGAGGGAGCAGCTCGAAGAGAAGCCCGATGCGCTTCGGGTGCTCGACCGCCAGGTGCTCGAATTGCAGGCCCGGATGGAGGCCCTGGCCGAGGCATCGACCCATCCCGTGGAGCCCGTTCCGGAACCGGCGACGAAGGAGGGGTGGGGTGGGCGGCCTTCGGGCCATGGAGAGATCCCCGCGCCCGGCGATCCCCGGGTCCTCGGGCTGGCCGCCGACTTCCTGGGCCGGGTCACCGGTGGGAGGATCCGCGAGCTCCTCGTGGATCCGGAGCATGGAGGGGTGGCGGTCCGGGAGGATGGAGGGGAGTGGAGTCCCCCTCCGCCGGGCGATTTCGCCCTCGTCTCGGCGGCCCTCCATCTCGCCACGGTCGGCCTCGATCTGCACGACCGGGTCGAGGCAGACGAAGCGATCCAGACAGGCGAGGAGGGGATGGAATCCGGGGAGGGCGGGGCCCCAGCGGCCCCGTCGCACCTGGTGCTTGGACATTTTGCCGAGAGCGATGGGAGCGACGAAGTGGTCCGCTTCTTCCAGCTCCTGGCCGGGGAGCCCCTCGCAATTCCGGTGGTGGCAGTCCTCCCGCCGGGGGTGGCGGCCCGCCTTCCCGAGCGTCTGGTGGGCACGGTGGAGCTCCGTCGCGACCCGGAAAAGCGGGCCCGGATCCGGGTGGGGAGTGCCGGGCGTCCGCGTCTCCGGATCGAGGGGGACGGGTAGGCGGAGATTGGCCTGCCTGGTCCTGGT
>SLSF01000060.1 GCA_007130605.1 Gemmatimonadota bacterium | reverse complement strand
TACGCCAGGGCCGACGACGCGGAGGGGAGGTGGAAGCGCAGGGGGGAGAGCCCGGTGGGAGGACGGTTGCGGAGGAGTTCGGCGGCTTCGACCCGGAGCTCCCTGGGATCGGCCCGGGTGGCCACATCGGCGAGCCCGTCCTCTTCGATGCGCGAGAGGAGGCCACCGGTGAAGTCGAAGGCCCGGAGCTCCTCCTCGGGAAGGGTGGAGATGGCGGGGGCGAAGCGGATCTCCTGCGGGAGGGGGACATTGAGCTCGTAGTCGCCCACCCGGAGGACCGCCCGGATCACCGTGCCCACCCCCAGGTCCAGCTCCGGGACCTCGCGCCGGACCTCGATGCGCTGGGTGTAGGGGAGCCAGTACTCTCCCTCCCACCGTCCGTAGTCAAGCTCCACCGCGATCCGGTCGGTGCGGGGGTCCACGTAGGAGGCCGGAGTGAAGGTGAAGGCCATCCGGATGAGGTCGGCGGACTCCCGGTCCAGGTGGATCGAGCCCAGGATGCCCGGGGCGTCGGGGTCCCGGGGGCGCACCTGCACCTCGATGACCCGGAGGGGTTCGGGGTCTCCCGGGAGGTGGACCGAGACCGAGTCGCCGATCCGGTAGTCGTAGCGCTCCCGATCCGGATCGCCGCCTGGAAGGGGTGCCAGGGGGTGGGGGACCCCGGAGACATCCATCCCCTGGCCCACCTCGATCTCGTCGCCGAAACCGTACTGGACGAGGGTGAGGCGGTCGAGGTAGTACCGGAAGTCCCGCACGGGGAGACGGGTCTCGGAGCGCTCTCCCACGAGGCGCTGGCGCACATGATCCGGCGCCTCCCAGAAAAGCTCCACTGCCACCTGGTCCACCCGGATGAGGGAGCGATCCCCCTCTTCGGGGTCGATGAAGAAGTAGATGTGTCCCTCGGTGAGGGCCTGGTAGCTCTCGAGGGTGCCGTCGGTGATCACCCGGGTCCGGGCCTCCCGCCCCCGCCGGACCAGTTCCAGGGCCTCGGGGTCGTTCCACCCGTCGCCGGCGAGGTCGGCGATCTCGACGGCGCGCTGCGCCGGTGCGTCCGGCACGGTGTCTCCGGTGACCTGGCCGTGCAGGGGCACGGGGAGGAGGCCGAGGAGAAGGAGGATCGTGGGGCTTCGCAAGTGCGCGGAGGTCCGGTGGGAAGGGCGAAAAGGTGGTGTGGCCGGGGGCCGGGCCGGGTCGGGGGTCGAATTCCCTCCCGGAATTGTATTACCATACGTGCTTTCGTGGCACCGGGATCCATTCCGGGCGGATGGAGGGGAGCGAGACTCCTCGACGGCCGCCCTCGGTGCCGGAGGCGGTCGTTCAAGTCGGGGAGTCCGCGTACGGTGGCAAAGACCAAGCTGGAAGAGGAGGTTCGGCGGAGACGCACCTTCGCCATCATCAGCCATCCGGATGCGGGAAAGACGACGCTCACGGAAAAGCTTCTTCTCTATGGAGGCGCGATCCATCTCGCCGGTTCGGTGAAAGCGCGTCGAGCCAAGCGGCACGCCACCTCCGACTGGATGGAGATGGAGCAGGAGCGGGGGATCTCGGTGACCTCGTCGGTGCTCCAGTTCGACTACGAGGGCTTCCGGATCAACCTCCTGGACACCCCGGGTCACCAGGATTTTTCGGAGGACACCTACCGGACCCTCATGGCCGCCGACTCGGCGGTGATGCTCCTGGACAACCGGAAGGGCGTGGAGGAGCAGACCCGCAAGCTCTTCGAGGTGTGCAAGCTCCGCCGGATTCCCATCTTCACCTTCGTGAACAAGTGCGACCGGGTGGGCGTTTCGCCCCTGCAGCTCCTGGACGACGTGGAGGCCGAACTGGGGATGGCGTGCGCGCCTCTCACCTGGCCGGTGACCGACGGAACCAACCTCCTGGGTGTGTACGACCGGCTCGACCGGCAGCTCCACCTCTTCGATCGGGGAGGGGATCATGGGGCGAGCGCGCCCTCGGTGGAGCTCACCGGTCTCGATGACCCCCGGGTGGAGTCTCTTCTTGGAGGCCCGGCAACCGAGCGCCTCCTGGAGGAGGTCGAGCTCCTGGACGCGGTGGGGGCCGACTTCTCGGAAGAGGCGTTCCGGGAGGGGGCGATCTCTCCCACCTTCTTCGGGAGCGCGCTGACGAATTTCGGCGTGGAGCCCTTCCTGCGCCGCTTCCTCCGCCATGCGCCCGCCCCCCCTCCACGGAAATCCTCGGAGGGAGAGGTGCATCCGGAGGACCCCCGCTTCACCGCCTTCGTCTTCAAGATCCAGGCGAACATGGACCCGAAGCACCGGGATCGCCTGGCTTTCGTCCGGATCTGCTCCGGGCGGTACCAGCCGGGCGAGATGGTGACCAATGTCCGGACGGGGAAGGGGATCCGGTTGACCGATCCCCAGCAATTCTTCGGAAAGGAGCGGGAGCGGGTGGACACGGCGTGGCCCGGTGACGTGGTGGGGATCCACGACCGGGGCGGGCTTCGCATCGGCGATACGCTGGCCGAGCGCGGGAGTCCCACCTTCGAGTCGATCCCTCCCTTCTCTCCCGAGCACTTCGCGCGGGTCATCGTACCTGATCCCCTCCGTCGGAAACACCTGGACAAGGGCCTCCTGGAACTCTCGGAAGAGGGCGCGGTGCAGGTCTTCTACCAGGACGGGGTGACGGGACCGGCGCCGGTGGTGGGCGCGGTGGGGCCACTCCAGTTCGATGTCCTCCTCCACCGCCTGGAGCACGAGTACGGTGTGGAGGCCCGGCTGGAGCCCATGCCGTATCGGGACGCCCGCTGGGTCACCGGACCCCACGCCGACATCCGGCGGGTCGGAAATGGCCTGGACGCGGCCCTCGTCTACGACCGGAACGAGCGACCCCTCCTCCTCTTCCGGAACGAATGGGTTCGCCAGTCTGCCGAGGGTCGGGAGAATTCCCTCCACTTTCACAGAGTGGCGCTGGACTGAAGGTCTCGGCGGACTGAGGGGGGGGTTCGCTCGCTCCGGAGTGCGGTGGAGTTGCAGGTTCGGAGTGGCGGGGGGTAGATTCGGGGCATGGAATTCGTGGGTCCGGATCACGGACCCGAAACAGGGTCCCGTATGGCTCTAGCGGGGCCTGCCCCTGCGTCTGGAGGCGATGATGCGGTCACCTTATCCGGCGTTCTCTGCTTCGAACTCCCCTGCGCGATGGTTCGGAGCCCCGGTCCTTCGCATCGGCATGGTTCTCGTGCCGTTGCTGGCCTTCCTTTTCGCTCCCGGTGCGGTGACGGCACAGGATCCGGGCATCATCACCGGAACGGTGACCGATGCTCGATCCGGAGACCCGCTGGTTTCGGCCCTGGTCACCGCCATCGATGTCGACGGTCGGAGTGCGGCTTCGGCGCTGACCAACCGGGAGGGACGGTTCCGGCTTTCGGTCTCACCCGGCACCTACCGGATCACCATGTCGGCCATGGCCTTCGGGACGGTCGAGGTGGAGTCGGTCACGGTGGCCGCCGGTGAAGTGGCGTCGGTGAACATCTCGACGGAACGCCGGGCATTCGAGATGAGCCCGGTGGTGGTGAGTGTGGGCCGGACCTACGAGAAGGCCATCACGGCGCCGGCACGGGTGGAGATTGTGGGCTCCGACCAGATCATGGCGAGACCCACCACCACCCCGGTGGACCACCTTCGGGCGGTGCCCGGGGTCGATGTCATCACCCAGGGGGTCCAGTCCACCAATGTGGTGGTGCGAGGCTTCAACAACATTTTCTCCGGTGCCCTCCACACCCTCACCGACAACCGGATCGCGGGGGTCCCCTCGCTCCGGGTGAATGTCATGAGCTTCGTCCCCACCAGCGACTCCGACATCGAGCGGATGGAGGTGGTGCTTGGGCCCGGAGCCGCGCTCTATGGACCGAACACCGCCAATGGCGTCCTCCACATCCTCACCCGATCTCCCCTCGGCGAAGCGGGGAACGAGGTCAGTATGATGGGTGGGGAACAGGGCATCCTGGGTGGGAGCTTCCGGACCTCGCAGCGGATCTCCGATGTGCTGGGGATCAAGGTGTCGGGTCAGTTCATGCGTGCCGACGAATGGGAGTTCCGTGATCCGGTGGAGGTCGCCGAGCGGGAGAAGTTCAACCAGAACATGGACTTCTGGCGTGCCGACCTCATGCGGGCGGTGGGAATCGACGAAGCGGAGGCCAATGTCCGGATCGACCGCATCGGCGCCCGCGACTTCGACATCTCCCGCTGGGGGGGTGAGGTGCGGGCGGACTGGGCGGTCTCGGACGACGCCACCGCCATCTTCACCGCCGGTGTGAGCAATGCGGGCAGCCAGATCGAGCTCACCGGGCTCGGCGCCGCCCAGGTGGAGGACTGGCGGTACTCCTTCTACCAGGCACGCTTCAACTGGGAGCGCCTCTTTGCCCAGATCTACACGAATCGGAGTGACGCCGGGACCACCTTCCTCCTGAGGAATGGTGCTCCCATCGTCGACCGCTCCACCCTCCTGGTGGGGCAGCTCCAGCACGGGACGAATCTGGGTGCGCGCCAGCGCCTCACCTACGGGATGGACTACATCTACACCGATCCCGAGACGGAAGGGACGATCAACGGGATCTACGAGGACGAGGACGACACCTCGGAGTTCGGGATCTACCTCCAGTCCGAGACACAGCTCTCCCCGAGCCTCGACCTGGTGCTGGCGGGACGGGTGGACACCCACTCGGCGCTCCCCGACGCCATCTTCTCGCCCCGGGCCGCCCTCGTCTTCGAGCCGGTGGAGGGGCAGGCGTTCCGGGCCACATTCAACCGGGCCTTCTCGACCCCCTCCTCCCTGAACCAGTTCCTGGACCTGGGGACCGCGATCCCCGATGCGGGCGCGGCGCAGCTGGGGTACAGCGTGCGGGTGCAGGGGACGGGCACCGACGGCTTCCGCTTCCGGCAGGGGGACGGGTCGTACCTGATGCGATCCCCCTTCACCCCGGAGCAGATGGGGGGGCCGGTGCAGCTCCTTCCCGCCGGCGCGGCGGCGAACTTCTGGCCGGCGGCGGTCCAGGTGGTGGCGGCGCAGGCCGAGGGCCAGGGGATCCAGCTTCCCCCGGGGCTTGTACCCTACCTTCAGGGGCTCCAGCCCACGCCGGAGCAGATCGGAGCGAACTTCTTCAACACGGTCACGGGACAGACCGGGTCGCTCTCGGCCCTGGACCTGGATGATGTGGCACCCATCCGGGAATCGACCCAGACCACCTTCGAGCTGGGGTACAAGGGAATCCTGGCGGAGCGGGCCGTTCTCGCCGCCGATGTCTGGTACTCCCGGCGGAACAACCTGGTGACCCCGCTGACGGTACAGACGCCTTTCGTCACCCTGAATCCGCAGGACATCGGCCAGTACCTGGTGCCGCGCCTGGTCCAGGACCTGGGGATGAGCCCCGAGCAGGCCCAGGCCATCGCAGAGCAGCTCGTGCCGGGCCTTGCCCAGGTGCCGGTGGGAGTCATCTCGTCGGCCGACGTGAACGCGAATGGGGCGCAGCTCCTCACCACCTACACGAATGTGGACGAGGAAATCGACCTTTTCGGAGTCGACCTGAGCGCACAGTTCCTCCTCACCGACTTCATCTCGCTCACCGGCACGGTTTCGCTGGTGAACGACGACTCCTTCACCACCGAGAGCGGTCAGCGGGTGACCCTCAATGCCCCCAAGCGAAAGGGAAGCCTCGGCGTCGAGTACCGGGAGCCGGCCCGGGGTCTGAGCGGTGAGTTCCGCACCCGCTTCCAGGCGGGCTTCCCGGCCACGTCGGGGGTCTACGAGGGCGATGTGGATTCCTACACCCTCTTCGACGCCAATGTCTCGTACCAGATTCCGAATCTGCCGGGCACGACGGTCCAGCTCTCGATCCAGAATCTCTTCGACTCGGCGTACCAGAGCTTTCCCGGTGTGCCCGAGGTGGGCCGAATGGGAATGCTCCGGCTCCGCTACGAGTTCTGACCTTGGGGCCGTCCGAGCCCTCGGCGGGACCGGAGGGCATCCCCGTCCTCTCGACATCCGGCTTCGACCGGGTGCTGCGGGAGGCGGGGGTGCCCGTCCTGGTGGACTTCTTCGCCACCTGGTGCGGTCCGTGTGCCTGGATCATTCCGACGATTGAGACCCTGGCGGACCGGTATGGCGAGAGGCTTCGCGTGGTGAAGGTCGATGTGGATGAGGCTCCCGGGCTGGCGGAGCGGTACCGCATCGCCAGCGTGCCCATGGTGCTTCTCTTCGAGGGAGGCGTCGAGGTGGGACGGAGTGTGGGGGTGGAGCCCGCCCGGGTGGAGGCGATGGTGCGCCAGGTGATGGAGAGGGGAGGCAGCCCGCGGGACGGTCCGCCTTCTTGACCTCCGGGGGGGCTTCTCCATACTTACACCCATGTCAGAAACCAGAGAAGAAAGCGTTCGAGTCGGCGTCGTCGGAGGCACCGGGTACACCGGGCAGGAGGTACTGAACCTCCTGGCCCGCCACGACGGGGCCTCGGTGGTCTTCGCCACCTCGAGGTCCAGTGCCGGGGAGCCCACACCGGTGCCCGGCCTCCCCTTCACCCCACCCGATCGCCAGGCCGCCCGGGACGTCGACGTCCTCTTCCTCTGCCTCCCGCACGGACATGCGGCAGAGTGGGTGGAGGCCCTCCTGGGGAGCGGAGGGAGGGCGCCCCGGATCATCGACCTCACTGCCGACCATCGTCCGGGGTCCGGACGTGAGTCGGCGGCAGTCTACGGACTGAACGAGTGGTACCGGGAGGAGGTGGGCGACGCCTCGCTGGTGGCGAATCCGGGCTGCTACCCCACCGGGATCCTCACGGCCCTCCTCCCCCTCGTGCAGGGTGGGGCGGTGGACGAGGATCGACTCACCGTGATCAATGCTGCGTCGGGGGTCACCGGGGCGGGCCGCGCTGCCAGGGTCGACCTTCTCTTCGCGGAGGTCTCGGGGAACTACAAGACGTACGGGGGCGGGAACCGCCACCGGCACCTGAGGGAGGTGCGCGCCGAGCTCGGCACCCTTCAGGTCCTCTTCCAGCCTCATCTCCTTCCGGTGCCCCGTGGGATCCTGGAGACCATCGTGCTTCCGGTGGCCCCGGGGGTCAGCGCAGACGACATCCGGGAGGCGTGGCAGGCACGGTACCAGGGGGAGCCCGCGGTGCGTGTGCAGGACCGGGGCCTGCCCCAGTTGCGGGACGTGGTGGGAACGGACCGGGCGCACCTGGGCGTCGAAGAGACCGAGGAGACCGGAGCGCCGGTGGTCGTCGTCGGTGCCGCCATCGACAACCTGGGCAAGGGGGCTGCCGGCCAGGCGGTCCAGAATTTCAACGCCATGATGGGATGGCCCACCGAGCGGGGGATCCGGTGCTGAACGAGGACGCGCTACTGGGAGTCTACAAGCCGGCGGCCCCTCTCTTCGAAGGGGGCGAGGGATCGTGGCTCATCGACGAAGACGGACGACGGTTCCTGGACTTCACTTCGGGGATCGCCGTCACCTCGCTGGGCCATGGTGCGCCCGAGATCCGGGAGGCGGCCCTGGCGGCCCTCGAGACCGGGCTCCTCCACACCTCGAACCTCTACCGGACCCGGCCCCCCCGTGAACTTGCCATGGCACTCACGGCAAAGACCGGGCTGGATCGGGTCTTCTTCTGCAACTCGGGCGGCGAGGCCGTCGAGGCCGCACTCAAGTTCTCGAGGCGGTGGGCCGGAACGGAGGAGGGGGCGCGAGGCCGAGGCTTCGTGGCACTCCGTGGGAGCTTCCATGGACGCCTCTTCGGGAGCCTGGCCCTCACCGACCGGCCGGCGTACCGGGAGCCCTTCGAGCCCCTCATGCCCGGTGCCCACTTCGTCGATCCCGACGACCTCGAGGCGATGGACCGGGCTCTCGATCCGGAAGCGGTCTGCGCCCTCATCCTGGAGCCCATCCAGGGGGAGGGTGGGGTGCGTCCCCTTCCGGCGGCCTTCCTCCGCCAGGTGCGGGAGTGGACCCGGGAACGTGGGATCCTCCTGATCTTCGATGAGATCCAGTGCGGACTCGGGCGGACCGGATATTTCACCGCCCACGAGCAGGCGGGAGTCCGGCCCGATCTCCTGACCCTGGCCAAGCCCCTGGCCGGGGGACTCCCCATGGGCGCCGTCGTCATGACCGAGGCGGTGGCAGGGGCGATGCAGCCCGGAGACCATGGCACCACCTTCGGGGGCGGACCCTTCGTCGCTTCGGTGGCGCTGGCCGTCGTGCGGCGTCTCGGGGACCCCGACTTCCTCGTGGACGTCCGGGCGAAGGGCGCCCGGCTCCGCCAGGGACTGGAGACCCTTCGAGCCCGTCACCCCCGACGAATTCGGGAGATCCGGGGGGAGGGCCTCATTCTGGGGGTGGAGGTGTCCGGTGAAGCCGCCCCCGTGGTGGAGGCCGCCCTGGACCGGGAACTCCTCCTGGTGGGCGCAGGCCCGAAGACGGTCCGACTCCTGCCCCCCCTCACCGTGAACGACGAGGAAATCGACCTGGGGCTGGAGCGGTTCGCCGGAGCCCTTCTGGACACCGAGGATTCGCATGGCTGACCGCGGGGGAGAGGAGGGCGGAGGACTCTGGGGCGGACGCTTCTCCGGTGGAATGGCCCCGGAGATGGAGCCCCTGAACCGATCCCTCGACGACGATTTCAGGCTCTGGCCCCATGACATCGAGGGGAGTCGGGCGTGGGCGCGCGCGCTGGCCCATGCCGGGGTTCTCACCGACGAAGAAGGGGAGACCCTGCTGAAGGGACTCGACCGGGTGGCGGCGCGACTCCGGGAAGGAGTCGGAGGGCCGGTGCCCGACGAAGACATCCACTCGCTGGTGGAACGGCTCCTGGGCGAGGCGGTGGGGGAGGTGGCCGGAAAGCTCCACACCGGTCGCTCCCGGAATGACCAGGTCGCCACCGATCTTCGCCTCTGGGCCATGGAGCGGCTCGACCGGATCGACGACCTCCTGGTGGGACTCGGGGAGGCCCTGGTGACGCTGGCCCGAACCGGGGTCGACCCCATCCTTCCCGGCTACACCCACCTTCAGCAGGGACAGCCGATCCGGGCGGCCCACTGGGCCCTTTCGCACCTCTGGCCCCTCCTCCGCGACCGGCGCCGCTTTCAGGAGGTGCGGAGGTCGGTGGCGGTCCTCCCTCTGGGCTCGGGGGCCCTCGCCGGATGTCCCTTTCCGGTGGACCGGGAGGCGCTCCGGGAGGCGCTGGGCTTCGAGGCCCTCTCCGAGAACTCCATGGATGCGGTGAGTGATCGGGACTGGGCGGCGGAGTTCCTCTTCGCCGGGTCCCTCCTGGGAGTCCACCTCTCGCGACTGGGTGAGGACCTCCTCCTCTTCTCCACGCGGGAGTTCGGCTTCATCCGCATCGCCGACGGCTACTCCACCGGATCGTCGCTCATGCCCCAGAAGCGGAACCCCGACGTGGCCGAACTCGTCCGGGGCAAGTCGGGACGCCTGGTGGGGAATCTCACCGGGCTCCTCACCCTCCTGAAAGGGCTTCCCACCGGGTACAACCGGGACCTGCAGGAGGACAAGGCCCTCATCTTCGATACCGCCGACACCCTCGAGCTCACCCTCCCGGCCATTGCCGGCGCGGTGCGCACCGCCCGGTTCCAGCCGGCAGCGATGGAGCGGGCCCGCAATGCGGAGCTCCTGGCCACCGACCTGGCGGATATCCTGGTCCGGGGCGGGGTCCCCTTCCGGAAGAGCCACGAGATCGTGGGAGCCCTGGTGCGCGAAGCCGAGGAACGGGAGGTCTCGCTGTCGGAGCTTCCGGACTCCGTCTTCGGGAAACACCACCCGGTCCTCGCCAATGGCGCGGCCCGGGCGGCCTTCGACTGGGAGGCCTCGGTGGAGGCCCGGGCGATCCCCGGGGGGACCGCCCGAGCCTCGGTGGAGGCGCAGCTGGAGGAAGCGACCCGGAGGCTGGGGGTGGGTTGAGGTGAGGGAAGGGTCGAGCACCCTCTCCTCACTCGCGGGTCCTCCCGTCGTGGAGGGTGCGGCCCACCGCCTCGACGAAGGGACGGAGCCCCGTCATGAGTTCCTCGAAGGCCTCGAAGGTGAGCGACTGATCTCCGTCGGAGACCGCATCGGGGGGGCTGGG
>SLSF01000288.1 GCA_007130605.1 Gemmatimonadota bacterium | reverse complement strand
TACCGGTCGAACCACCACCGCCGAACCCCCTCCAGGCGTTCGGTCCGCCCGGTTCCCGCGAGGAGCGCCTCGAGTCCCCTCAGGCGGATGAGTTTCCGGACCCTCGACTCGTGGCCGTTCGCCATCGCCTCGGCGAGGGCCCGTTCCCATAAAGCGAGGGCGCGAGCCCGCCATGCCCGGACCACGCCCCTCCCGTCGAGGGAATCGAGGGGATGCGGGACGACCCGGAGAGCGACGGTGTAGGGGTCGGTCTCGCCCCGGCGAACGTCCTCCAGGAGGAGCTGGGCGTCGGCCTCCTCGTCGAGTCGGCCCCGGAGCCGGTGGAGCGCCCCCTCGAGCGCCCGGGCCGTCGCCATGGGCAGGAGAGGGAGGAGCTCCCGACCCAGCGCCTCCACATGGGAGCGGGCCTGTCCGATCTCGTCGGGGCTCGCCCCATCCTCTCCGAAGTCGCTCCCGAGGCGATGGAGCGCCTGAACATGCTCTGCCAGGCGAACGCCGAGCTCATGGAGTGTGGCCCCCTCACCTCCTGCGGCCTCCCTTGAGAGGCACCGGGAGCGGTCCCGGTTGATCCACCCTGCGAATTCCTCCAGCTCGTCCACCAGGGTGGCGAAGTCCTCGAGGGATCGTCGAGCCGGCTCGAGACCCAGGGCGTGGAGTCTTTCGATGCGAGGCTCCTCCACCGGAAGGGCACCGCCGGCCGCGGCCTCCACCAGCGCCTCGAGCGAAGCCTCTCCTCCTCCGGCGAGAGGGTAGCTCCGGCCCCGCACCAGGCCGGCCAGGTGGGTCCAGAAGGAGGGATGCGGCGCCCGGACGGCCACTCGGACCAGGTCTCGCTCGATGTGGGCGTCGTGATCGGAGGCGAGGCGGAGGCGGAGGCGGTGCTCGACTCCGTCGGCGAGAACCGGAAGGAGTTCGCTCCTCCCCCTCGGAAGAAGCGCCAGGAGGAGACCGTCATCCTTCCCCTCGTGGATGAAGCGGGGATCCACCATGGCTTCGGCTCCCTCCCCCTCGAACTCCACCAGGCGGAGGACGAGGCGGTCGGCCGGATGCCCCTCCCCGTGGAGGAGGGGCCGTGCCACCACGGCGAGCTCGTCGACCTCGTCGCGCAGATGGGCCAGGACATCGAGAAGGTGGAAGGCGTGCAGTGCCCGCCGGTGTGGCGAGAGGAGCGCCCACTCGGCGGGGTCTTCCAGGGGCGCCACGAGTTGGCGGAGGAGAGCACGACGCCGGGCGACGACCCGGTCCCCCGGATCGAAGGAAGTGCTCCCCTCTCCCGCGTCCCCTTCCATGAGACCGACCCAGCGATGGAGCCAGGTCAGGGTCTCGGGAATGATGGGGTCGGAGAGCCCGACGGCGTGCCCATGTTCGCGGACGAACCAGAGCCGGTAGCGGAGGTGGAGGAAGACCCGGGTCTCACCATCTCCCTCCCCAAGGGCCTGCTGGGCTGTATCGGGAGGGAGATGGACGAGGCCCCGGACCAGCCCGTCCAGGAGGGCCAGGTTCTCCACCCGTGCCGAGATGATCGAGGTGGTCGGGTGTCCTCGGAGGATCCGGTCCCGGAGTCGTGTCCACGCTCCGATGGACTCCGGTGCTCCGGGAGCGAGCCCCTCGAAGAGCTCGATCCAGCGGCGGAGCGCCGCCCGACTCCACCTCCGATCCGGGTCGTCCGCCGCTCCCTCGAGGACTCCGAAACACCGGTGCTGTCGGGTCGGCGACGGATCGGCGTCCAGGAGGATCCGTTCCGCCCGCAGACGCACGGCCAGATCGCGGGGATCGGGGGGGAGCGTCTCCGAACCGGCGATGGGGTCCTCGGGTTCCCATTCGGGCTTCGGTTCAGAGGCGAGGAGCCATGCGGCTCGGGCCGCCGCGCGAAGGAGAAGGAGCCGTCGGAGGCCACGAACGCCATCGAGGGTGACCGGGCCCTCGAGCCCGGTGCCGTGTCGTGCGGCGTACGCCTCGATGAGGTGCCGGAGTCCGGGGTCCGCCAGGAGTTCCCGTCCCAGAACCTCGGCGGCGTCCTGGTATACCCCGGAGTCCGACGAGCGGAAATGGAAGAGGAGGAGGTCCCGGCGATCCGGGTCTCCAGGTCGGGTGCTGTCGTCGACGGGCTTCTCCATTCCCCCCCTTGGTTCAGTAGGTGGCGTCGGGCAGCGGCGCCCTGGCGCCGACGACCACCCCGGTTCCTACTCCGGCTCCCACGAGCATGGCGGTGCCCACGCCCACGAGAGGCAGGATTCCCAGGACGGGAGCCGAGAGAACCCCGGCAGCGATCCCCGCCAGGATACCACTCATTCCCGGTCGCTCTGCCACCCGGGTGTACCGGAGTCGACGTGCAGTGAAGTCGCGGGCGCCCCGGTAGGCGACGACGGTTAGGATGACCGAGAGGATCAGTGCAATGATTCCGAACATGATGAACTCCTCGCTGGACCTGCATGGGTTGGGCGGACTCGAAGGTGCCCTGCCCTGTCTCTTCTCCCTACGGAGGCCGGCCCCCGGAGGTTTCTAGAAGG
>SLSF01000280.1 GCA_007130605.1 Gemmatimonadota bacterium | reverse complement strand
GCGAGATGCTCTGCAAGCCCTTCGGGATCCAGCCTCCCCTCTTTCGGAGGCGGGTCGGCTTCTTCACCCACAACCGGGCCTTCGATCTGAGCCGGGCCGAGAAGGAGCTGGGCTACGAATCACAGTGGCCGCACGATGATGGTGTCCGGACCACCATCCAGTGGTACCGAAAGGCGGGCTGGATCTGAAGTCGGGGTGCCTCCGGGCACCGCTCAGCATGACCACTCGAGACGCAGTGAGGAACCACGAATGGTCGACAAGAAGCACGATGAGAACGAGTCCGGGCATCCCGTGGAAGGGCAATCCGCGGAACGGCCGGTTCGGTCGGGCCACCCCGCTGAGGATCACGAGGCCGGGGGGATCTCCCGTCGGGCCTTCCTCCTGGGCTCCGCGGCGGGAGTGGCCGGGTTGGGCGTGGTCGGGTACTCCGGGGTGGCGGTGGCTCGGGACGATATGCGACCCCAGTTCGACCCGTCCACGGGCACCGGATCGCTGGAGAGCTCGGAGGTCGATACCCTGGTGGCGCTGGCCCACGTCCTGGTCCCCTCCATCTACCGGGTGAACGACGGCCTCATCCGCGCCGTGATCGACGAGGCAACGAACGAGGTGCCGGGTCTTCACGACGAGTATCGGCGAGGGGCAAGGGTTCTGGATGATCTGGCGGATCGGCGGTTCGCCGCCACCTTCGTCGCCATCTCCATCGCCGACCGCGATGAGATCCTGGATTCGGTCTTCTGGCGATACCCTGCCGAGTACCGCGGCGGCATGGAAGACCTCCGGCCCAAGGTCCTCCGACGGGCCGAACGCATCCGCAACAGCTCGGAGCTGCGTCGACTGCGGCAACTCGTCATGAGAGACCTCCTGCGCCGACTCTACAGCGCCGGGGTCCCCCTGGTCATCGGGTACTCGAACCTTCCCGGGGTGCCTGGAAATCCCCGGGACTACGTGACCCCGCCCGAGGGGCGGCCGGACGAGGCCCCCTCCATGGCTGATCTTCGGGCCCAGGGGGCAGGATGACCGATCTACGGGAAGGCCTGGCCCCCAGGGTGGTCACACCCGGGAGAGACAACCCCACGGTCTGCATCGTCGGGTCCGGGGTGGCGGGCGCCCTCACGGCCTGGAAGCTGGGTCGGGCCGGGGTGCGCACCCTGATCCTCGAAGCCGGTCCCAGGTACCCGCGGGAGGAGGCCGCTGAGAGGATGCAGCGCTTCATGGAGGGCGACTACCCCTGGCAGAGCAACTGGCCCGAGCGCGACGTGTACTCGTCGGTGGGTGAGGTGGACTATCCCCTCAACGACCACCGGGTGCAGGGGGTGGGGGGGACCACCCTCCACTGGCACGGCTACTCCTACCGCTTCCTCGAGAGCGACTTCCGGATGCGGACCCGCTACGGCCTGGCCGAGGACTGGCCCATCTCGTACGACGACCTGGAACCGTACTACGGCGAGGCCGAGGTGGAGCTGGGGGTGGCCTGCGAGGAGGACAACCCCTTCGCCGCGCCCCGGAGCCAGGGATTCCCCCTTCCAGGCTTTCCCTGGGCCTACGACGAACGCTTCACCGTGGCCGCCGCCCAGCAGCTCGGCATCACCTTCCACTCCGTTCCCCAGGCCCGGACCTCAGAGGCGTACCGGGGGCGACCTGCCTGCGAGACCTACGGCGTGTGCCGGGTCTGCCCCATCCGGGCCCGCTACGGCGCCGACACCCATGTGGAGCTGGCCGAGGCCACTGGGCAGGTCACCGTGGTGCCCGATGCCAGGGTCGTGCGCCTCGAAACCGGGGGGTCGGACAGGGTGACCCGGGCGGTCTACCGGACCCGCGACGGCACGGAGCACGCCGTGACGGCCGAGGCCTTCGTTCTGGCCGCCCACGCCGTGGAGTCGCCCCGGCTCCTCCTGCTTTCGGCCCAGTCGGGTCACCCGGACGGGCTGGCCAACTCCAGTGGCGCAGTAGGGAGGTACTTCATGGAGCACATGGGGCAGTTGCGCCACGCCACCCTGGATCGTCCGCTCTACCCTTCGCGCACCGGGTTCCAGACCACCGTCAGCCAGCAGTTCCACGAACGGGAAGACCGGGATGAGGCCTCGGGATTTCTCTTCAGGGGGGTCGCGGAGGTGGGGCCGTCGGCCGAATCCTTCATCGCCGAGGTGGCGCTTCGGAGCGGGAACTGGGGCGAGGAGTTCGCCCGGGAGGTCCTGGAACGCGTCGACGAGGGATACGGTCGGACCATGCTCATCGGCTCGAATGCCGAAGCCCTCCCTTCGGAGGACAACCGGGTGGAGTTGGATCCCGAACTCACCGACGTCTTCGGAGATCCCGCGCCCCGACTCACGTACGCGATCTCGGAGTACGAGCGCCGGGGCTACGAGGACGGCGACCGCTGGATCCACGATCTCGCCGACGTCCTGGGCGCACGCTCGCTGGCGCCCATGTACAATCATTTCGGCTCCCACCAGGCCGGCACCTGCCGGATGGGGAGCGATCCGGCTTCCAGCGTGGTGGACCCGAACCTCCGGGCCCACGACG
>SLSF01000030.1 GCA_007130605.1 Gemmatimonadota bacterium | reverse complement strand
GGCACACCACCTTCATTCGCTATCGGGCACGTCACCCGGTGGGGACGCCCCCCGGCACCGGAGGGGACGACGCCACCATCCCTCGACGCTGGCTTTGGATCTCGGCAGGAATCGCCAGCCTTCTTCTGGTGGGCTGGGCCTCGTATGCTCAGCCTGAAGCCGTTTCCCTCCACTTCCTCTACCTCGCTCCGACCTCGCTGGTGGCGTGGGCCATTGGCCGCTGGGGAGGGATGGCCATGGCCATTGTCGCCATGAACACGCACACCATCACCATGGGCATCAGACTACCGGAGCCCCCCATGGCCGAGAGGTGGCTCATTCTGGACAGCTATATCCTTCTGGGAGGTCTATTGGTGGGCGCCAATGCGGTGGCCTCTCTCCGGAGGCACCTCCGCCGGGAGTCGATGGCGGCGCGCCACGACGCCCTCACCGGCCTTCCGAACCGGCGGGGATTCATGGAGGAGGCCGCGGCCGAGCTAAGTCGGGCAGCCCGCCACGGCATCCCGTTCGCCCTGGCTTACATCGATCTGGATGGGTTCAAGGGGGTGAACGACCGCCGGGGTCATGCGGTGGGTGACGACGTCCTCCGGGCGGTGGGGCGGACGCTGGGGGGTCAGACCCGCGCTCACGATCTCGCCGCCCGCATCGGGGGGGACGAGTTCGCGGTCCTCCTTCCCGAAACCCGGATCGACGAGGCCCGACTCGCGCTGGAAACGCTCCGGAGCCGGCTCGGCGCAGCGATGGCCGAGGGCGAATGGCCCATCACATTCAGTGTAGGAGCGATCGCCGGGGTCGCCGACACCGCCGATCCCCGACCCCTGATGGCAGAGGCCGACGCGCTTATGTACCGGGTGAAGCGGTCGGGGAAGGACCGGGTGGCGGTGGAGCCTCGGGACCCTGAGGCGCCGGGCAGGGATGGGATCACGGCGGACTCGGCCAACGACCCCTCTCCAGGATCCACTACCGAAGCCCCTCGTTGGTGAGGCGCGCTCCGACACTCCCCTCGAGCTCGAACCCCGGTCGGATAACCGGACACTGATCCTGGGCCGGATCGCAGTGATGGACAGGTAGAATCGAGAGGTGTCTGCGGTCCTTCACCGGTTGGTGGGATGCCATCATCGGCCCTTCCCTTCCCTCTGGTCCTACCTCACCTGGGTCACGGTGGTGGCTTTATTCCTCTCCAGGTTTGACTCAAACCCCTGGTGTGCTCTTGGAGAGGGCGGAGGCGCAGCGGGGTTGCTCTCCGACGCTCAGTTCCTGCCTGCGCCGTACGGGTTTTGGGATCAGGTCATCCGAATGATCACGATCCCGGCCGGTCTACTCCGGCTGGACGTCGGAGGAGCCACCACATACGCTCCAATCTTCTGCCTGGCAAGCGTCCACTTGGGCGTCCTGCTCGTCACGGGTCTGTTATTGGCCTACTTCATCGTCGGGCTGAAAAACTACCTTCGCACGCCCCTGGACACCTGACCGGACCCTCGCAGACCGTCGCAGCGGCGAAGTCATTTGTCATACATCACAAGAACCGACTCGGTTTCCCGTAGCTCGTCACCTTCACCTCCCGCTTCGCACGCGTCGCCGCTACGTACAGCAGTGAACGTTCCTGGGTCTCCAGCATCTCGCGGTCGGCCTCGCTGGCCGCGCCCTCCAGAGCACGAGGCAGCGGGATGACCCCTTCGTTCGCGCTAGCGATGAGGACCCGGTCGAACTCGAGTCCCTTCACCCGATGCATGGTGGCGAGGCGGACACCGGAAGCATTCCGGTCTTCCGTCTCACTCCGGCGGATCGGGTAGGTCTTCAGTCCTCTCGCCTTCAGGGCACCGTCATACTGCTCGACCCGCTGGTTCGTGCGGGCCACGAGGCAGACCCGTTTCCGGTCGTCCTCATCGAGTGACTCCACGTACGAGCATAGGTAGTCGATCTCATCGCCGAAGGTATCGAAGGCGTGCACCTCGGGATCCGCGCCGTGGAGGAGAGACTTGTAGCCGGCCTGGGTGTCCTCGCCACCATCCAGGTCGTCGAAGGACACACCCTCCAGGAGCTGCACGGCCCACCGCCGGTTCTCCTCGGTGGTCCGGTAGTTGATCCGAAGCCGCCGGCCGCGCCCGACGATGTCGATGCCGCACCGACCGAGCACGATAGGGTGACGGTAGATCCGCTGGTGCGCGTCCCCGACGATGAAGATGTCCTGGGGCTGCTGGGGGACCATCTGCCGAATCAGGAGGAACGCCTGCCGCCCCAGGTCCTGGGCCTCGTCGACCACGATGTTGCGGTAGGGCAGGATCTGGCCCTTCTCCTCCAGGAGCATCCGCGCATCCCGCATCGCTCCGTCCGGTTCCCGGAGTCGCTTCTCGTTCAACAGCGCCAGGTACTCCTCGAACACGGGCCAGATCTCCTTGCGCTGGCCTCGGCTCAACCGGGTCCCCCGCCCGGTCCGGGCCACGCGCAGGTAATCCCGGAGCTCCAGGATCTCATGGGGCTGGATGATCTGCTCCCACTCTTCCCGGTAGAAGCTCCGGGGCAGGT
>SLSF01000227.1 GCA_007130605.1 Gemmatimonadota bacterium | reverse complement strand
GACCCAGTTCCGGTAGATGAGCTGGTTCTCGGCGCCCGCCGACATGGCGAGCACCTCGACGTCGCGTGGGCCCTCGCCGCCGTCCACCTCGAGCACCACCCTTCGGCCCACTGTCTCCCTGAGAATCCGGTTCAGGTCCACCCCTTCGCCGAGCGACTCCCCGTTCACGGACACGATCCGGTCTCCGACCGCGATCCCTCCGGCGATGTCGGCCGGTCCGAGCTCGATGACCTCGCGCACCACGAAACGCCCCTCCTGCTCGACGGCGTGGCGATCGAAGCGCAGACCCAGCCGTCCGGTGGAGGCCCCGTCGCCTCCCCCCGGCGGGCCGGTGCGTCCGGAGTGGCCCAGGTGCGATGCGTTGAGCTCACCCAGCATCAGGTTCATCAGTCGGCTGAACTCCGCCCGCGTGCGTGCGCCTTCCAGATAGGGGCGAAACCGGTCGCGCACCGCGTCCCAGTCGACCCCATGGAAATCGGGGTCGTAGAACCCGTCCTTCATGTGCCGCCACCCCTGCTCGAAGGCCGTGACCCGGGTGGCCTCGAAGTCCTCGTCCCACGACACCGAGGTCTCGACGGTGCGAAGCTGCCCTCCCGGCATCGAGGCCACACGGAGCTGTCCACCGGACGAGAGGTAGAGCCGGCTCCCGTCTCTGTTGAAGGCGATGGGGTTGCCGCTGAAGTCCAGCCGGGTGACATCGATCTGTCCGTTGGGCTCGAAGGTGATCCGATGGAGGGCTCCATCGCCCGTCAGCACACCGGTCTCTCCATCGGGGCTCAGCAGCACCTGCCCGACCGAGAAGTTCGTGTTCACGATCTCGCCGCGGCGGCGGATCCCCTCGAAGACGATCTCGATCTCGTCGGGCACCTCCACCGCCTCTCGTTCACGCGCCTCCGGGGACTCGCGCTCCTCGACTTCGACGGTGTCCGGTGATGGATCCTCGTCGGGCTGGTCGAAGAGGTCACGGAAGCGGTCTTCGTCGAAGGTCGGCGTACGGGGAACCATGTCGATCTTCACGAGCTGCCCGGGTTCGGTCCGCTGGGCGGTCCGATAGACGATGTACGACCCGTCGGCGCTCCAGTCGATGGAGCCGAAGAAGCTGCTGGCCACGAAGCTGACCTGACGCGGCTCCCCACCGGTCACCGGCACCACCATGACGTTGCTGAACGGCCCCGTCTCGGCGCCGTATGCGATCCACCGGCTATCCGGGGACCAGGTGGCCCCTCCCACGATCCCGGTGGCCAGGCGGCGCTCCTCTCCCGTCTCCCAGTTACGCACGTGGAGCTCCCGGCGCTCGTCGACGAACCGTACCCACGCGAGCCACGCACCGTCGGGCGAGAAGGAGAGGGCCCGGTCGCTCCCCTCCCCCGTGGTGATCGCCCGTTCGGTCTCGGTCGTGAAGTCCCACGCCCGGATCTCGGGGACGCCGGTCTCCCACGAGGTGTAGAGGATCTCGTTCGAGTCCGGGCCCCATACGAGTTGGCCCTGCTCGGCCGGGGACCGGGTGACACGGGTCGCGGGCACATCGCCCTCCATGGTGGTCGCCCAAACCTCGCCTCCGGCGGTGAAGGCCCACTTCTCTCCATCGGGCGAGACGGCGATGTCCCCCCATCCGGAATCCGCCTCCTGCACCTCGGGAGCGGGTCCCTCGATGGCCCCCACGAGCCGGATCTCCAGCGGACGGGCCTCCCGGCTCTCCACGTCGAGCACCCAGATCCCGAAGTCCCGCTCGAAGGCGATGGTGGAGCCGTCGGCGCTCATCGACGGCCACAGGAGACGCCCCTCGCGAAAGGCGGTGATCGGCTCCGCATCGCCCTCCCCGACCTGCGCCCGCCAGAGGTTCTCGGCACCCGAGCGGTCCGACATGAACCAGACCTCGTCCCCGTCGGCGCTCCACATGGGCCAGAGGTTCTTGCCGCCGGCTGTCAGCCGGGTGAAGGTCGGGACCTCGTCGGACGACATCGCCTCGTCCACCAGCCAGATCTCGGACTCGTCGATCTTCGAGTGGCCGTTCCTCCACCACTGGCTTTGAGCCATCCGTCCCCGGCTCGCGATGGCAAGTCGCTGTCCGTCGGGGGCGGGAGCCGCGAAGAACTCGGTCTCGTACCGGTCCGCCGAGACCGCCATGGGGGTCCCACCCGACGCCCGCACCCGGAAAATGTCGTGCATCCCACCCACATCCTCGACCCCCGAGCTGAAGTAGACCCACTCGGAATCGGCGGACCACCCGTTCAACTGCTGCGAACCCGAGTCGTGCGTCAGCCTGCGGACCTGGCCCGACTCCAGCTCCATCACGAAGATGTCGAGCCCCCCGTTCCGGTTCGAGTTGAACGCCAGCATCGAGCCGTCCGGCGAGTAGAGGGGGCGCGACTCGTGGGCCGAGTGGGCGACCAGGAGCCGGGCGGCGCCCCCCTCTGCCGAAACGGTCCAGATATCTCCCGCCGAGACGAAGGCGATCTCGGATCCGTCAGGCGAGATGCCGGGCTCGTAGAGCGAGGGCAGGCCCTGGGCCGACAGCGCCCACGCCG
>SLSF01000260.1 GCA_007130605.1 Gemmatimonadota bacterium | reverse complement strand
TGGGGATGACCGTCACATCGACGAAGGCGAGCCGGTCATGGACCTCCCACTGGGGGAGTTCCTGGGCCATCAGGGAGAGGGGGACGAGCCAGAGGGCCACCAGGAGTGTGGCGAGTGCGCGCGCGAGCATTGAAATCCTCCACGTCAGGTACATCGGTGGGAACGGGCCGGAAGGGGGCGGAAGCCCCTCCATCGGATACGATGCGGAGGTGTGCCCTCCCTTGCCAGTGCATCCGGGGGATGGGAAGTTTCGGGCTCCATCCCGGCTTCCATGTCGGACGGTCCATACCCCGAACCCAGCACGGTGCGCCATGCGCGGTCTCGCTCTCTCCCTTCGAAGCGCTCTTCTCCTCTCGACGGTCCTCCTCCTGCTCCCCGCAGTCGGCGAGGCCCAGCTTCGTCCGGCGGCGCCACTCCAGGAGGCCTACTTCGCCTGGGACGAAGGGCGCTACATCGAGGCGATGGAGGGCTACCTGGAGGTCCTCCGGGGGCCCGAGGGCGAGACGCACCGGCGGGAGGCGGCGCTCCTCACCGGGGAGCTCCACCCGGTACGGGAGCTCGACGACGACGGGCGGGAGCTCCAGCTCTCTCCCGACGACCGGTACCTCGCCTGGTCCCGCCAGGTGGATGGCGCGTGGTGGACCCATGTGGAGCCCAGAGAGGGGGGAGAGCGTCGGACCCTTCCCTCGCAGATGGTGGCCCTCTCGGCAGCGGGGCATGCGGCGTACGTCTCCGACGACGGACTCCAGGTCATGACCCTCGCCACCGGCGAGGTCGTCACCACGGGGCTCGACGGACTCCGCCCGGTGGGGCTTGCCTTCGCCCCCGACGAGGCGGTCCTCTGGATCGCGGCCGGGGAAGGGGAGGGGGACGAGATCGCGCTCCACCGCGCCGCGGCGCCGGAGTGGACCCCCGAAGCGGTGACGATGCCACACCCGGTGGCGGTGGCGCCCATGCCCCTTCCCGGGGGCGAATTCGTCCTCTTCCAGGTGCCGAACCGTTCGCCCCTGGCCCCCTCGGGTGAAGATGCGACGCCCACCGGTGGGCCCGGGCTCGGCATCCTCGACACCACCACCGGCGAGGCGATGATCGTGCCGGGTGGTTCGCCCGCCGTCTCCCGCGACGGCTCCTTCTTCGCCCTCCACCGCCCCGGCTCCGATGGGGAGCCCAACCGGATCGTGGGGGCATCCCTCGACCAGGGCCTCCCCGGCGAGCAGGAGCTGGTGACCCTGGTGGAAAGTGAACTGCGCATCGGGGACCCGGCCCTCTCGCCCACCGGCGACCGCCTGGCCTACAAGGCGATGCCCCACACCGACTGGGAGATCTTCCTGGTGCCCACCGATGGCTCGGCGGCCCTCTCTCCCGGCACGGCGGCCGATCCCGCCGAGGGGATCGAGCGGGTGACCCGCGAGATCCAGCACGACCAGTTCCCCGACTTCATCGATGACCGACGGCTCCTGGCCCTAAAGGGGGAGTGGCGGCACCGGCGGTCCTACCTCTACGACCTGGAGACCGGCGAGGAGTACCGGATCTTCCACAACAACACCCTGCGCACCATCGCTCCCGAGTACGAATGGGTCCCCTCTTCCGACGGCGAGGGGATCCTGATGGCCGCGGAGCGCGACGGGAACACCATCGATCCCGAGCGGGGGGTCTTCTGGGTCGATCTCACGCGCGAGGTCACCCTGGAGGACCTCATCGCCCGCCTCGAGGCGAATCTGGCGCACGAGCGGGTCCTCCTGGCCGAGGGAGAGGCGGCCTTCGCACCCATCGCCGACGAGGTGCGCCAGGTCACCGAGGGGATCTCCCCCGGACGGGTCTTCCTCTACGCCGACGCCCTCTACCGGATGGGCTCCAAGTTCATCGGCCAGCCCGGCAACCTGCCGGCGGTGGAGTACCTGACCGAGACGCTGGAGTCGTGGGGGTACGAGGTGGAGCAGCAGTGGTTCGAGCCCCGGGGCATCCGCTCGGCCAATGTGATCGCCCGGCTCCCGGGCACCGAGAACCCCGAGATGGTCTACGTGATCTCGTCGCACTTCGACTCGGTGCTCCCGAGCCCGGGGGCCGACGACAACACCTCGGGGACGACGGCGATGCTGGAGGCGGCCCGGGTCCTGGCGGAAAGCCCCCGGAAGGCGACGGTGGAGTTCGTCCTCTTCACCGCCGAGGAGGCGGGGCTCATCGGGGCGCGGGAGTACGTGGCCCGCGCGGTGGACGAGGGGAAGTGGATCGTCGGGGTCCTGAACAACGACATGATCGGCTGGACCCGGAGCCACCGCCTCGACAACACCGTCCGCTACTCGAACCCGGGGATCATGCGGCTCCAGCACGCGGCGTCGCACTTCTTCTCGGACCTCATCACCTATGACGCCCTCTACACCCGGGGGACCGATGGCCAGGTCTTCTACGACGCCTATGGCGACATCGTGGGCGGGATCGGGTCGTACCCGGTGCTGGGCAACCCCAACTACCACCAGCGCACCGACCAGATCGAGACCATCAACCACCGCCTGGTGGCCGAGGTGAGCCGGACGAC
>SLSF01000336.1 GCA_007130605.1 Gemmatimonadota bacterium | reverse complement strand
TGCTTTACACGCAGGAAGTCGGGGGTTCGAATCCCTCCGCGCCCACTTTCCGGGAAAAGAGCGGACTCACACGAAGGGAAGGGGAGGGGACGCATGCTGCGGATTCTCATTGCGGGATGCGGCTATGTCGGCGTGGAACTGGGTCGCCGCCTCGCCTCGCAGGGCCACCGGGTCCACGGCCTCAGGCGAGACCCCTCCAACCTTCCCCCCTCGATCCTCCCCCTCCAGGCCGATCTCCTCGACCCGGAACTGGGCGCGCGCCTCCCCCCCGTGGACCGGGTGGTCTATGCGGCGGCGGCTGGAGGAAGCACCCGGGAGCGCTACCGAGCCATCTACCACGATGGCGTCCGGAACCTTCTCGAGGCCCTCTCCGGTCCCTTCGAGCCGACCCCCGACCACTTCATCTTCGTCTCCTCCACCGCAGTCTACGGAGACGCAGGGGGGGGATGGGTGACCGAGGACACTCCGCCGGCTCCCGAGAACTTCCGGGGCGAGGAGGTGCTGGCCGGGGAGGCCCTTGTCCTCGACTCCGAGCTTCCGGGGTCGGTCCTCCGCCTGGGAGGGATCTACGGACCGGGCCGGACCCGACTCCTGGACCGGGTGCGGGAGGGGCAGGCCGTCTGTCCCGGCGGCGACCCCATCTTTTCCAACCGCATCCACCGTGACGACGCCGCCCGGGCCCTGGAGCACCTCCTCCTGGAGCCGGTTCCGAAGGGGGTCTATCTGGGGGTCGATGACGCGCCCACTCCCCTCTGCGAGTTCTATCGGACCCTGGCCCGGATCCTCGACGCCCCCGAGCCCCGGGTCGATCCGGAGCTCCGGCGGGGTCGGTCCAACAAGCGGTGCCGGAACGAGAAGCTCCGCCGCACCGGTTTCCGGTTCCGCTACCCCTCCTTCCGCGAGGGGTACGAGGCCCTCATCGAAGGGGAGGAGTGGAGGGCTCCATGACCTTCGGGGTCTTCGCGGTGGTCCTCGGGGGGGTCGGGATCTTCCTCACCGGGATGGTCCTCCTCACCGACGGCCTCAAGGCATCGGCGGGAGACGCCCTTCGGACCGGGCTCCAGCGCTTCGCCCGCACCCCGGCCCGGGGACTCGTGTCGGGTGCCTCGGTGACCGCACTCGTCCAGTCCTCCTCGGCCACCACCCTCACCACCATCGGCTTCGTCAGCGCCGGCCTTCTCACCTTTCCGCAGGCGGTGGGGGTGATCTTCGGGGCGAATCTCGGAACGACGAGCACCGGCTGGATCGTCTCGCTCCTGGGCCTCCGGATCTCGGTGGGGACCGTCGCCCTCCCCCTGGTGGGCATCGGCGCCCTCATGCACCTCCTGGCGAAGGGGCGGTGGAAGAATGGCGGGATGGCGCTGGTGGGCTTCGGCCTGATCTTCGTGGGGATCGACACCCTCCGCCTGGGGATGGAGGGACTCGCCGAGGGCATCGATCCGGCCTCCCTTCCCGGGGCCACCCTCGGGGGGCGGGTGCTCCTGGTGGGCATCGGCGTCGTCATGACCATCGTCATGCAGTCGTCGTCGGCCGCGGTGGCCACCGCGCTCACCGCACTCCACGCCGGCACCATCGGGATCGAGCAGGCCGCCTTCCTGGTGGTGGGTCAGAACATGGGGACCACGGTGAAGGCGGCCCTCGCCTCCATCGGGGGATCGGTGGCGGTGCGACGGACCGCCGCCGCGCACATCCTCTTCAACCTCCTCACCGGGGCGCTGGCCCTCCTCTTCTTCCCCCTCCTCCTGGGGGGCGCGGTCTGGGTGGTCGGGGAGGGCGATCCGGCCACTGCCGTCGCCCTCTTCCACTCCACCTTCAATCTGCTGGGAGTGGCGGTCCTCTTTCCCTTCATCCACCCCTTCTCGGGGTGGGTGGAGCGGCTGGTCCCCGAGTCGAGGGTGCGTCTCACCGGGAGCCTCGACCCCTCCATCCGCTCCATTCCCGCCGTCGCCATCGAGGCGTCGCGCAGGACCGGGGTCGAGATCGCCCGGGTCCTCTTCCGCCGCGCCGCAGCGTCCCTTCGGGCCGGGAGCGGGCATCCCGTGCCGCCGGAAGCCCGCCCCCCGGCCCCCACCGAGTCCACCACCGAGGCCCTCATGCGGCTTCGAGTCTTCCTCACAGAGGTCCATACCGCCGAGGGAGAGCGGGCGCTCTTCGGCAGGCATCTGTCGGTTCTGCATGCCGTCGATCACCTGGAGCGCTTCCACCGGGCGCTTCGGGAGGAAGGGGAGGTCGACGAGGTGCTGGCCCCCCGTCTCGCCGAGGGACTCCTGGGATGGCAGGGGCGGATGGAGCCGGAGGAGCCCGGGGATCCGGGGGTCGAGGCCCTCGAGGCATTGGCCGGGGAGATGGCCGAGGCGAGAAAGGAACGCCGGGCGGAGCTCCTGGAGCGGGGTGTGGTGGGCCGGATGGACCCGGAGGCCATGCGCCGCGAGGTGGATGGAATCCTGCGCCTGGATCGGCTGGCGTACCACGCGTGGCGTGCCACCCGGCACCTGGAGAGTGCGGCTCCCGATCGGGAGGGGGAGTCGGCCGACGGGGCGCCTCGGCGCTGAAGTGAGGGGGACCCCGGTGAGGATCCTCCGGGGCACTCAGACTGGGCGGCGTCCGTCTACCGGGCCGGGAGGACCGGCTCGGCGCCTTCTTCCACCAGGGGCGAGCCGAAGCCCAGGGTCTGGCAGGCGTTCCGGACCACCGAGGCGAAGTCGGGGTCGAGGCGGAAGGCGATCTCCTCGCCCACCTCGTAGCCCCGGGAGGGGGGCAGGTGGACCACGAGCTTGCGGGTGCCTCCGTGGGCCGAGGGGATCGCCACCTCGGCCTCCACATGGGCGCCGGTATAGACGGTGGAGAGGATCCGCCCCCGCAGGGTGCCCTCTTCACTGGTCTCGAAGCCATCGGGCCGCACCGAGACCATCACCTGGGTCCCGTTGGGCATGCCGAGCCGGTCGACCCGGCAGAAGGACCCGAAGTCGGTGAGCACGCACCCGTTCTCGTTCTGGACCACTCCCTGGAGGAGGTTGGTCCGACCCACGAAGGTGGCGACGAAGACCGACTCGGGGTGCTTGTAGATCTCGCGGGGTGTGCCCACCTGCTCCACCCGCCCCTGGTTCATCACCGCGACTCGGTCGGAGATCGCCAGGGCATCGCGCTGGTCGTGGCTCACGAAGATACAGGTGACCCCGGCCTTCCGGAGGATCTCCACCACTTCGTCCCGGACCTGGTCGCGAAGATGCGCGTCGAGGTTCGAGAAGGGCTCGTCCATGAGTACCAGGAGGGGTTCGGGCGCGATGGCCCTGGCGAGAGCCACCCGCTGCTGCTGGCCCCCGGAGAGCTCGTGGGGGAATCGGTCGAAGTAGGGACCCAGGTCGAGGATCTCCAGGACCTGGCGGGCCCGGGCCTTCCGATCCCGGCGGGGGATTCCATCGAGGCCGAACATGACATTCCGGCCCACGGTGAGGTGCGGGAAGAGGGCGTAGTCCTGAAAGACCATCCCCACCCCCCGCTTCTCGGGGGGGATCCAGTGGGAGGGACCCGCCGCGATCCTGCCCCCCACCCGGATGATTCCCTCGTCGGGGACCTCGAAGCCGGCGATGAGCCGGAGGGTCGTGGTCTTCCCGCAGCCGGAGGGACCGAGAAGGGTGATGATCTCTCCTTCTCTGACCTCGAGCGACACGTCTCGCACGGCCTCCACCGGGCCGGGCCAGAAGTGCTTTCGCACACCTTCGAGCTGGATGACAGGTCGGCTCATGGGCAGAGGGAAGAGGCGCCGGGTACGGCGCAGTAAATGAGAATCACTTTCATGGAGGCGTACCCAAAGGGTAGAAGGATGCCCGGGGTGGTGTCAATCCGTGGAAGGATGTGGACGGGCGGGAGTCAGGCAGGCGTGCTCCAACCCCGGGGGCCATGTTCACGTACGAGGGCGCGGTACGCCTCCACCTCCTCCCTCCGGCGGGCCCCCTCCCAGCCGAGCCGCTCCCCCATGACTTCGGCGGCCCGGGGTGCTCCCCCCAGGCCCCCGTCCGCGGTGAAGAGGAGGAGCGCCATGCGCCGGTCGAGGGCATCGGCCAGGGTGCGTGCGCCCTGGTCCACGGCAAGGCGCACCTCACCCACCAGAGCCGGGAGGTCGGGATGGAGGGGCTCGAGGGTTGCCGGATCGGTCCGGTGCCACTCCAGGAGCCGGTCGATCTCGGTCCCGTAGAGTCCTGCGAGTCGCCCCCGGATGCGCGGATGGACCCCGGCGGCGTGAAGCGCTGCGGCGGTCCGGGCTCGGAAGGCATCGATGGCCTCCTCGGGCGCTCCCGCCAGGAGGGGTTCCGGATCCCCGGCCTCGACGGGGGGGATCGGTCGTCCCCTCGCCTCGCCGACCCGACCCAGGATCCGCTCCGCCATCGGTCGGTAGGTGGTGAGCTTTCCGCCGGCGACGGTGACGAGCCCCGGGGGCGAGATCCAGACCTCGTCGTGGCGCGACATGTCGCGGGTCGCCTTCCCCTCTTCGTAGATGAGGGGGCGGATCCCGGCCCAGGTGGCCACCACGTCGTCGGCGGTGATCCCGGCTTCGGGGAAGCAGTCGGCGGTCATCTCCACCAATTCGTCGATCTCCTCCGCTTCGGCGCGGGGCCGATCGAGGGAGCCCTCGAAGGGGTCGTCGGAGGTGCCGATGTAGACCCAGGGCCCCCGGGGCATGGCGAGGCCCCGGCGGCCGGTGGAGGAACGGAGGAAGGTGGCCGCCTCGAGGGGGAGGCGACTCCGCCGGAGGAGGATGTGGATCCCCTTCGACGGAATGATCCGCTTGGGCACCGGGAGCTCCGAGCGCACGAGAAATTCCTGCGCCCACGGCCCGGTGGCGTTCAGGGTGACCTCGGCCTCGAGGGTCCATTCGTCGCCGGCCAGATGGTCGTGGATCCTGGCCCCATGGACCCGGCCGTCGCGCAGCAGGAGCTCCACCACCTCGGCATGGTTCAGGACCCGTGCCCCCAGGTGGGCGGCCGACTCCACATTGGCCAGGGTGAAGCGGGCGTCGTCGGTGAGGTACTCCGGGTAGAGGACCGCACCCTTGAGCGGGTCCCGAAGACCCGGGAGATGCTCCCGGGTCTCGTCGGGCGACAACCTGCGGGAGCGCTCCGTTCGGGAGCTGCCCGCCAGGAAGTCGAAGAGGAGGAGTCCCGCCCGGATCTTGAGCAGCGATTCCCCGGCGAAGACCGGGTAGAGGAAGGGAAGGGGGTGCACCAGGTGGGGCGCCAGCTGTCGGAGCTCCTGTCGTTCCCGGGCCGACTCCCGCACGAGTCCCAGCTCCAGGTACTCCAGGTAGCGGACTCCGCCATGGATGATCTTCGAGGACCGGGACGAGGTGCCCGCACCGAAGTCCGACTTCTCCACGAGGGCGACCCGAAGGCCCCGGCGTGCTGCCTCCCGCGCCACTCCGGCGCCGGTGATGCCGCCCCCGACGACGAGAAGGTCCACCGGCCCCTCCTCCCGGAGGGCGGCGCGAGCCGCCTCCCGGCCGGAAGGGGAGAGGGGTGGATCGCGGGGGTCTGGCGTCACCCGATCAGCCGCCCGTGGCGGTCACCGGAATCCGGAGCCGCGTGTGCTCCCACTCCATCACGAGCTCGGCGCTCCGGCTGCCGGCATCCTCGAAGGTGAAGGTGAGCGACTCCACGTGCTCCTCCATCTCTTCCGGCTCGAGGGTGGCGGAGCCCACTTCCATGGCCCGCACCTCGTCGGTGATCTGGAGGCCCCAGTGATCGGTGGAGCTGGAGATGTAGACCACCCACTCGGGGACTCCGGGAACGGTATAGATCGAGTAGCTGCCGGCGTCGAGCTGGACCCCCGCCACCGAAAGGGGGATGGTGGTGTGCAGCACGGTGGCTTCGTTGGCGCCGGTGCGCCAGAGCTCACCGAAGGGAACCTCGTCTCCTCCGATCATGGTGCGGCCCCGGGCCGACGGGCTTCCGTAGCAGAGCTTCACCTCGCCTTCGGCCAGGGTGACCATGGCGGAGTCCAGGGGGCTCGCCCGGCCCTCGAGCGCCATGTTGGCGCTCACCGCGCACTCGGTGGAGACGACGGTCGTGGGGGTGGGACGTTCGGTCGGGGGATCGGCGGCGAGAAGGAATGCGGAGGCGATCAGCGTGAGGTGGGTCATGGTGGCCTGCCTTGGTGAAGGTTGAAGATCGAGTGTGCGAGGGGCCACGGGGTGCCCCGGGTCCGGTGGGGTCTACACCACCGGCTCCCGTCTGGCTCCCTCGAAGCGCGCGGGCGAAAAGACGTCGGGAATGGTGGGGCCCTCGCTCCCGGTGAGGAGGGGGACGATGGCGCGGGCGGTCCGGGGCGCCAGGAGGATCCCGTTGCGGAAGTGTCCGGTGGCGAGATAGAGCCCCTCCACCTGCGGGGCGGGTCCCAGGATGGGGTGGCCGTCGGGGGTCCCCGGTCGGAGGCCGGACCAGAATTCGGCGATGGGGGCGGAGCCCAGTCCGGGCACGAGTCGGAGCGCACCTTCCAGGAGACTTCGGACCCCGGCTGCGGTGATTCCGCCCTCGAAGCCCACCTCCTCCACCGTGGCGCCCACCAGGAGCCGTCCGTCGTCGCGGGGGATCAGGTAGATCTCCTCGGACTCCAGGACCCGGGTCATCCCGGGTTCCTCGGTGCGGAGGGAGAGCATCTGACCCCGCACCGGCCGAACGGGGATGGGGACCGGAAGCTCGGAAAAGGTGCCGGACCACGCCCCTGCGGCCAGGAGGACCCGGTCCCCCTCGATGGGATCGTCCTCGGCGGTGCGGACGCCCCGGGCTCGCCCCTTCTCCAGGAGGATTTCCCGGACGGTGACCTCGGTCCGGATCCGGACCCCGGCCTGGCGGGCGGCGACGACCAGCGCCTCTCCCAGGCGCCGGTTGTCCACCCGGAAGTCCTCTTCCAGGAGGAGAGCTCCCCGGATCGAGAGTGCGAGTCCGGGCTCCTTCCTGCGAAGCTCTTCGGGTTCGAACCAGCGAACTCCGAGTCCCCGTGCTTCCGCCCACTCCCGCCGTTCCACCAGGCGATCCAGCTCCGGTCCCGAGAGGGCCAGGCGGAGCTTTCCCGACTCCCGGTACTCCACCTCCATGCCCGACGCCTCCTCGACGGCACGCACCCACCCCCGGTAGCTCCGAAGGGAGGCGAGGGCGAAGTCGAGAAAGGGCCCGTCGTCGGGGGCCTCCGCCAGGGGCGAAAGCATTCCCGCCGCCGCCCAGGTGGCCTCACGCGCAGGGGCGTTCCGTTCGAGGAGGGTGACCTGGAGTCCCGCGAGCGCCGCTTCCCGGGCCACCGAGAGACCGATGATGCCTCCGCCGACTACGATGAGATCGGACACGTCGCTACTGGGCTCCTCTTGCTTTCGGGATGGTGACAAGGCCGGTGGGCGGGCTCACCGCCCCATGCTCGAGTGCGAACCCCCGAGCCGACTTGGGGTTTCCCCCGAGGAGCGGGTTCCCCGCCGGCGACGGGGGCGTGCCCACCGAAGGCGGCGGGGCCCCGGCGGCCCATCCCCGAAACCCTCCACCCCGAACCGAGCCGACACCGAATGGCCGACACCCCGGACTACCGCTTCCACGCCGAGCTCCCCGTTCGCTTTCGCGATACCGATGTGGGGGGGCATGTCCATCACTCCCAGGCACTCATCTATGTGGAGGAGGCTCGATGGGCGTACTGGGACGAGGTCGCCGGGCGCCGGGGCATCGAATCGGTGGACTACATCCTGGCCGAGGCCCAGCTCCGCTACCGGAAGCGGATCCTCTATCCCGGACGCGTGCGGGTGGGGGTGCGGGTGGTCTCGGTGGGTCGCACCCATTTCGAGATGGAGTACGAGATCCGGGATCCGGAGGGGGCGCTCCTGGTGGACGCCCGCACGGTGCAGGTGATGTACGACTACGACTCGGGGCGGTCCGTCCGGGTGCCGGACGACCTCCGCAGACGGCTGGAGCGCCACGAGGGCCGGGAGCTTCCCCGCAGGAGGGAGTAGTGGCCCTCTCGACCCGGGTGGCCCACGAAACAGGTCGAGCCCGCGCGGGGCAACCCCGCGCTCCCTCCACGTCGTCGACATCTCCCCGGCGATGGATCCGAGGGATCTTTCGGGGGGGAATTGCGGTATTGTAAGACACGTGAAAGAATCGGTACGGTCACGGTCGAGGCGGTGTGCTTGACGCGCTTCCCTCGACCCGTTCTCTTCGGAACCGGATCCTAACGGGCACGACGCTTGTAGGAGTTCTACGTTGGAATTCGCGGGCCAGTTCGGTCTCAGGGCTGGACGGTCCACGGCCAGGCACATGCAGGGAGAAACCAAAGATGTTCAAGAGCCTGAAGGCACACTTCGCACTGGCCGCACTGGCGGCCATCATTGCCGTCCCCATGACGGTCCAGCCCGTTGAGGCACAGGCCGGGGAGCGCATGCGGGTGATGATCCCCAATCTGACACCCACCGACGACACGCGTGATCGGTTCGGCGAGCGGGTGGCGGACCGGACCCGGGATCGCCTCGACCTGGACCGACATGTGGCATTGTCGGAGCGTGAGATCGACCAGGCGGCCCGCGAGTTCGACATGCGGTATCGGGATCTCGACTGCATCGGCGCCCGCCAGCTCGCGGCGCAGATCGGAGTTGGACTCGTGCTGTGCGGTCAGTACCACCGGGATGGAGAACAGCTCCAGGTGGAGATGACTGCGTGGACCGTGCCGGGACAGGACGAACTCCCCATGGCCGCATTCAACATTCCCGAGAACCAGGAGACCGAGGCCGCGCAGCGGGTCGTGCAGGACTTCCAGGTCCTGGCAGAGCAGATCGCGCTCCTGGGATGGTGCACCGAGGCGGCCCGCTCCCAGAACTGGTCGGACGCCGAGGACCTCTGCGGCCGTGCCGTTGATGCGGTGCCGGACTCCCGCGCACCTCGCTTCCACCTCGGACGTGCGCACCTGGAGCTCGGGAACTACGACCAGTCCCTGGAGCACTTTCAGGTCCTCCTCGAGGAGGATCCCCGTGACGAGGATGTCCTCGAGAACGCCGGGTACTCTGCCGCGCAGCTCGGGCTCAATGACCTGGCCCGTGACTACTACACCCGCTACCTCGAGATCAACCCCGACAACATCAATGTGCGGGTGAGCATCGCGCACGACCTCTCCACCGCCGGAGATCCCCGCGGGGCACTCGACCTCCTCCAGGAGGGGCTCGACAACAACCCCGATCACGTGGGGCTCCTGGAGCAGTACGGAGGGAGCGCCTTCCGGGCCGCCATGAATCTCCAGCGGGAGCGCCCTGCCGCCCAGGATGCCGATGCGGCGCAGGACCCCGAGGTCGCTGCCCTCTTCCGCGAGGCCATCGACGCCCTCATGCGGGTGGTGGAGCTCGACGGCGAGGACGCCGATCCCGCCTACGTGGTGAACTCGGTCCGCGCCTACCTGCAGCTGGGTGAGTACGAGGACGCCCTCGCCACGGCGGAGCAGGGCATCCAGGTCTTCACCGGGCACGCGGGACTCTGGTCCGAACTCGCCACTGCGGCGAACCGGGTCGGTGACAACGCACGTGCGGTGGAGGCCCTCGAGCGGGCGCTCGAGATCAACCCGGAGCTCCCGAATGCACGGGCCCGCATGGGCAACTACTACCTCGCCGCCGGCCAGGTGGACGAGGCCCTCTCGGCGCTCCACGCGGCGGCCGAGGCCGGTGAGCGGACGCCTGACCAACTCGTTTCCGCGATCGTGAGCCGGGCCTGGAACGACCACCTGAACCCCGAGCAGGACATCCCCGAGGGGATCCGTCTGATGGCGGCGGCGAAGGAGTTCGATGTGACCCCGGAGATGCGGGAGCAGATGAACTTCTTCCACGGCTACGGTCTCATTCGCCATGGTGCCAATGTGGAGGCACCGGGGACGGTGGAGTCGGCGCGGCAGGCCCTCCCCCTCTTCCGGGAGGCGCTCGAGAACTTCCAGAACGCCCGGGACTACGGCGAGCGGACCTCCGGGGTGGACATCGCCAACTTCATCGAAAACGCCGAGCAGTTCATCGAGCGTCAGGAGCGGATCATCGAGCGGGACGGAAGCCGCCGCTGATGAGCCGGGTCGGGTCCGGACCGCGCCCCAGGGTGCGTTGAGCGGACCCACCGCCTGACCAGAGCAGGAGAGCAGGACCCCGAAGCGGGGGTGTCGCGGCCAGCGCCGCGGCGCCCCCG
>SLSF01000095.1 GCA_007130605.1 Gemmatimonadota bacterium | reverse complement strand
TCCTGGCCAGCTTCGGACGGCAGGTCAAGGCCTGGGCCGAGGGGTACTTCGGCGGGCCCTACCTGACGCCCGAGAGCATCGCCGCGCGCAACCGCTGGACCGTGCGCTGCCTGCTGGTGGGCCTCGGGGTGGGCGTGGTCATCTGGGCCACGGTCGACGTAGCGATGGTGTTGGCGATCGCCGCGGCCGTCGCCTGCCTGGTGCTGCTGTTCGTGGCCGGCTACGCCCTGCCCGCCTGGCGTCCCGAGATCGCCGCGGAGCACGCCGGCTGGATCGGCTTCCGGCGGACGCTCACGGATTACACCCGCATGCGCGACGCGCCGCCGGACTTCTTCATGCTCTGGGACCGCTACTACACCTACGCGGCCGCCCTCGGCGTGGCGGAGCGCTTCCTGCGCACGCTGCAGCGCGCTGCGCCTGCCGCCGGTGTCGACCAACGTCAGATGGCCCAACGCGCCGTCTGGCTCGGCGCCGCCGGGCGCGCCGGCGACCTGAGCCAGATGTCGCGCTCGATCTCACAGCTCTCCAGCGCCCTGGCGCGCTCGGGCGCGTCGGCATCGTCGGGAGGTTCGTCGTCAGGCGGCGGTGGTGGCGGCGGCGGCGGGTCCTCGGGTGGCCGCTGAAGGCGATCCCGGTCCACATCTCCGCGCCGGCCGGCGCGGTAGGCTCGGGGGCGTGTTACGCGCCTCGGGCCTCCGCAAGACCTACCGCACCGCCGCCGGCGACGTGCACGCCCTGCGGTCGTTCGAGCACGCCTTCGCGCCCGGGCAGGTGACCGCCGTGCTGGGTCCCTCGGGCTCGGGCAAGTCGACCTTGCTCAACCTGCTGGCGGGCTTCGACGTCCCCAGCGCCGGCGAGGTGTGGCTCGGCGACGTGGCGGTCCACGACCTCCCCGAGCGCGAGCGCGCCGGCCTGCGCCTGCGCAGCTTCGGCTTCGTCTTCCAGAGCTACAACCTGGTGACGGTGTTCAGCGCGCTCCAGAACGTGGCGTTGCCGCTCGGCCTGGCGGGCGTGCCGCGGCGCGAGCGCGACGATCGCGCCCGCGCCACCCTCGAGCGCGTTGGCATGCTTCATCGCGCCCATCACCTCCCGCACAAGCTCTCGGGTGGTGAACGTCAGCGGGTGGCGCTCGCGCGCGCGCTCGCCAACGACCCGGCCGTGGTGTTCGCTGACGAACCAACCGGCTCGCTCGACTCGTCCACCGGCGCGTTGGTGCTGGCGGCGCTCGAGCACGTCGCGGTGGACGGGCGTACCGTGGTGCTGGTGACCCACGATGCCGCACTGGCTGGTCGTGCGGACGCGCGCTTGCGGCTCCGCGACGGCCGGCTCGAGAGCGTGGAGCACGGAATCACCCGCCGGAGCCACGACGGCGCCATCGAACGAGCCTCGGAGCGCGACCCCGCTGACGCCGACGAGTTGGTCGTGGGCAGCGCCTGATGGCGCACGGCCTGCTCACCGCCGCGGCCCTGTGGGGAGCCCTCGGTGTGGCGTTCGGCGCCTTCGGTGCTCACGCGCTGGTGGCGACCGACCTGGGGATCTTCGGCGCCGTGGCACCCATCGGCGGTGCGGGCATGATCGCGGGCTGGCTGGTCCTGGCTCGCGCCGGCTGGCACGCCGGCAGGCTCAGCACTCGCTGAGCGCGTCGGGCACGACGCCGTTGCGCACCAACCGCTGGTACCAGCGGAACGAACGCTTCGGTCGGCGCCGCTGGCTGGCGTAGTCGACGTACACCAACCCGAAACGCTTACTGTAGCCTTCGTGCCACTCGAAGTTGTCGAGGAGCGACCAGACGAAGTAGCCGCGCACGTCGACACCGGCGGCACGCGCAGCCGCGACCTCGCGCACGTGCCGCGCGAGGTAGCGGACCCGCGCCAGGTCGTCGACCTCCAGGTCGGGACCCGGTCGATCGCGGTACGCCGCACCGTTCTCGGTGACCACGATCGGCACCTCGCCCAGGAGCGCCTGCGCGTCGAGCAGCTGCCGCGACAGCGCGTCGGGGGCGACTTCCCAGCCCATCGCGGTGGTCTCGACGCGATCCGGCGGATCGATGATCTGCAGACCGATGAGGCTGGTCGGATCTGCAGCCACGCGGAGTTGCGAGTACAGGTTGAGGCCGAACCAGTCGAGCGGTTGGCGGATTCGCGCCATGTCGCCCTCGTGGACCAGCGGCGCCAGCAGCTGCTCGGTGGCGCGCGGATAGCGACCGCGCACCAACGGGTCCAGATGGTTGCCGTTCCAGGCGGCTTCGAGCAGTTCTACGGCGAGCGCGTCCTCGGCGCATTCGCCCGCGGCCACCACCGGCTGCAGGTTCACGATGGTGCCGAGCCGCCAGCCGCCGTGCTCGCTGCGCAGCCGCGCCAACGTGTCGCCGGTAGCCAAGTTCAGGTGGTGCGTCGCGGCGGCGTAAGCGCCCAGGTCCGTGATCCCCGGCGCGTGCACCCCGAGCAGGTGGCCCAGCAACCCCACCGCGTTGGGCTCGTTGAGCACGGCCACGTGCCGAACCCGGTCGCCCAGCACCTGCATCACCGACGTGGCGTAGTCACCG
>SLSF01000253.1 GCA_007130605.1 Gemmatimonadota bacterium | reverse complement strand
CCGCGAAGAACCCGGCGCGGTGCGAGGCGTCCTGCACCGAATCGGAGAACGCGATGAGCTTTCGGTGCTCGTTGAACGACGAGGCGTAGAGCTGGGTGATGAGGACGCTGGTGAGGCTGGCGGCCCGGGACCCCAGGATGGTCAGCGCCTCGCCGCTTCCGCAGAAGGGACAGTCGTGGTGAGTGTACTGTCGGTTGTTCTGCCCCCGCCGGGAGTTATCGGGGAGAAACACCCGGACGGCCTCCCCCTTCGGCTTGGAGTCGTGGAGGCCCAGGTGCCGGTCCAGCCAGCACCACGTCCCCTCCTCGCCCTGGCTCGTCTCCAGGTCGCCAGGAAAGACGAAGGTGGTATTAGGGTGGTAGGAGAAGAACCCCTGGTAGAAGTCTTTGAGGTCCGGATCCAGGACCCCATCCAAAGGCCGCCGCATCGCACCCCACCCGGTGCTGCCGCAATCCCGGCAGTGGATCACAGGAAGGTGGCTCTGCCGAAGCTCCTCGGTGAGGTCGTCGAAGAACCCCAGGCGTGGCTCCTCACCCACCGAGGCGACCATCCGGCGAAGCTCCCGGAGCCAGAGCTGGATCCGGAGTTCCAGGAGCGGACGGGTGGGCCGGGGCTCGCCGGCCGCCTCCCGGGCCTCCCGTTTCTCCTGGCTCTCCGGCGTCCAGACCCGGGCGGCGGCCACCAGGGCAAGCAGGCTGTCGAAGAGGTGGCGTCGGTACGCGGGATCCGTGTCTCGGAGCTCCGGTGTGGCCCGAGCCAGGGCACGCTGGACTTCGTCCAGGCTCTTCACCCCTCCCCGGAGCACGGTGAGAAGGTTTCGTACCAGGGGATGGCTCTTGAGGAGTTCCCCGAGGGCAACCCGCCATTCGGGAGCGTCCAGGTCCTCCACGGCGATCTCGCCGCCGAACCAGAGGCCAACCTGGGCCCGGAGGTAGTCGTCGTGGTGCTGGTATCCAACCGGGTCCAACGCGTCGGCCTGGCTGGGCGACACTGGCGCCAGGGCCCGGACGTAGCTGCCCTCCAGGAACTCGGCGTCGCTCTGCCGGGACTCCATGATGACGGCGGCCTCGTCGAACTCCTGGCCGAAGATGAGGCCGGCGTACTCCCGGAGTTCGTCCCGAGCCCGCTCCCCGCCCAAGGTGGCGGAGGTGCCCACACAGCAGAGGTGCCCCTCGGGGGTGCGGAGCCGGGCTTGGAGCCTGCGGACGAGGCAGGCCAGGTCCGTGCCCTGGGCCCCGTCGAAGGTGTGGAGCTCGTCCACGACCATGAATCGGAGGGCCTCGGGGTCGTTGTGCTGCCAGAGGGGATAGTCGTCCGGCCGGACCAGGAGGTAGTCCAGCATCTTGTAGTTCGTGAGCAGGATGTCCGGCGGATCGAGCCGGAGCATCTCCCGATCGGTAATGACCCCGTCGGCCTCCATGCCCCGGCGAGGTGTGGCGTCCCGCTGGCCCACGTAGAGCCCGGCGCGGACATGGCCCTTGAGGCGCTCGTTCTCCCAGACCATACGGGCGATGCGGCCGGCCTGGTCGTTGGCCAGGGCGTTCATGGGGTAGATGAGGATCGCCTTGATGCCGGGCTCGTCCCGGCGCCGGTAGCAGTAGTCCAGGATTGGGACCAGGAAGCTCTCCGTCTTCCCCGACCCGGTCCCGGTGGCCACCAGGGTGGACCGGGGATCGTCACCCCCCAGCCGGCGGAACGCCTGCTCCTGGTGCAGAAAGGGCCGCCACCCGAGGGGCACGTTCTCGAAGAACTCCCCGTCGGCGGTCGCCTGTCGGAAGGGGAGCTGGAGGGAGACGTAGGGGCCCTTGAAGATCCCGCCGTCCTCCTCCAGGAGCCGGTCCACGAGCCCGTGGAAGTGGGGCGTGGAGACGGGGAAGGTGGTGCGAAGGAAGTCCTCGACGCCGTGCTGGAGCTGCTGGGCCAGAACGGAAGGGATCATGCGACCCCAGCCTGGGAGGCCGCCTGGGCCTCAGTGCGGTCCCCTTCGCCGAAGCGCTCCTGGAAGTCAGCCCACGCCTGGGCGTAATCCGCCTCCCGATCCACGCCAGTGAAGGGAGCGTGGTAGACGATGGTGCGCTCCACGGGACCGCCGGGGAGGGTGTCGTCCTCGATGGTCTTCTCGACCGTGCCACTCTCCATGTCCTTGATCTTGCGCCACTCCGGGGTCTTGTAGCCCACCCCGGTGAGACCCCGGCTCTTCGTGTAGACGATGCGACCGGTCTGATCGTAGTAGGTGTTCCGGTCGTAGTGGCGAAGCACCGGGAACTGGACCCGGTAAATGGTCTGGAGCTCCTTGAGCGTGAGCCCCAGCGCCATGGCGGCCAGCACGTCGATCTCCACCAGGGCCTGACGTCGCTCGAAGTCGGTGCGGAGCGCGCAGTCCCGCTGCCAGGTGGGGGTGAGGTTCCGGAAGCGGTCAGGATCGAGGCGCGGGTCGTCCTTGGTCCAGCGGTCACGGCGGAACGCGTCGTCCCAGCACTCGGCCCAGAGGTCGGCGTAGTGGGTGGTGAGGCAGTTGAGGGTGAGGGTGCGGACCGCCGCCTCTG
>SLSF01000194.1 GCA_007130605.1 Gemmatimonadota bacterium | reverse complement strand
CGTCGGCGTGAGTCGCCCACAAGTCCTCCGCGTCCTCTTCCTGGAGGACGAGCCCGACGACGTCATCCTGGTCCGGCGGGAACTGGAGCAGGGGGGCTTCACCGTGGAGACCGAGCGGGTGGAGAACCGCACCGAACTGGCCCGTGCCCTGGAATCCGGGGAGTGGGACCTGGTCCTGGCCGACTACAATCTGCCCGGATTCTCCGCCAATGAAGCGGTGCGGATGGTTCGCGATGCCGGCGGGGAGACTCCCGTCATCCTCATTTCGGGATCGATCGAGGAGGAGATGGCGGTGTCGGCCATGCGCGCCGGCTACCACGACTTCATCTCGAAGGGGCGGCTCGCACGACTGGTTCCGGCGGTGGAACGGGAGCTCAGGGAGGCGACGGAGCGGCGGAAGCACGCGGCGGTGCGTCGGGAGCTCCGGGCCAGCGAGACCCGTTTCCGGGAACTCGCCGAATACATCGACGACGCCTTCTGGATCAGCACCCCCGACAAGTCCCGGATGCTCTATGTGAGCCCGGCCTTCAAGGAGATCTGGGGCATCGCTCCCGACATCCTCTACGAGGACCCTCTCCGCTGGCTCGAGTCCGTCGAGCCGGAGGACCGGGAGGGGGTGGATGCGGTCCTCCCGAAACAGGCCCGGGAGCGGTGCGAGTTCCAGTACCGGATCAGGAGGCCCGATGGCGAAGTCCGTTGGATCTGGGACCGCTCCTTCCCCATCCGGAACGGCGAGGGCGAGGTGGTTCGAATCGTCGGGGTCGCCGAAGACATCACCAATCGGATCACCCTTGAAGAGCAGCTTCGCCACTCGCAGAAGATGGAAGCGGTGGGACGCCTGGCCGGGGGGGTCGCCCACGACTTCAACAACCTGCTCACCGTCATCGGAGGGCGCACCGAGCTCCTTCTGGCCGATGTGCCCGAGGGCTCGCCCCTGCGGGAGGACCTGGACGAGATCCGCCGGGCGGCGACACAGGCCGCCTCCCTCACCCGTCGTCTCCTCGCCTTCAGCAAGCGGCAGATCCTCCAGCCCAGACAGATCCGGGTCGAGTCGGTGGTGGGCGAGATGGAGCGGATGCTCCAGGGGCTCGTGGGGGACTCCCTCGGACTCGAGGTCGAACTCTCCGATGCCCCGGGGTTCATCCGGGCCGATCCCGGGCAGCTCGAGCAGGTCATCCTCAACCTGGTGGTGAATGCCCGCGAGGCGATCCAGGGACATGGCACCATCCGCATCCGCACCGGACGGGGGACCGAGGGGCCCGGGACCCCGAACCCGGGGAGGGAGACCATCACCCTCCAGGTGTCGGACGATGGTGAAGGGATCCCGGACGAGGTGAAGAGGCGGATCTTCGAGCCCTTCTTCACCACCAAGGAGGAGGGCACCGGGCTCGGGCTCTCCACCGTCTTCGGCATCGTCGACCAGGCCCACGGGCGGGTCGATGTGGTCTCGGAGGTAGGCCGCGGCACCACCTTCACGATACATTTCCCTGCCGAGTCCTGATCCTCACCCGTCGCATCCGGCGGCAACCTGTTCCAGAATCCAAGCCGAGCCCTGTGTCCAGACCTCCGATCGATCCCCGCTGGGGTGCGTCCACCCGTTCCATCTGGGGGGGTGAGTCCTCTCCCGGTCCCGAGGGGGCGACGGTGCCCCCGGTCTTTCATGGTGTGACCTTCGCCCACGACGATCTGGCCGAGTGGCGCGATGTGGCGCTGGGCCGTGCGCCCGGGCACATCTACTCCCGGAACACCAACCCCACGGTGGAGCGCTTCGAAGAAAAGCTCCGGGCCCTGGAGGGGGCCGAGGCGGCCACCGCCTTCGCCACCGGGATGGCTGCCATCAGCGACACCTTCTCGGCCCTCCTGGAACCGGGGATGCGGGTGGTCTCCATCCGCGACAGCTACGGGGGCACCAACCGGATCTTCACCGAGTTCCTTCCCCGCCTGGGCATCGAGTGCGTCCTATGTCCCACCGAGGACCATGACGCCATCGAGGCGGAGATCGGGCGGGGGTGCGACCTCCTCTACCTGGAGTCTCCCACCAATCCCACCCTCAAGATCCTCGACCTGGAGCGGCTGTCGCGGCGGGCCGGCGAGGTCGGGGCCACAGTGGTGGTGGACAACACCTTCGCCACCCCCATCAACCAGCGTCCCCTGGAGCTGGGAGCGGACCTGGTGGTCTACAGCGCCACCAAGTTCCTGGGGGGGCATTCCGATGCCATGGGGGGCGTGGTGCTCGGCGAGGCCTCTCTCGTGGAGCGGATCTTCCGGTACCGGGAGATCAATGGTGCCTCCCTCGATCCCATGTCGGCCTTCCTCCTCGCCCGGGGCCTCATGACCCTGGAGCTTCGGATGGCCCGGCACAATGAGAACGCCCTTCGGGTGGCGCGCTTCCTCGACGCCCATCCGGCGGTGGCCTCGGTCTTCTACCCCGGGCTCCCGGGCCACCCGGGGCATGCGGTGGCGAAGCGCCAGATGGAGGGCTTCGGCGGGGTGCTCTCCTTCTCTCTCCTTGACGACGGGGAGGGCACCGATGGCTTCGAGATGATCCGGGG
>SLSF01000264.1 GCA_007130605.1 Gemmatimonadota bacterium | reverse complement strand
GCGAATCCCATCGCCGCCATCCGGTGCGTGGGGCTGCTCATGGAGTACCTGGGGCGCGAGGATCTGCGCGAGGTGGTGGAGGAGGCGGTGATCGACGCACTCGCCGAGGGGTGGAGAACACCCGACATCGGGGGCGAACGGAAGACGGACGAGGTGGGGGGGTGGATCACGGACCGGGTCCGGACCCTCCTCGACGAGACGAAGACCGGAGAGGGTGTACCATGACGAAGAGAGGAAACCTCGGCCAGATCCTGAGGGATCTCGGTCGGATCACCGGAGAGGAGCAGGAGGCCGCGCTCGCCTACCAGAAGGAGCATGGGGGCTTTTTCGGCGAGGCCCTCATTGCGCTGGAGTTCCTCACCGCCGAGGAGCTGGAGTTCGGGCTCGCCTCGCAATTCGACCTGCCCTATGTCTTTCCCGATCCCGACGCCATCGACCGGGACGTCGCCTACCTGGTGAGCCCCGAGTGGGCTCTCACGAACATGGCGCTCCCCATCTCCCGGACCGAAGAGACGCTGGTGGTGGTGGTGGATTCGCCATTGAAGGACGGGGTGCGCGAGGAGCTGGGGGCCAGGACCGGGCTCGAGGTGGAGTTCGCCATCGCGTCGCCGGACCGGATCCGGCGCCTGGTGCGCGAGCTCTTCAGCGTGCCGGCCGGAGAGTCCGGAGCGACACAGGTGGTGAATGTGGAGGTCTTTCTCGCCCGGGTCTTCGACGACGGCGAGCCGAGCTTCGGGCTCTCCATACGGGGCCGGATCGCGGTGGGATGGTGGGGGACCGAGCGGGTGGTCCTGGCCGCCGGGTGGGCCCGGGCACTCCGGGACCGGCTCACCTCGGCCCGGGATCTCCACGAGGTCTCGGAGGAAGAGTGGGCGGACGGTCTCGTCCTGGAAGGGCGGGAGGTGCCGGTCCGGGTCCGGGTCCTGGGCTCCGGACGGGAACGAGAGGTGCTCTTCTCCCTCCCCGAGGCGGAGGCGGGGGAGGATCTCCCCGAACCTCCGGCCTCCTTTCGGCGGGATCTCCGGATCCTGGTGGAGCGGGGTTCACCCCGCTTCGGCGTGCGGATCGACGGGGGGGATCCCGAAGCCCTCCTCGCCGCCCTTCCACGGCTCGCGCTGGGACGCCAGGCTCGCTCGGTGCACCTCTCCCCGAACCCCGAGGGTGAGGGGCTCCGGATGGGCCTCCCCGAAAGCCCCGAGGAACTGGAGACCCTGAAGGACTTCCGCTTCGATGTCCTCACCCTCTACCCGGACGAGGCTCCGGAACGCTGGATCCGACAACTGGCCCCCATCAGGAGCGCATGCTTCGTCCACATGGCGGGCTCCGAGCTCCGGGAGGCGTTCGTGGACGCAGGCGTGCGATGGGAGATCGAGATCCACGAAGAGGACGGGGAGTGGAGCTGGCGCCTCTTCCCAATCAATCCGACTCACTGAAGACCAGGCGAGACGATGGCACAGATCGACCAGTTTCTGAAGGTGTTGGCCGAGAAGGGGGGGTCGGACCTCCACCTGACCACCGGGGCGCCGCCCATCATGCGGCTCCACGGGCATCTCCAGCCCTTCAAGTTCCGTGAGCTGACTCCCATGGACATGGAGAAGCTCGTCTACGAGATCATGGAGGAGGAGTGGCGGGCGAAGTTCCTCGACACCATGGACTTCGACTTTGCCTACGAGATCGAGGGCGTGGCCCGCTTCCGGGTCAATGTCTTCTGGCAGCGGAAGGGGCTGGGGGCGGTCTTCCGGACGATCCCCTCCGAGATCCTGACGGCGGACCAGCTCGGCCTCCCCGAGGTCATCCGCAACTTCTGCAAGCTCTCGAAGGGACTGGTCCTGGTGACCGGACCGACGGGATCCGGAAAGTCGACAACGCTGGCCGCCATGGTCGACTTCATCAACGAGACCCGCTTCGACCACATCCTCACCGTCGAGGATCCGGTGGAGTTCACCCACGCCAACAAGAAGTGCCTGGTGAACCAGCGGGAGATCGGAACGAACACCCGGAGTTTCGCGGCGGCCCTCAGGGCGGCGCTCCGGGAGGACCCCGACGTCATTCTCGTGGGTGAGATGCGTGACCGGGAGACCATCGAACTGGGGATGACGGCGGCCGAGACCGGGCACCTGGTCTTCGGGACGCTCCATACCAATTCGGCGCCCAAGACGGTGGACCGGATCATCGATGTCTTCCCTGCGGACCAGCAGGAGCAGATCCGTTCCATGCTCGCCGAATCCCTCAAGGGGGTCGTCTCTCAGGCCCTCCTCCGGAAGACCGGGGGGAAGGGGCGGGTGGCGGCCATGGAGATCATGGTGGGCACCTCGGCGATCTCGAACCTCATCCGCGAGGGGAAGCTCCACCAGATCCCCTCCATGATCCAGACGGGGCGGAAGGACGGGATGCAGCTCCTGGATCAGCACATCATGGAGCTCCTCATGTCGGGCGAGGTCGATCCCACCGAGGCGTATCTGAAGGCCAACAACAAGGCGACCTTCAAGCCGCACCTGAAGGAGGAGCCGCCCGCCGAGGATTTCGTCTGAACGCGGCGGCTGCCTCGGGGTAGT
>SLSF01000195.1 GCA_007130605.1 Gemmatimonadota bacterium | reverse complement strand
CGGCGCCAGCTCGCCACCAACTATCGCTATTTCACCACCTTCGGGATCAGCTACAGTTTCGGGTCGATCTACAGCAATGTCGTGAACCCCCGCATGGGAGGCTCCGCGGGGGGTGGGGGCATGGTTATGATGTTCTGAGGAGGCCCCCTCGTCCGATCCACCGGCCCGCGGCTATTCGACCGGATGCCGCGGGTCCTTCGTCTCCGCCGCCTCCGGCTTCGCCACCTCCTCCGAAATGGACTTGATTCGCCGAAGCCGGACCTCCCACATCACCGCCAGGTCGTGGAGCCAGGTCGCGGTCCCATGGAGGGGTTCAGGGCGCACCCGGTAGCGAACCTCCCGCCCCCTTCGTCGGGCACGAACCAGTCCGGCTTCGTCGAGCACGCCGAGGTGCTTCGAGACGGCCTGGCGCGAGACCGAGAGCTCGGGTGCCATCGAGGTCGCCGTGGCCTCTCCCCGTTCGGCCAGGAGCCAGAGGAGGGCACGCCGGGTGGGATCGGAGAGTGCCGAGAGGACTTCCTCGGCCTCGGACCGACCGTCCGGGCTTCCAAGCGTCATGCGGGAAGGGGAGTGAGGTAGCCGCGGAGTTCGTCGAGTTCGGCTTCCCACCCGGCGGTGTTGGCCTCGAGGTGCCGCCGGCGTTCGGCAGCATTTCCGTCCAGGGAACGGAATCCGCTCTCCACCACCCGGAGCCGGGTGTTTCGGTCGCCCTCTGCTTCAAGGGTGAACTCGACCCGGCCACCGGGTTCGAGCTCGATCTCCACGCCGGCATCTCCGAACCAGCTTCCGAGATGCCGGGCTTCGGTGAGCGCCGACCAGACGCGTGGCGGCGGTGCGTGGATGAGGATATCTCGTTCGATGGTGTCGGGGATCATCTGGGGCCCATTTGATCTGGATTGCGTGGTGCAGCATGGCGGCTGCAGCGCGACGAGGATGCGCAATTCCATGGTAGCGCATTATTCACAGATTAGCAACCGTGAGATTGCGAGTCTGCCCTTCTCCCCCTGGGGCACCACCTCGAACATGGATCAGGGGGATCCGAGCCCGAGTCGACCCAGCCATTCACCCATGACCAGGAAGTAGGCCTCGGCGTTGGAGGCGTCCTCCGGGCTGAGCTCGAACTGGTCGCGGGGGTCCTCCTCGATCCTCATGACGTGGGATGCCCCCGGAATCACCACGATCTCGCGGTCGTCGTCGGGGAGTCCGGCGGCAATTTCGAGGGTTCGCCGAACCGGGAAATCGAAGTCCTCCCCTCCCACGACGAAGAGCATGGGAACGCCCGCCTCGGTGAAGGCAGCGACCGGATCGTAATTCATCTCCCCGACCCAGACCGACTCGCTGACATTCCGGGAAAGCTCATCGGGTAAAGGGAGAAAGGTCGATTCGAACCACGGCTCGTCCACGGCCTCTTCCAGAAGTTGGCGCGCGGATTCGAAGCTCCGCTCTCCCCGAAAGTATTCTCCCGCGACTTTGCGACGCAGAGAGAGGGCCTCGAGCGCAGCCTCCTCGCCATGGCCCGCCAGGAGGGTGTAGTTGTGGGCCAGGAACTCCATCTGCTCGCCCGGAGTGGTCAGTGGCGAGCTGACGACCATGAGAAAGGCCGGGTCACTCCGGACGGCCGCTTCCATGGCGATCCATCCCGACTGGCTGATCCCCCAGTAGCCGATCCGTTCCGGGTTCACCGGTGCGAGCTCCGCGATCCTTCGCTTCCCCGCCACCGCATCCTCGGCAAGGGTCAGGTAGTCCGGGCGACCCCCGGGCTCGCCGCCGGATTCCCCCTCGCCTCGTCGATCGTAGAGGAGGACCGAGTACCCGATGCCGGTGAAGGTCTCGGCGATCTGCCGGAAGATCGGGTTGTCACGGGTGGTGGTGCCGCCCTGCTGCACCACGACGACGGCCGGGCCATCCACCATGCCCTCCGGCGAATGGAGGGTGCCGGCGAGTTCGATGCCCCCATTTTCGAATCGCACCGCGGTCTCGACCACCGCCCGGAGGGGTTCGACGGACCAGGAGTGAGGGGGAGCCGGGGGGCCCGGGTCCGTGGCCTGCCCCAGGATTTCGGAAGGGCTGGCAACCACGAGGAACAAGAGGAGAACGAAGGAAACGGGAGCGGTTCGGTGCAACGGTGAAGGCAGGTGGAGGATGGGGTGGGGGTTCGGAATTGTCATGGTTCGTCACAGACTCGAGGAACGCTTGGTCGATTTTCGAAGGGGATGGATTGCCTCCCCTGGCCCGACCTACGGGAGGTGGGGGGGCAGGGTTTCCCGAGCGCCCGGCCCTACTCGTTTCGCCGATACCGGTTGCGGGCCGAGAAGCGGGATTGGAGCCCGTCGCGGACCATCTGCTTCATGTGCTTGATGTCGGCACTCTGCGCGAGCCCCTGCTCGAAGGTGCCGGTAGGCCGCTCCAGGTCATGGGCTTCGGCGGCCACCTCGTCGTCGTCGAGCGATGCGGCGCGCAGCTCGCCCACGGGGATCACGGCGCCCGGCTCGGCCTCCTCGAGAAGGAACTCCAGGAGGACTTGCCGCGGCTCCGAGGCATAGAGGTCTCCGAGCTCCATCCGGAGGACCCCTTCCTTGACGTGGTGCGGATCGTCGTGAGGGACCGCCACCAGTTTCATGGCGTCGTCCGGACGCACGGTGACCGAGAGGTTCTGGGCCGCGAGCGCCATGAGCCCCTGGAGCTCCTCCTCGAAGATTCCGGGGGCCTGCTCCGGGGTTTCGATGTGGTAGCTGGCTCCCCTTCCGGCATCGGCCATCCCCTGAAGGAGGTCCTCGTTGAAGCTCGCTCCGAAGCCGATGGTGGTTGTCCGGGACCGGGGACCGGGTGGCCGAGCTGGAGTGGCAGCTCCATGGTATGGCTCCCTGGTGGGGGGCAGGCGTCGGAACCGGAAAATCTGGCGAGGGGGGTGTGACAGGGGCCCGCTCCCCCGTCCCGTCAGGAAATTCGCTGGAGGTGGGTCCTTCGGAAGGAGTCGGGGAGCTTGAGCCCGAAGCCGAACATCCGGTCCATCCCAATGTGCGCGATCCAGATCACCGAGAGGGCCAGGAGGAGGGGAGGGCCTTCCACCAGCAGGACGAGCCCCCCCGTCACCAGGGGGAGGACCATGGTATGGACCGCGTTGTAGATCCGGGCTCCCCAGCCTGATCCCAGCGCATATCCCGCGAGACCCAGATCAGGCAGAAGAAGGACGAGGAAGAAGAGCCACCAGCTCTGGTCCATGGCATGGAATCCGACCAGGGCCGCGAAGAGGAGTCCGAAGCCCTCCAGTCGGAGGAGGACCGAGGGGGAGGTGAGGGTGCGACGAGTTGGCGCATCGTCGTACGCCGGGAGAGTGGAGGGGGAGGACATTCCAGAATCTGGCTGAAGGTGGGGAGGCTCGCCGCCGGAGGCGTCGACGGCCAGGGGGAGGGCGCCTCCGCGAAGGTGAAGGAGCCCCGTTCCACCTCTACCCGCATGGACCCATCCCTGGATCCGAACGCCGTCACCGTGCCGGCCTCCGGGGTTCCCACCACCGTGGCGCCCAGCGCCCGGTAGCGGGCGAGAGCCTCGGGGTGGGGGTGGCCGTACATATTGTCGGCTCCGGCGCTCACCACCACCAGGTGGGGTCGGAGCTTTCCAAGTCCTTCGGCCGTGTCGCCATTCCGGGATCCATGGTGCGATGCCTTGTGCACCTGGACCGGCCCGGTCGGGAGGTACGACTCGGCGACCCACCACGCCCACTGGGCCTGCTCGGCATCGCCCCCGAGGGTTGCGGTGAAGTCGCCGTACCGGATGACGAGCCCCACCGAGTTGTCGTTGAGGGAGAGGGACGGGTCTCCGGGCGGGGGGAGGACATGGAGCTCCGCTTCGCCCAGCGAAATCACCCGAGGGTCCGGGTCGAGGAGCTGCGCGCCGGCATTCTCGATGGCATCCAGGTACCGCTCGTAGGTGACGGTGGTGTGGGGGAGGCCGGAGTCGAGCACCAGGGCGGGCTCGAGCTCGGCGATGACCCGCACCAGTCCTCCGATGTGGTCGGCGTGGGGATGGCTGGCGATGACGAGTTCGAGGTGATCGATGCCGAGGGCGTCCAGGTGCTCCATGGCGCCGTCGCGGGTGCGGCCCCCGTCGTAGAGCACATGGCGACCATCGGGACCGGTGATCAGAACCGCGTCTCCCTGGCCCACATCGAGGAAGCGGAGCACCACCTCGTCGGATTGTGCGGCGAGGGTGTGAGGCGGCGCGAGTGCGTGGGGAAGGGTGGGCGCGGAGGAGCCCGCAGGGGTGCGCGACGGCAGAAGGGGGTGGTGGGAAAGGAGTACCGCGAGGAGAAGCCCCGCCGCGCACCTGCCGAGAGCCCGAAGGGTGGGGGTCAAAGAGAGAGGTCTCCCTCGGGGCCCCTGGGGAGTTCTCGCCGACGACGTGCGAGTGCCTCCCGCCGTGCCTCGGTGGCGTCGGCACGGAGGGCGAACCGGACCCCGCCATCCTCCAGGACCGTGGCCACCATCACATCGCCCTCCCGGATCCCCGAAGGAAGCCATGCAAGGGGGAGGACGAGGGCGCCGGACCGTTGGGCGGAATCCAGGAGGGGACCGTGGTCTTCCTCCTGGGCCGGGGCGCCGGAGCCCTCCGGAGGCTCCGGGGTTCGGGGGGCCTCCTCAGCCTCCGGGGCGCGGGAGTCCTCAATGGGCTCCAGGACCACCTGCGCGCCATCCTCGATCCGGTCCACGACGAAGGTCTGCGACATACCGGCCCGGCTCATTCCCGCTCGAAGGTCATGGTCTCCCCCACGGTCACCACGGTGAGCCGGTCCCCGGTGAGGGTGATGGGAAAGGAGACCCGCACGCCGTCGTCGTACTGAAAGGAAATGAGGGTCTCCTCGGCGCTCCACCGGAAGTCCTCCGACGAGGTGTAGGTCTGCGACACCCCATCCCCGCAGACCACCCCGTTGGTATCGAGGAAGGACCCGGTGCCGTCGGGTCGCAGCGTCATGGTGATCCCCTCGGTGTAGTGGGTGCAGTTCTGCTCGACCCGGTCGAGGTAGGGGAGAGGGTCGTCATTGACCGCGACCAGGACCCAGACCCCGGCCAGCTCGTCTGCGGGAGACACCGACGAATCGGAACACCCGACCACCAGCAGGAGGAGGGCGGGAAGGATCCGAAGAAGGGGTCGAATCATGGGGTCACCCCTCGGGTTCCATGGGGACGGTTCGGAAAGACCACGCAGGTCCCATCAGTATACAAGCGCCATGGGGAGAGGTCGAGCCGGACCGGGCATGGGCCTCCGGCGCCTACCCTCCCACGAGCTGGAGGAGCTCCTCCACGGCCCGTTCGAGCTGCTGGTCGCGTCCCCGGTCCACGACCCCGGGCTCGTTTCGCACCTCGATGTCGGGCTCGGTCTGCCAGTTCTCGAGGAAGCGGCCGGTGGTGGTGTCCTTCACCCCCCGGGCCGGGATTCCGTAGCTGATTCCGTCCAGCAGCCCCTGGCCCCCGCCGAAGGTGCAGGTGCCGGGGACCGGCATCCCGATGAGGGGGCCGATCCCCATCTCCTGGTACGCCCAGGCGAAGCAGTGTCCGTCGGAGTAGTTGCCCTCGGCGACCAGGGTCACCGTGGGCCGGGTCCACCGGAAGTTGGGCTCGTAGCCGCTGCTCCGGTCGTCGGTGGTGTAGGAGAAGAAGCGTCGCCCGCTGAAGAACATCTCCAGGTCGGCCACCAGGTCCCCGCCGGGGTTGAAGCGGGTGTCCACTACGAGCCCTTCCTTGTCGAAGTTGCGGCCGAGCACCTCTTCGAAGGTCGAGCGGTACGCGCTGTCATTCATCCCCCGCACATGGACGTAGCCGAGACGCCCGTCGCTCAGCGCCTCCACTTCGCGCCGGTTCGCCTCGACCCAGCGATCGTAGAGGAGGGTGGTCTCGGCGCCGGGGGTGATGGGCTGCACCACGATCTGGCGGCTTTCATCACTTCCGGGATCACGGAGTTCGAGGAGGACATTCTCGCCCGCCTTTCGGTTGAGGAGGCGGGCCACGTCGACGGCCGGGGTGAGGGGTTCGCCATCGATGGCCACGATCACCGCTCCGGCCTCCACGTTCAGGCCCGCGCGGTCCAGGGGCCCTCCGGCCATGACCTCGGTCACCCGAAGGCCCTCCTCCTCTGCCGCAGCCTCGGACTGGTCCCAGAAGATCCCCAGCGAGGCGGTCTGGTCGTCGGTGGAGGAGGACGGATTGTAGCGCGCTCCCGAGTGGCTCACGTTCAGCTCGCCCAGCATCTCGCTCAGGAGCTCGGTGAACTCCCGGTTGTTCCCGACGTGGGCGAGGAACTTCTCGTAGATCTCCCGGACCGCGTCCCAGTCGGCGCCATGGAAGGTGCGGGTGTAGAAGGCGTCGTCCACTCTCCGCCAGAGCTGGTCGAACATGGCGGCCCGCTCCGCACTCCCACTCACCACCATCTCTCCGGAGACGGGGATCGGGGTCCGGTTCCAGTTCGACGGGTTCACCACCGAGGCGCTCCCTCCCGCCACCAGGAAGATCCGCTCCTTTCCGGGGCCCCACTCGATGCTGGCAGAGCCGGCGTTCAGGGTGAGGACCTGCCGTGTCTCGCCGTCGCGGAGGCTCGTCGACCAGAGGTTCAGCCCCCGTTCGAAGCGGGCCAGGTAGTAGAGGGTCTCGGCATCTTCCGACACCAGGAAGCCCCCGAGAGACGATGAGTGCACCGTGAGCCGGACCCGCCGGTCTCGGGCGCCCTCGAAGTCCAGGTCGAGGGGCTCCGGGGTCTCGTCCACCTCATCGGCGTCGTCGTCGGAATCGTCTCCGCGCATCTCCCGCCTCAGGGCGAGTTCCTCTTCGGTGAGGCGGAATTCGTCGTATGCCTCCTGGGTGAAGAACATGGCGTAGACATCGCCCTCGCCCCCGCCGGTGGCGGCCAGGGCCCGGAGCCCGTCCCGGTTGCTCCGCCAGATCATCCCCCGGCCCCCCAGGATCCACTGGGCCCCCGTGTCGCTGAAGCCACTCTGGGTCAGGTTCACGATCTCGCCCGAGCCATCGCTTCGGACCACCCCGATGTCCCGCGCCGCACGGCCGGGCACCGCCCAGGTGAAGAGGATCCACTCCCCATCGGGGCTCCATTCGAACTGGCCCCCGCTGAAGATGTGCTCCTCGGTGAGGAGGGTCACCACCTCCTCCGACTCCCGGTCCAGGACCCGGAGGGTGTGCTGGTCCTCGATGAAGGCGAGCCGGCTCCCGTCGGGGGAGGGGAGGGGCTGCGAATTCTGGCGGTCATTCACCACCACCGGGTGCTCCTCGATGAGGGTCGAGGCGAAGAAGTGGGGCTCCTCGCTCCGCACCCGCCGCGCCTCCCAGATTCCCCACCGCCCGTCTCGCTCCGAGGCGTAGAGGATACCGAGGCTGTCGGGGGTGAAGTGGACCGAGAGCTCCCGCTCGGGCGTCAGGGTGATCCGCTTCGTCCGCTCGCTCTCCACACTGGTGACGAAGACCTCGCCCCGGGAGACGAAGGCGATCTCGCGGCCGGTGGGCGAGACCGAGAACTGTCCCACCCCGCCCGAGACCGGAATCACCCGTTCGTCGTTGGCCTTCCAGTCCGAGGCGATCCGGACCGGGACCCGGGTGGGCTCGGTGGCGCCCGGGGCCAGGGTGTAGAGGAGTCCATGGTGGCCGAAGGCCAGGGTGCCGTCGTCGGCCGCGCTGAGAAAGCGGACCGGCTGTCCCTCGAAGTGGGTCACCTGGGTCGAGGCGCCGCCCCCCAGGGGCATCCGGTGGACATTGAAGGTGCCGCTGGACTCGCTCAGGTAGTGGAGTTCGTCCCTTCCGGCGATGAGAACCGGGTTCCGGTCCTCCGCTCCGGCCGAGGTGAGCATGGTGTGGGTGTCGGTCTCCCGGTCCCAGAGCCAGAGGTCCCGCGCGATGGAGGAGGTCTGGTACTTCCGCCACTCGTTCTCGCCCCCCTTCCGGTCATGGTAGGCGATGTAGCGTCCATCACCGCTCACGGAGGCGTCCTCGGCGGGAAGGGTGGTGAGCTGGGTGACCCGTCCTCCCTCGATGGGGACCTGGTAGAGTTCGGAGAGGGCACCCGAGGGGAATTGCCGGTTCCGGGCGTCGTCGAGCCGTGACGCACCGAAGATCAGGTGGCGTCCATCGGGGCTGAAGGTGTACGGCGTCTCGTCGGCCGAGTGGAAGGTGAGCCGGCGCGGCTCCCCCCCCATGGCCGGCATGACGTAGAGCTGGAAGCTCCCATACCGGTCGCTGGCGAAGGCGATGGACTCCCCGTCGGGGCTCCACACCGGACGGTAGTCGTGGGCCGGGTGGGCGGTGAGTCGCCGTGCCTCGCCTCCCCCCACCGACACGCGCCACAGGTCGCCGTGCCAGGTGAAGGCGATGGAGGTGCCGTCGGGCGAGATGGCCGGGTAGCGGAGCCAGGCGGCCTCTCCCTCGGGGAGAGTGGCCTCGGCGGCGGCCCGCTGGGCAGCGGCGTCCTGGGCGGCCAGGGGCTCAGGCGTGGGCGTCCCGAGTCCGAGGGTGAGGATGGCGAGGAATGTGAAGGCCGGGGGGAGCGAAGAGGGCCGAAGCATGGTCAGGGCACGAATTCCAGTGGGGCGCCCGGTCCGAGTGGGAGGCCGAAGGCGACCCAGATCAGGAGGAGCGGGACGGCGGTGAGGGCGTAGACAACGGAGTAGGGGAGCATCGAAGCGATGAGAGTGCCGAGCCCGATGTCCTTCTCGTACTTCTGTGCGAAGATGATCACCAGCGGATAGTAGGGGAGGAGGGGGGTCAGGATGTTGGTGAAGGAGTCCCCGACCCGGTACGCCGCCTGGGTGAGCTCGGGGGAGTACCCCAGGAACATGAGCATGGGCACGAAGACCGGGGCCATGATGGCCCACTTCGCCGACGCACTCCCGATGAAGAGGTTGATGAAGCCCGACACGATGATGAAGGCGACGATGAGCATCGGCCCGGTGAAGTCGAGGGCCCGCAGGGTGTCGGCTCCCGAGATCGCCAGGATCAGCCCCAGGTTCGACCAGTCGAAGAAGGCGATGAAGTGGGCGGCGACGAAGGCGAGGACGATGTACGCCCCCATGGACGCCATCGTCTCCGACGTCATCGACGCCACCTCCTTGTCGGAGGTGATCTGCTTCGTCACCAGGCCGTAGACCAGGCCCGGGAGGAAGAAGACGAAGAGCATGAGGGCAACGATGGAGGAGAGGAGGGGGGCGGTCTCCCCGTCGGGTCCGCGGAGGGCCCCGTCTGCGGGAATCGCCATCCACCCGATGATCACCAGGACCAGGAAGACCGTGCCGGCGGCGGCCAGGAGCCCCCGCTTCTCGTCCCGGGTGAGCCCCTCCTGCTCCTCCACCTCGAGGCCCCCGGTGTACTCGCCCAGCCGGGGCTCCAGGATCCGCTCGGTGACCACGGTGCCGCCGATGGTGAAGACCGGCACCAGGGCGGCCATGATGTACCAGTTCGCCGTGGCCGCCACCGTATAGGTGGGGTCGACCAGCTGCGCCGCCGGTTCGGTGAAGCCGGCCAGGAGGGGATCGAGGGCGGTGAGGATCAGATTCGAGCTGAACCCCCCGGAGACCCCGGCGAAGGCGGCGGCGAGTCCGGCGATGGGATGCCGCCCCATGCCATGGAAGATCACGGCGCCCAGAGGGATCAGGACGACGTAACCGGCGTCCACGGCCAGCGACGACATGAGCCCACCGAAGACGAGGGCGGCGGTGACGAGCCACCCCGGCACCCAGCTCACGAAGCCTTTCAGTGCCGTCTCGATGAGCCCGGTCCGCTCGGCGACCCCGATCCCGATCATCACCACCAGAACGAGCCCCAGGGGCGGGAAGTCGGTGAAGGTCCGCGGCATCTCCACCAGGATCCGCTGGATGGCGTCGCCGGTGAGGAGGTTCACCGGCTCGATCACATTGTCGGGGGCCTCCCGCCCGGGATGGACTGCGCTGATCCCGATCCGGTGGGCGAGCCACGAGGCCAGGAGGACCATCCCCGAGAAGATGACGAAGAGGGTGATGGGGTCGGGGAGTCGGTTCCCGGTCCGTTCCACCACATTGAGGGACCAGTTGCCGAAGCGCCCCAGGTAGTGCCGGATCGGACCCGTCGTCCGCACCGCACCGCCCCCTGTACCGCCACCCATTCCACTTCCCCGATCGTCCGTCACCCTGCCTCCCGAATGAAGGGTCCGTTCTGCGCGTCCTCATGGCGGACGCGGGCTCGCTGCCGTGATCGACGGCAATGAAGTAACACTCCG
>SLSF01000334.1 GCA_007130605.1 Gemmatimonadota bacterium | reverse complement strand
TCTACCACGCCTGGCCCGAGGTCTGGCTCGGGGAGTGGGTCGCCATGGAACCCACCTTTGGCCAGGCGCCGGCCGACGCGGCCCACCTTCGCTTCGTCACCGGCTCCCTCGCGCGCCAGATCGAGATCGCCGCGCTCATCGGGACCCTCGGAATCGAGGTACTGGAGGAGGAGAGATGATGGAAGGAATCCGGGACACGCAGCCGATCCTCCACCTGGACGGCGTGGTGAAGCGGTACGGAGAATTCGCCGCCGTGAAGGGGGTCGACCTGGAAGTGGGGCGGGGCGAGATCTTCGGCTTCCTCGGACCCAATGGCGCGGGCAAGACCACGACCATCCGGATGATCGCCGGCATCCTCCGGCCCAGTGGCGGCCGCCTCCTGGTGGGAGGAGACGACGTGGTGCGGGCACCGGCGCGGGCCAAGCGCCGGATCGGGTACATTCCCGACCGCCCCTTTCTCTACGAGAAGCTGTCGGGGGGCGAGTTCCTCCGCTTCGTCGCGGCGCTCTGGGGGCGGGAGGGGCCCGAGGTGGAGGAGCGGATCCGGAATTTCCTCTCCCTCTTCTCCCTCACCGAGTGGGAGCACGAGCTCATCGAGAGCTACTCCCACGGGATGCGCCAGAAGCTCCTGATCTCGTCGGCGCTCCTCCACGACCCGGAACTCATCGTGGTGGACGAGCCCATGGTGGGACTCGACCCGCGCTCCGCCCGGATCCTGAAGGACCTCCTTCGCTCCTTCGTCGAGCGGGGGGGCACCGTCTTCCTCTCGACCCATACCCTCGAGGTGGCCGAGGCCCTCTGTGACCGGATCGCCATCATTTCCGAGGGACAGATCATCGCGCAGGGCACCATGGCCGAACTGCGCACCCAGGCCGACGCCGGTGAGGCACACCTGGAGGAAATCTTCCTCAAGGTCACCGGGGGAAGCGAGGTCGCCGACCTGATGGATGCCCTGGAGGGGGCGCTCGAGCGGAGGACTTCTGCCGAGCGACGCGGAAGCGAGCGGCGAGCGGAGGCGGAGTGAGCGGGGGGGAGTGGGTCCGGACCGGTTCCCGTACCCTCCTTCGCCCGAAGCTGAGGGGGAAGTGGAATCGAAGTGTCCGCAGGGAGGGGGGGCTCCTGCGGCTCGTCGTGCTCGGGGTCCTCGCCGTGGGGTTCTGGGGACTCCTCTTCGGTCTCTTCCACCGGCTCCTCGTCTACTTCCAGGGAGCCGAGGGGATCGGCGACCTTCTGGCGGCGAAGATGCTCGCCATCGCCTTTCTCACCTTCCTGATGATCCTGCTGCTTTCCAATGTGATCACCGCGCTCTCCACCTTCTTCCTCTCGAAGGACCTGGAGCTCCTGGTGGCCTCGCCGGCGGATCCCCTCCACATCTACTGGGCGCGACTCACCGAGAGCGGGATCAATTCGTCGTGGATGGTCGTCCTCCTCCTGATCCCCCTGGTGGCGGCGTACGGGGTGGTCTACGAGGCCGGGCCGGGCTTCTATCTCCTGGCCGGAACCGCCGTCGCGCTCCTCCTGGTCCTCCCGGCCGTGGTGGGCGCGGCGTCGACCCTCCTCCTGGTCAACATCTTTCCCGCCCGCCGCACCCGGGACCTCCTCGCCTTCGTGGGGCTCCTGGCGGCGGCCGGAGTGGTGGTCTTCATCCGGATCCTCCAGCCCGAGCGCCTCGTCCGCCCCGACGAGTTCAGTTCGGTGGTGGGCTTCATGGCCGAGCTCCGGACTCCCTCCTCCCCCTGGTTCCCCAGCGAGTGGGCGGCCGACATCCTCCTGGGATGGCTCACCGGGAGCTGGGATCCCTTTCCCCTCGTCCTCCTGGGGAGCACCGCGGCGGCCTTCGTGGTGGTGGGTGGTTGGCTTCACCTCCGCTTCCATCCCCAGGGGTACTCCCGTGCGCAGGAGGGCGCCGAGCGTCGCGAGGGACGGCAGCGGGGGCGCGGATGGGAAAGGGTTCTGGCGCCCGCCTCCCCGACGGTGCGGGCCCTGGTCACCAAGGAGGTCCGGGTCTTCTTCCGCGACACGACCCAGTGGTCGCAGCTCATCCTTCTCGCGGTGCTCATCGTCGTCTATGTCTACAACATCCGGGTCCTTCCCGTGGGCCCCGACTCCGACCTCTCCTTTGCACTGGTGAACCTGGTGGCCTTCCTGAACCTGGGTCTGGCCGGCTTCGTGGTGGCGGCCATCGCGGCCCGCTTCGTCTTCCCGGCCATGTCGCTGGAGGGTCGGATGACCTGGCTCCTCCGCTCCTCTCCCCTGGATCCCCGCACCCTCTTCTGGACCAAGTACGTGGTGGGCACCGTTCCCCTCCTCTGCATCGCGCTCCCCCTCATCATCCTCACCAATTCGATCCTGCAGGTGGCGCCCTTCCTCTTCGTCGTCTCGACCCTGGCCATGCTGGGGGCGACCCTGGCCATGACGGCGATGGCGCTGGGCTTCGGCGCGGTCTTCCCCAACTTCGAAACGGAGAATCCCGCCGAGATCCCCACCTCCTTCGGGGGACTCCTCTACATGATGGCGTCGGTGGCCTACCTGGCCATCGTCATCGTCCTCTGCGGCTGGCCGGTCTACACCTTCCTCCGCGCCCGACTCCAGGGGGCGGAGCTGGGTGGGGGCGCGGTGCCCCCCATGGTGGGAGGGCTGGGAGGCGCCTTCCTCCTCACGGTGCTGGTGATCTGGCTCTCTCTCGGCGTGGGGGTCCAGCGCTTCGAGCGGAACGAACAGTTGAGGGCCGAATGACGGGGTCCCCGGCGCTCCCTCGCGGGCCGTGGGCCATGGCCACCGCAGCGGGAAAGGATGCCACCTTCGCGCTCCATCGGGCCCGGGAGGAGGGTCTCGACATTCGCTGGGCCCTGAATGTCTTCGAGGGCGAAAGTGGGCTCGTGCGTTTCCATGGCACCCCCCGCTCCCTGGTCCACGCCCATGCCCGGGCCCTCGGGCTGGAGCCCGTCTTCGGCGAGACCGATCCCGGCAGGGGCCCCGACGACCCGGACCGGGTGGACTTCGAAGAGGCCCTCCGGGAATGCCTCTACCGGCTCCGGGAGGCCGGCGCCTGCGGCGTCCTCTTCGGAAATCTGCACCTGGAGGAGATCCGGGACTGGTACGCGTCGCGGGTCCATGGCGCCGGGCTCGTGGCCCACGAACCCCTCTGGGGGATCCCGCCGGCGGAGATCGCCCGGGGGGTGGGGGAGGCCGGCTTCCGCGCCCTGGTGATCTCGGTGAACCTGGAGCTCGGGGACCCGTCGTGGCTCGGCCGCCACCTGGACCCGGAGCTGGTCTCGGCCTTCGAGGCGGCGGGCATCGATCCGGCGGGGGAGCACGGGGAGTACCACACCTTCGTCCACGACGGCCCGGGCTTCCACAGTCCCGTGCCCTTCCGGGTGAGCGGGCACGCCGAACGCGAGGGACACCGCTTCCTCCTCCTGGACCCGGACGAGCTCGCCCCCTCCCCATGACCTCGTCACTTCCGCACGCGGCCGCCCCCACCGCAGGACCATGCCACTTTCGCGCAGGGCCGCCCCCTTCAGAGGGCCTCATCCCTTCCGCGCACGGTTCCCACCTTCCCCATGATCCATCGCCTCCACCCGTCATCCCCCGTCGCCATGGCAGGTGGAGGGGTCTCCGGCGAAAGGCGTGGACAGGGATCGGCGACCGCACCATATTCCAACCCTGGCAGGCCCCGACCTGCGGAGCCTCAGAACCCGAATTGATGCGGAGCGATCGCATGCTACCCGGCGGATACGACTTCATCCACCTCATCTTCTGGATCGTTGTCGCCTGCGTGGCGGCGGGGACCAATCTGATCCCCATCGCGCTCACCATGGGGATGGGAATCCTCCTGAAGGAGTCGGTCCAGGGGGAGTGACGGGTCCCGGACCCTCCGGGGGCCGGATCGGTAGAAAGACCCATGATGACACTTCTTCTGATCCTCGGCGCCCTGGCGGCCTTCCTACTCGGGATCTGGCTCGGCATGCCCCGGCGTTTCGACCAGAGCCCCGACGAGATCGAGGAACGGCTCTCCAAGGATGGGGAGCACGCCACCGTCGAGCGGAAGGAGACCGTCATCTCCATCATCCAGAAGCGTGCCCAGAAGGGATCCGACCGGCGGCGCACCCGCAAACGCAGGCCCTTTCAGCTCTGACCTCGCCTGTACCCGGGGCGACCGCACGCAACGTGTGTGGGTCGCGCAAGATCCCGTCCCGGTCCCCGGCTCCCGTTCTTGAACACCCTTCCGTTCAGATCAGGGCGTTCAGGCCCACCAGGATCGATCCGATCATGGCGCCGAGCACGTACCCCAGGCGTACGATCAGGCGGAGTTCCCGCTCCGTGACCTTCCGCACCAGCGACTCCATCCGGGCCACCGGGTAGTCGAGAACCTTCTCCTCGACCCTGCGGGCCACGTCGAGGGTCGTCACCACGTGGGGCACCTGCCCCTGCAGCCACTCCCAGAGCGGATCGGAGAGGGCCCGTTCGATGGACTCGGGCGCCCCCTCCGGCAGCCAGTCGGCGGGGCGACCCACCGGGCGATCCAGGAGTCCGGTGAGGACCCGTCCGGTGCTCTCCCGATAGGCTCGGGCCGCCGCGTCGCTCCGGGCCACCGAGACAATGGCTCCCGTGAGTCGGTCCGGTGGGATCCGGCGAAGGAGGTCGCCCCAGCTTCCTGCCGAAGCCCGCCCCATCCCCCCCTTCAGCTTCTCCACCAGGAAGGCCCGGGTCTCGGGGTCGCGGGCGATCCCCATGACCCAGTCGGAGAGGGCCTGCCGCGCCTCCAGCACTGTCGGGTCTTCAGCGTCGCCCAGCACCGAGGCCACCGGGCGCCGGAGGAGGTCCACCACGGCATCGTTGACTCCCCGGGCCAGGGCGTCCTGGACCTCGGGGTCCCGGAGCATTTCGGAGAGGCGTTCCGCCCCCTCCTCCTGGAGGGTGTCGAGGATGCGGTCGAGGGTCTCTTCGTTCACCACCAGGCGGGCCACCACCCGCTGGTGGAAGCGCAGGTCGCGGATGAAGCGCTTGAAGAGGTCGTCGAGTGCGGCCTCCACCCGCTCCCGGGCCGCCGGATCGTCGAGGAGCCGTCCCAGCCGCTGCGCCGCCACCGGGAGGTAGCCCGAGAGCGCCCGCTCCAGCGACGCCGAGAGCCCCAGGGGGAGGATCTCCTCGAAGGTCCGATCGTCCCTTAGCAGGGCCCGGGTGCCCCGCTCCAGGTAATCGCTCACGGCGGCTTCGAAGCCCTCCTCCTCCACCACGTCGGCGAGCCAGTCATCGGCGGCCCGGGTGAGCGAGGCTTCCCGCTCCGGGGTCAGGAGCGCGCTCACCGGCTCCTCGGAGAGCCGATCCAGGAGCCGCTCCACCCGCTGCCCCACCTGCGCCTCGAAGTCGGGGCTCTCCACCCACTCCCCGGCCCGCGCCACCAGGTGGCTCGCAGTGGCCTCGGCCAGGGACTCCAGCTCCCCGAGCACCTCCTCCGGGAGGATCTCGCGCAGGGACCCCCGCTCCCGATCCAGGAGATCCGAGAGGAAGGCGGTGAGGCGCCGATCGAAGGCCTCCCTGAACTCGTGGTTGGAGAGGATCCGCTGGAGGTCATAGGGAGTGAGGAGGCGATCGCCCACCGCCCGTCCCACCGTGGTGGCGAGGCGGGCCTGGTTCTTGGGAATCGCCCCGTGCAGGAAGGTCAGCCGCCAGCCGAAGAGTCGGGGCGGGGTGTACGGATGGAAGAGCATCCAGACCGCGAGGGTATTGGTGAGCCCCCCGGCCAGGGAGCCGAAGAGGATCGTGAGAAGCGCGCGGGAGAGTTCCGGAGTCACGGTCGCATCAGGGGTGGCGCGTCGGAGAGGAGAGGCGGAGCGTCATCGCTGGACATGGCGTATGACCCCCCGTACGGGGATGGACTCCCCATCGATTCGCATCTCGCCTTCCACCTCGAAGTAGGCGCGGACCGGAAGGAGGGGTCCCTCACCCTCGCCGGCGTGGAGGTGGGAGCTGGTGGCTTCGACCTCGCCCTCCACTTCGCCTCCGGCCGAGGAGATGCGCCACCGCTGCGGAATGTCGCGGCGGGCACGTTCGAAAGCGCGGGTCTCGATCCACTCCACCCTGAGCTCGGGCCAGGGCTGCGCCTGGAAGGCGACCCGGCTCCAGCCCCGGAAGCGGATGGCGTGGAGCGGTGCTTCGGTGTCGTCCTCGGGCTCGAGGGCCGGGGAGGCGGGGGGAGGTGTTCCGGACCGCTCCTCCATGATGAGGTGGGTGCCGGCTCCGGCCTCCAGGAAGATCCAGTCCCCGGGTGGAGGTTCCCCGGCGATCCAGGCGCGGGTGAGGTCGAGGACGAGCCCCTCCCGCTCCCGGAGCTCCGGTCCGGTTCCGGTTCCCTCGACGCCGGAGGGTTCGGGCACGATGCCCGTGGCCCGGAAGATCCGGAACGCGCCGCCCTCGGGCCGGCTCCACTCGGCCAGGAACTCGTCGAAGCTCACCTCTGCCGATCGGGGCCCGTCGGCGTAGAGGAGGGAGGAGAGCGCGTCGTCGGTCTCCACCACGATGGCGACCCCGCCTCCGGGAACGATGCGCCAGGGAGCCCGGGAGCGGGGCACCCGGAGGGTGTCGTCGAGGACCGACTCCCATCCGGTGACGGAGCGGACCCGGAGGGAGCGGAGCCAGCGGGCGCCCTCCCCTTCGAGGGTCTGTCGGAAGTGCCAGGCGAGGAGGAGTGGCTCGTCGGCGTCGCTGTGGAGGAAGACAATGTCCCGGTCCCAGCCTCCTTCCGGATCCCCGGGCTCTCCCTCCGGGGCCACCGCTTCCGGTACCGTGTCTCCCGGCGTGGCCTCCGCCGGTCGCTCCTCGTCGGGGGCACATCCGACGACGATGACGAGGACGAGGAGGGCCAGGAGGGTGCGGAAGCGCCGCATGGAGGTCGGGGTGTGGGTCGGAGGATGGGTACGGGCGAGGGGGGACGGTCCGCGAGGGAAGGTAGCGATCGACTTGCCGAGGGGGGAGGCCGGGCCTATCTTCGGCACGCCTTTTCCCAGAATCTCACGCGCGGGTCTCCCTACCATATGCAGCTTTACACGAAGATCCTTCTCGGACTCATCCTGGGCGCCCTCTTCGGGATGGTCGCCAACCTGCTCGGGATCGAGTGGCTCCAGAACCTCTTCATCGCGCTCGAACCCATCGGGACCGCCTTCATCCGGCTGATCACCATGATCGTGATCCCCCTGGTGGTGGCGAGCCTCATGGTGGGGACCGCCTCGCTGGGGGACCTGGCCAAGCTGGGGCGGATCGGGGGAAAGACCGTCGGCTTCTACATGTGCACCACGGCGGTGGCGGTGACCATCGGTCTCATGGTGTCCAATGTGATCAAGCCGGGCTCCGGGATCGACGAAGCGACCCGGGACCAGCTTGCGGGTGACGCCATGGACGAGGCGGCCGGGGCCATGACCCTCGCCGAGGAAGCACCCACCGTCGTCGAGACCCTGCTCTCGCTCATCCCGAGGAACCCGGTGGAGGCGGCGGCGAATCTGGACCTCCTTCCCCTGATCTTCTTCACCATCATCTTCGGCGCGGCGGTGAGCGTGATCGCCCCGAAGCGACGGGACGCGGTCATCACCTTCTTCGAGGGGGTGAACGACGCCAGCATGGTGATTATCGACTGGGTGATGAAGCTGGCGCCCTACGCCGTCTTCGCCCTCATCGCGGCAGTGGTGTCGCGCTTCGGAATGGATCTCCTCCAGAGCCTGCTGGTCTACTCGCTCACCGTGGTACTCGGCCTGGCGCTCCACCTGATGATCACCTACGGGCTCGCCGTCCGTTTCCTGGCCAAGCTGAACTTCTGGCAATTCCTGGTGAGGATCGCCAAGGCACCCCTTGTGGCCTTCTCCACCTCGTCCTCCAACGCCACCCTCCCGGTGACCATGGAGACGGCGGAAGAGGAGCTCGGCGTCTCGAAGCCGGTCTCCTCCTTCGTCCTGCCGCTGGGGGCCACCATCAATATGGATGGCACCGCCCTCTACCAGGCGGTGGCGGTCATGTTCATCGCCCAGATCTACGGCATCGACATCGGGATCACCGAACAGCTCGTGGTGGTGCTCACCGCGACGCTGGCGTCGATCGGGGCGGCCGGAGTGCCGAGTGCCGGGATCATCACCCTCATCATCGTCCTGAACGCGGTGGGGCTGGGTCAGCATGTGCAGGCGGGGATCGCCCTCATCCTGGGCGTGGACCGGATCCTCGACATGATCCGGACCTCGGTGAATGTGACGGGTGACCTGACCGCCTCGGCGGTGATCGCCCGGAGCGAGGGCGAGGAGCTCTCCTTCCGGCCGCGCCGGACCGAGGCGGAGGCCCCGACCCCGGTGGCCTGATCCCGGGGGACTGGACGCGCCTTCGGTCGAGAGGCCCCGACCCCGGCGGCCTGAACGCCCCCGACTCGGTTGGGGGAACCCGTCCCCGGGGAGTGGAGCGCTCCAACCGCCTGCTTCACTGGACCACCAGGGTCCTCACCGGACCTCGAGTGTGCGATCGAGGGTGCGGAGGAAGTGGGCGATGCGTCGGGCGTTCGTCCCCAGGTCGGCCTTGCCGATCCGGGACTCCGAGACCAGGTCGACCCGGGTCCCGCCCTCCTCGTCGAGCCCCATCCGGATCTCCACATCGTCGGTGAAGCGGAAGAGTCGGGTGTGTGCCTCTGCCCGGATCCGCCCCTCCTCCTCGTCGGCGTCCACGAGGGTCCAGCGGCCGAACTCCCCCTCCACGAGCCGGAGCACCGCGCTCCAGACGTCGCGGAAGGGGACCATGTACGATCGCCCGCGGAGTCTCGGATCGCGGTGCCCCGGGGCGGTCTCGGCCCGGTTCTCGGTGAGGGCGCGAAGGAGTCGGTTCAAGGATGGATGCGGTAGTGGAGATTCACCGAGGCGGAAATGGTCTGGAGCCCGGCCTCCACGGGGGTCGTCGGTGCATCCATTGCCATCATCTCGGCGCGAGCGAACTGCATGTCGGTGCGGAAGACCGGCTGCGCGCCGCCCACCTGCACCTCGAGGGGGTCCCCGAGGCGGACGCCCAGGGCGTCGGCAATGGTCTCCGCCTCGGCCCGGGCCCGCCGCACCGCCTCACGGAGGGCCTCCTGGCGATGGGGATCGGGGTCGCGGACCTCGAAGTGGAGGCCCTGCACCCGGTTGGCTCCGGCATCGAGGGCCACGTCGAGGAGTCGGCCCACCTCTTCCACGTCGTCCACCACCACCTGCAGGGTGTTGCGTGCCGTGTACCCGATGATCACCCGCGGCTGATCGGCGCGGGAGGGCTGGTATCGGGGGGTGAGGGCGTACCCGGTGGTCTCGGTCCGGAGGCCCGGGAGGTCGGTGGCCTGCACTGCCTGCACCACCTGGTCCATGAGTCGGGCATTGGCCTCGCCCGCCTCCCGTGCCGTCTCCCCCTCGGTCTCCACAGCGAAGGAGATGCGGGCCCGGTCCGGGGTCACCTCCACCCGCGCCTCGGCACTGACCCTGAGGATGGAGCGGTCGGGTTCCACAGTGGTGGTGTCGGCGGTCGTGCCTCCGACCTTCCCGAAGCTCGCGACGATGGCGGTTTCGTCGGTCACCTCTTTGATCGTTGCGGGGGACTCGGCTTCGGTGGTCCCCACGGTCGCCCCTCTGATCGTTGCGGGAAACTCCACTGCGGCGGCCTCCAGGGGCAGGAGTATGGAGGCAGTGAGGAGGATTGCGGAGAAGGCGAGGACGACCGGCCGCGCCATCCTGCGCGCCGGACCTTCCGGTTTCGGTGTGGACGGGGTCATGGGATCGACTCCTTTGAAAAAGGGGAGGGAGCGGTACCGCTCCTGATAACGTTGTAGCAGGGGGTGAAGCGGGGAGTTCCCCGGGTTCCGTCCGGAAGGATGTCGAGGAAGGCCGGGGCGCGGCCGCAGGGACCCCCGGCGTGTGAACCGGGAACGTCCGGAGGAGACCGATTCGGGCGAGCACGCCCGGTAGCGGGCGCCGGTCACCCCCGGGCCCCCTTTCACCCGCAGAGGTGCTATCTTTTCTTCCACATCCGTCCTGCCGGCGGGGCCCTCGGACCCCAGACGCCTTCACGCTCAGGTCTCCCCCGCCGACGATCCTTCCTCGCCCGATTCCTCCGAGACGCCATGAAAGCCGTCATCCCCCTCGCCGGAAAAGGCACCCGCCTCCGTCCCCACACCATGACGACCCCGAAGCCCCTCGTCCATGTGGCGGGGCGCCCGGTCATGAGCTACATCCTCGATGAACTCCGGGAGCTCGGGGT
>SLSF01000057.1 GCA_007130605.1 Gemmatimonadota bacterium | reverse complement strand
CCGGAGGGACGACCCGGAAGTTCTCGAAGGCGTGCTGACCCCACCGGAGGAGGGCGTACCGCTCCTCGTTCCGTTCCATCTCCTTCTCGACATTCTGTCGGTAGGCGTCCTGCGTTCCGAAAAAGTCCACCTGTACCGAGTGGTCGATGACCAGGTCGGCCGGGACCACCGGATTGATCCGCCGGGGATCGCCGTCGAGAGAGGAGAGGCTCTCGCGCATGGAGGCGAGGTCGACGACCGCGGGAACCCCGGTGAAGTCCTGCAGCACCACCCGAGACGGCATGAAGGGGAAACTCGCCCCTGCATTGGTGGGACTCCACGCGGCCACCGCCTTCACATCCTCTTCGGTGACATAGCCCTCACCGGCCTTGCGGAGGGCATTCTCGAGGAGGATCCGGATGGAGAAGGGAAGCCGGTCCAGAGAGGAGACGATACCGTCCTCCTCGAGCTTCGCGATCCGGTAGAAGGAGGTCTTCCCCTCGGGAAGATCGATCTCGGTCAGGGCCCCGAAGGGGTCGGTGCGGTGGTCGGCCACGGGCACTCCTCAGCCTTGGTTTTCTTGATGTCGGTCGATGTGCGGATACAGCCCCTTAACTTATAGCCTTCCGCACGTGGGGAACAGGCCGGATCCCGGTCCGCCGCACCGACTTCCCTCTCCGAGGGGCGATGGATCCCGGAGGGCCTCTCCGGGGTTTGGAATGGTCCCATGCCCTGTGCTTCGACCCACCTCCATCTTTCCGACCGGATCCTTTCCGAGTGGCGACGCCACCCGGACCGGTCGCCTCTCGTGGGGGATCGTGCGCGCGCCGAACGGGCGTTTCTTCATGGCTCCCTGGCGCCGGACATGGGATTCGTTCCCGGTACACCGCGCCTGGTCTCGGAGCTGGCCCACTATGTGACCCCGGTCACGTTCGCCCGCGCCGTCCTCGCCGAGGCCCGCACCGCCGAGGAGGTGGCCTTCGGCTGGGGGTGGGCCTCGCATGTACTGGGCGATGTGGAGCTCCACCCCCTGGTGGGACGAGCGGTGGGCGAGCGGATCCATGGCGATCGCACCCTCCGGATGGATGCGGCGGAAGATGTGCAGACCCATGTGAGCCTCGAGGTGGGAATGGATATCGTTCTTCTCGAGGAGGTCCGTGTCTCCCCGCCCCCTCCCGAGGCCTTCTTCGGGTCGGGATCGGTGGGGCTCCTGGGAAGGTCACTCGAGCGCGCGTACCGGGTCGGGTGGGATCGGCCCCTCCTCCTTCGGACCCATCAGCGGGCGGTCACCCTCACCCGATGGTGGCCCCGCACCCTGAAGGTGCTCTCCCGACGGGGTCGGTTGATGGGCCCCCTCTTCGGTGCACTCCGAAGGATCCCCGGGGAAGGGACGCCCGCCCGGGGATTCCTTGCACCGACTCGACCCCAGGGATGGGTCATGTCCGAACTCCTGGAGCGGTCAGCGGCGTTCCCCGACCAGTTCCAGCGCTGGGTCGACGGAGGTCTCGTCGGGGTGCCGGAGTTGAACCTCGAGACCGGTGGACCGGCAGGGGCCGGCCTCGGACATCCGGCCTCCGACGATGCCGAACGAAAGCTCCAGCGCGTTCGGCACCGTGAAGAAGTCCGGGGGCTTGGTGCGTAGAAGGGGAGACTCTCACGATCCTCCCTGGAGCCAGACCCCGATGCACCAAAGAACGATTCGACCGATCCTCGCGCTTCCCGCCCTCGTCTTTCTTCTCGCGGCGTGTGGAGACGCCCCCGCCACAGCGGGTGAGCCCGTGGTCCGGGATTCCGCCGGCATCCGCATCATCGAAAACCCCGCCACCGGAGAATGGGCCGACGACGGATGGGCCCTCCAGGAGGAGCTTCGCATCGGGGTGAGCTCCGGCGACCCCGAGTTCCAGTTCGGTAACATCATCGGCGTCGACGTGGATTCGGAGGGGCGGATCGTCGTCATGGATGGCCAGGCGCGGAGGGTCCGGATCTTCGACCCGGAGGGCGAGCTGGTCTCGGCCTTCGGACGGAGCGGGGGAGGCCCGGGCGAGTTCTCGCAGGCGCTCTCGCAGCCGCCCGGGGGGCTCTTTGTCGATGCCGAGGGGGCCATCGTCGTGCCCGACCTTGGAAACCAGCGGCTGGCCCGCTTCGACTTCCAGGGAGAGGCCCTCGAATCGCCCTCCCTTTCACTCGATTCCGGGGTGCCCATGCTCTGGATGCGGTCGGCGGACCGAGGGGTCTACAAGCAGTTTCGACGGATGGACATGACGGGTGGGATGCCCATGGGCGACATGACCGACGAGATCGTGCGGCTGGAGCCGGGTACCTCCACGGGCGAGCCGATGGTGACGCTGCCGGCGGGCGAGACCTTCAGCATGGGTTCGGGGGGGATGCCCGAGATCAGGATTTTCGCGCCGGAGCCCATCTGGGCCGTGGTTGGGGACGGGCGGCTGGTGACGGGGCTCTCTTCGGAGTATTCACTCGAAATCCGGGGGGAGAATGGCGAACGGACCATCGTGCGCCGCGACACCCGTCGGCGTCCGGTGACCGAGGGACAGAAGCGCTCCTTTGTCGAGCTTTTCGAGAT
>SLSF01000101.1 GCA_007130605.1 Gemmatimonadota bacterium | reverse complement strand
GTGCCCGAAGAGGACCTCCCGGTGCTCCTCCCCAGGGTCGAGGACTTCAAGCCCGACGACAGCGGCATCAGCCCCCTGGCGCGGGTCGAGGAGTGGTACCGGACCCCCTGCCCCGAGTGCGGCGAACCGGCCCGGCGCGAGACCGATGTCTCGGACACCTTCCTGGACTCGGCGTGGTACTTCCTCCGCTACCCCTCCACCGAGATCGAGGACGCCCCCTTCGACCCCGAGATCACCCGGCGGTGGCTCCCGGTGGACACCTACATCGGGGGCAATGAGCATGCGGTGCTCCACCTGCTCTACGCCCGCTTCGTCACCATGGCGCTCCACGACCTGGGGCACCTGGACTTCGAGGAGCCCTTCACCCGCTTCCGCGCCCATGGCCTCATCATCCGCGAGGGGGCCAAGATGTCGAAGTCGAAGGGGAATGTGGTGGTGCCCGACCCCATCATCGAAGCGTACGGGGCCGACACCTTCCGCCTCTACCTGATGTTCCTGGGACCCTTCGAAGAGGGAGGCGACTACCGGGACTCGGGCATCCAGGGGCCCTACGGCTTCCTGAAGCGGCTCTGGGACAGCGTGGTCAACGACCTGGATCCCGACGCCCCCGCCGACCCCGAGGTCGAGCGGAAGCTCCACCAGACCATCGACCAGGTCACCCGCCAGCTTCCGGAGCTCCAGTACAACACCGCCATCGCGGCCATGATGGAGTACCTGAACGTCGTGCGCGCCGGAGGCCGGACCCCGGCACGTGCCGAGGTGGAGCCCCTGGTGGTCCTGGTGGCCCCCTTCGCACCCCACATTGCCGAAGAGCTCTGGGAGCGGCTCGGCCACACCGGGGGGCTCTTCGACGCGGCCCCCTGGCCCGAGGCCGACCCGGCGAAGATGGTGGAAGAGACGAAGACGGTGGCGGTGCAGGTGAATGGCAAGGTCCGGGGCACCATCGAGCTCCCGGCCGGGGCCACCGAAGACGCCGCCCTTGCCGCCGCCCGCGCCGAGCCCAATGTGGCCCGGCACCTGGCCGACGTCGAGATCCGGCGTGTCATCCATGTACCCGACCGACTCCTGAACCTGGTGGTGCGATGAGCCCCGCCCGCCCGACCCCTCCCGACGAAGCGACCGATCCCATGTCCGACGACGCCATGAAGACCGACCCCCTCCGGCTCCCCGACCACCCCGAGATGCCGGACGACGAGACCGCCCGGCTCGCCATCGACGCCGTGCGCGTCCTCTCGATGGATGCGGTGCAGGCGGCGAACTCCGGCCACCCCGGCACCCCCATGGCGCTGGCTCCCGCGGGATACCTGGTCTGGCGGCACCACCTCCGGCACAACCCGTCGAACCCCCACTGGGCGGACCGGGACCGCTTCGTCCTCTCGGTGGGCCACGCCTCGATGCTCATCTACTCGCTCCTCCACCTGAGCGGCTACGAGCTCTCGCTGGACGACATCCGGAACTTCCGCCAGTGGGAGAGCCCCACCGCCGGACACCCCGAGGTGGGCGAGCCCGCCGGCGTCGAGACCACCACCGGTCCCCTGGGCCAGGGGGTGGCCAACAGTGTGGGAATGGCACTGGCCGAGCGGTGGCTGGGGGCGCACTTCAACCGCCCCGGGCACCGGATCGTCGATCACCACACCTGGGCCTTCTGCTCCGACGGCGACCTCATGGAGGGGGTCTCGCACGAGGCCGCCGAGATCGCCGGACACCAGAAGCTGGGCAAGCTGATCTGGATTTTCGACGACAACGAGATCACCATCGAGGGCTCCACCGACCTGGCCTCCTCCACCGACCAGGTGAAGCGCTTCGAGAGCTACGGATGGCACACCCAGGTGGTGGAGGGCGGAAATGACCTGGTCACCCTCGACGACGCCATCCGCCGGGCGAAGGCGGAGTCCGACCGCCCCTCCCTGATCTCGCTCCGAACCACCATCGCCTGGGGAAGCCCCAACAAGGCGGGTACCGCCGGCGCCCACGGCGCCCCCCTGGGCGACGACGAGATCCGGCTCACGAAGGAGCGCCTCGGATACCCCTCCATGGAGCCCTTCTGGACCGCCGAAAGCGCCCGCGAGGAGTGGGACCGCTCGAAGCCCCGCGGCGCCGCCCTCGAGGCCGAGTGGACCGAGCGCTTCGAGGCGTACCGCGCCGACTTCCCCGCCGAGGCCGCCGAATTCGAGGCCTTCCTCGCGGGCGAACTCCCCGAGGGATGGGAGGCCGGGATCCCCGATCTTTCCGATGCGACGAAGCCGGCGGCCACCCGCGCCACTTCGGGGGTCGTCCTGCAGGGAATCGCCTCGAAGGTCCCGAACCTCATCGGGGGATCGGCCGACCTGGGTCCCTCCAACAAGACCGAGATCAAGGAGGCCGACTCGCTCTTCCCCTCGAATCCGGGGGGCCGCAACCTCCACTTCGGGGTGCGGGAGCACGCCATGGGCTCCATCATGAACGGGATGGCGCTCCACGGCGGGGTGCGTCCGTACGGCGGCACCTTCCTGATCTTCTCCGACTACATGCGCCCGGCCATCCGGCTCGCGGGGCTCATGAAGCAGCCCACCATCTATGTCTTCACCCACGACTCCATCGGGCTCGGCGAGGACGGCCCGACCCATCAGCCGGTGGAGCAGCTCCTGGCCCTGAGGGCGATCCCGAACCTCATGGATCTGCGCCCCGGCGATGCCATGGAGACGGCGGCGGCGTGGCGTCTCGCCCTGGAGCGGACCGACGGCCCCGCCTTCCTCTCCCTCACCCGGCAGGGCATTCCACCCCTCTCCCGCGACCGGACCCCCGATCCCGCCGCCGTGCGTCGGGGTGGATACATCTTCCGGGAGGCCGATGGGGGGCGTCCGAAGGTGATCCTTCTGGCCTCCGGCTCGGAGCTCCATCTGGCGGTGGAAGCCGCCCGGACCCTCGAGGCCGAGGGTACGCCCACCCGGGTGGTGAGCCTGCCGTCGTGGCACCTCTTCGGACGCCAGGACGCGGCGTACCGGGACCGGGTGCTTCCCCCCTCGGTCCGGGCCCGGGTCTCGGTGGAGGCAGGCACGACACTGGGGTGGGAGCGGTGGGTGGGAAGCGAAGGGGCGACGGTGGGGATCGATCACTTCGGGGCGTCGGCGCCCTCCGAAGTCCTCTTCGAGAAGTTCGGGATCACCACCGAGGCGGTGGTGGACCGGGCGCGGGAGCTGGTGCGGGAGAGCTGAGCCGGCCGTTCAGGGGACCGGATCGCGCGCAACGGGGAGAGGCGGCGGCGGGGCCGAGCACCCGCTCCGTGGGCTCTCGGACCATCCGAGCGCAAAGCCTTGCCCCCCGACCCGGACCTTTACACATTCAGGCCTTTGCAAATCCCGTTCAAGTCTGAACAAAGAACCCGGAGAAGCCATGCAGAAGAGGGGCAGTTCGCTCGGCCGGACGGTGGCGCTCGCCATCCTCCTCGCCGTCTTCTGGCTCCTCCTCTCGGGCCGGATCGGCCTCCAGTACTTCATCTTCATGGCGTGCTCGGTGGGGCTGATCCTCTGGATGAATCCGGAGCGCCCCTTCAGGGTCCGAGGGGGCTCCTTCGGAGAGAACCTCAGCTCCCTCTTCGGTTCGTTGGTCGCCCTGCTGCGCTACCTGGGGTGGCTCCTCTGGAATGTGGTCACCGCGAACATTGATGTCGCCTACCGGATCCTCCATCCCAGACTCCCCATCCGGCCCCAGCTCCTGGTCTTCCAGACCGAACTGGAGCATGAGGTCGCCCAGGTGCTCGTGGCCAACTCCATCACCCTCACCCCCGGCACGGTGACCATCGACCTGAAGGATGGGGAGTACCTGGTGCACGCCCTCCACCCCGAGACCACCGGGGCGGTGAAGGGTGGAGGCCTCCAGAACATGGTGGGTCCCATCTTCGGCGAAGGCCCCGAACCCCCGCCGGAGATCCTCTGGGGACACACTCTGAGCGAGCTCCGGGACAGCACCATGGCACAGGAGTACCGGGGCAGGGCCCGCGAGCTCCGTGCGCGACGCACCGGCCGCCCCGACGGGGAGGCCCGATGATCCAGGCCTCACTGCTCGGGATTGGGCTCTTCCTGGTGATCCTCATCGGGGTGAGCTTCGTCCGCATCGTCCAGGGCCCCTCCCTCTACGACCGCCTCCTGGGGGTCGGGGTGATCGGGACCAATGCGGTGATCCTCCTGGCCGTCATCGGCTTCATCTACGGCCGGCCCGAAGGGTTCCTGGACCTGGCCATCACCTACGCCATCCTCAACTTCATCGGGGTGGTGGCCATCGCCAAGTTCCTCGACCGGAAGAGGCCGGCGGTGAAGGAGGACCCGACGCCCGGGGTCCCCGAGGGAGGGATGGTCGAATGAGCGGACTCTTCGTGCTGGAGCTCATCTCGGTGATCCTCTTCGTGCTGGGAGGCTTCTTTCTCCTGGTGAGTGTGGCGGGGCTCCTCCGGCTTCCCGACTTCTTCACCCGCGCGCATGCGGTGGGGAAGGCCGAGACCCTGGGTTCGCTCCTGATCCTGACGGGACTCGCCCTCCACAACGGGATCGACCTGGACAGCGCCAAGCTCTTCCTCATCGTCGTCCTCATCGCGGTGACCAACCCCACCGGGATCCACACCCTCACCCGCGCCGCGCTCAACGCCGGGGTGAGGGTCTGGATCCACCCCGAGGACCGGAAGGAAGCGGAGGGCGAGGCATGATCGGACAGCTGGACTTCTGGCTCATGCTCATCCTGGTGATGTTCGCCATCCTCGCCCTCGAGGTGCGCGACCTCCTGGCCGCGGTGGGCGTGCTCACCGGCTTCTCCTTCCTGATGGCGCTCCTCTTCGCGGAGCTCGGCGCTCCCGACGTGGCCCTGACCGAGGCCGCCCTCGGGGCCGGGCTCACGGGAGTCTTCCTCCTCCTCGCCCTCGTCTTCGTAGACCGGAAGTCGGAGGACTGATGAAGCTCTTCGCCATGATCCTCATCGGGATCCTCGCCTCCTTCGTCATCTGGGGCACCCACGACCTGCCGGAGCGGGGAGATCCACAATCGCCCGCCAACCTGGGCGTCTCGACCTACTACATCGAGAACGCCTACATCGACTCCGAGACCCCGAACATGGTCACCGCCGTCCTGGCCGACTACCGTGGCTTCGATACCTTCGGGGAGGCCGTCGTGGTCGTGGCCGCGGCGCTCTCGTCTCTCCTCATCCTCCTCCGGCGCCGCCGACGGGAAGATGGGAGCGAGGGCGGGCTCTTCAGTGAGGTGGACGCTCAGAAGGCCGGGCCCGATCCATCGACCTCCCCGTCGGGAGGTGCGCCATGACCAGTCGCTTCGAGTCGATCTTTCTCTTCGTGGTGGCACGGGCCATGGTGCCCCTGATCCAGGTCTTCGCCTTCTACGTCATCACCCACGGGCACTACTCCCCCGGGGGAGGCTTCCAGGGAGGGGTCATGCTGGCCGCCTCCATCATCCTCCTCCGAATCTCCCTGGGCGAGGAGTCGTACGACCGCTTCCCGAGGGAGGCGGGCATCGTCATAGGAGGCTTCGGCGCCCTCGCCTTCGCGCTCCTGGGCTTCGCCTCGATGGCCTTCGGGGGGAATTTCCTCGAGTACGCCCTCGCGGTGCCCGGGATGGGGGCCGAGGAACTCCGCTACTGGGGGATCTTCTTTGCCGAGGTCTTCATCGGCTTCCTCGTGTGGGGGGCGCTGGTGGCCATCTATGACGCCCTGGAATCGGGAGGTGTCGAATGACGGCGGACTTCCTTCTGAGCCGCTACCCGTACGTCCTCATCGCGGTGCTCTTCGCCATCGGGCTCTACGGGATGACGGTGAAGCGAAATCTGATGAAGAAGATCATCGGGATGACGATCTTCCAGACCTCGATCTACCTCTTCTTCATCCAGGGAGCGACGAAGCAGGGGGCGACGATCCCGGTGCTCGACCCCGAGCTCGGCCCCTCGGCCGAACTCTACATCAACCCCCTCCCGCAGGTGATCGTCCTCACCGCCATCGTGGTCGGGGTCGCCATCACGGGGGTTGCCCTCTCCCTCATCCTCGTCCTCTACCGGCGCTACGGCACGCTGGATGAGGTGGAGCTCCTCCGGCGCATGAGGGAATCGGCGTGAGCCAGATCCCCGCACTGATCCCCACCTCGCTCCTCCTGGCCTCCCTCCTGAGCCTTCTCATCGGGCTCAAGAGCCGGAGAGGTGCACACTGGACCGCCCTTCTCGGAGCCATTGCCGCCTTCGCCTTCTCCCTCATGGGGGTGAAGGCGATGATCGATGGCGATGGCGAGGCGATCCGCTACGCCGCCGGGAACTGGATCCCCCCCATCGGGATCGAGTTCGTCCTGGACTCCCTCTCGGCGTACATGACGGCGATCATCACCTTCATCGGTGTGATCGTCCTCATCTACGCCCCCCGCTCCCTCGCGCTGGAGACCCCGGGGCGGGAACGGATGGTCTACCCCTCCATGACCCTGGTACTGGCGGGGCTCGTGGGGATGTGCCTCACGGGCGACGTCTTCAACCTCTACGTCTTTCTGGAGATCGCGGCACTGGCCGCCTACGCGCTCCTCGCCATTGGCGATCGCGGCGCTCCGGTGGCAACCCTCCGCTACCTCCTCTTCGGGGCCATCGGGGGCGGCTTCTACCTGCTGGGGGTCGCGTACCTGTACTACGCCACCGGCACGGTGAACATGGCGGACCTCTCCATGCGCCTCCCCGAGCTCATGGAGTCGCAGGCGGTCATCGTGGCGGCGGTGCTCATGGTGGTGGGACTGGGGATCAAGATGGCCCTCTTTCCCTTCCATTTCTGGCTCCCCGACGTCTACACCAATGCCCCATCGGTTTCGTCGGCGCTCATTGCGCCGGTCATGACGAAGGTGTCGGCGTACGCCATCATCCGTCTCTTCCTCGATGTCTTCCCACCGGGATTCTTCACCGCGAACCTCCCCCTGGCCCAGACCATCGGGTGGTTCTCGGCTGCCGGGATCATTTTCGGCTCGGTGCTCGCCATCGCCCAGCACGACTACCGACGCATGCTCGCCTACTCCTCGGTGGGCCAGCTCGGCTACATCGGCCTCGGGATCGGTCTCGCCAACCCAATCGGGATGATCGGAGGCCTCCTCCACATCGTGAACCACGCCCTCATGAAGGGGCTCCTCTTCATGATCGGGGGTGCCGTCCGTCTCCGTTTCGGGGTGACGAAGATCCCCGATTTCGTCGGGGTGGGCCGGGCCATGCCCTGGACCATGGTGGCCTTCACGGTGGGAGTCCTGGCCATGGTGGGGATCCCGCCCACGGCCGGCTTCTTCTCGAAGTGGTATCTGTTGCTGGGATCCGCCGAGGCCGGCGCCTGGGTCTGGTTCGCGGTGATCATCGCCTCGTCGCTCCTCTCCGCCATCTACTTCTTCCGCGTGGTGGAGATGGTCTACCGGGACCCCGAGAGCGATTCGGCGGTGGAGGACCGGGAGCCCCTCCCCAGGGGCGAGGCACCGGCCTCCATGTTCTGGCCCATTACCATCATGGCGGTCTCCATCATGGCGGTGGGAATCTTCAACGTGCTCATCGTGAGCGCACTGCTGGAGCGGGTGGCCGCTCCCCTCGGGGGCTGAGGCGATGATGGACCTCCTCCTGACGAACCGGGCGCTCTTCGCGATCCTGGTGAGCGCCTTCGCTGCGGTGGCGGTGGCGCTCACCGGTGAGCGGAACCGGAACCTCCGCGAGAGCTGGACCGTGCTGGCCGCCCTGGCCAAGTTCGGGATCGTGGCGTCGATGGTGCCGGGGGTGCTCGCCGGCCAGCGGTACGATGTGAACCTCCTCCAGATCTCTCCGGGGATCGAGCTGGCCCTCAGGGTGGATCCGGCGGGGATCCTCTTCGCCATGTCGGCGTCCTTCCTCTGGATCCTCACCTCCTTCTATGCCTTCGGGTACATGCGGGGAGGAAAGGAGAAGAAGCAGACCCGCTTCTTCGCGTGGCTCGCCGTCTGTCTCTCGGCCACCATCGGGATCTGCTTCTCGGCGAATCTGCTGACCTTCGTCCTCTTCTACGAGATCCTCTCGGTTGCCACCTATCCCCTGGTGATCCACGCGGGCTCGGAGAAGGCATACCGGATCGGTCGGCAGTACCTGGTCTACGCCATCACGGCAGGGATCGCCCTGGTGGGTGGAATCGCCCTGGTGCACAACGCCGCCGGGTCCCTGGACTTCGTGGCGGGAGGCTTCCTCGAAGCGGAGATGGGCACCGGGCTCCTCTGGGCGATCTTCGCCTGCTTCTTCATCGGCTTCGGGGTGAAGGCCGGTGTCATGCCGATCCACTCCTGGCTCCCCAACGCCATGATCGCACCGACCCCGGTCTCGGCGCTCCTGCACGCGGTGGCGGTGGTCAAGGCGGGGGTCTTCGGCTTCGTCCGGCTGGTGGGCTACACCTTCGGGCCCGACCTCATGGGAGTGCTGGGTGCGGCGGCGGTGCTGGCGGCCTTCGCGGGGGCGACGATCCTCCTGGCCTCCTTCATCGCACTGACGAAGGACGACCTGAAGGCCCGACTCGCCTACTCCACGGTGGGACACCTCTCCTACATCGTTCTGGGGGTCGCCCTTCTCGCCCCGCAGGCGATGCTGGGCGCGGCCTTCCACATGGTGACCCACGCCGCCATGAAGATCACCCTCTTCTTCTGCGCCGGCGCCATCTACATCCACACGGGCAAGAAGAAGGTGAGCCAGCTCGACGGGATCGGGCGGCAGATGCCGCTCACCATGGCGGCCTTCGGTGTGGGCGCCATCGGGCTCGTGGGGATCCCCACCATCGGTGGATTCATATCGAAGTGGTACCTGGCGGCCGGGACCATCGACGCCGGGGCTTACATCTTCCTGGGCGTCCTCCTGGTGAGCGGGATCCTGAACGCGGCGTACCTGGTGCCCATCGTGACCCGGGCCTTCTTCCGAACCTCGCCGGACCACACCCGCTTCGACGAGGCGTCGGCCCTCATGGTGGTGCCCATCGCCCTCACCATGACCCTCTCGATCCTGCTCGGCCTCTTCCCCGACGCCATCTTCAACTTCTTCTCCCTCGCGGAGGCGATCGTCGAAACGGTCACCGGCACGACCTTCGGAGGTGCGACATGAAGCTGAAGCGCTGGCACTGGATCTTCGCCCTCGCGCTCCTGGGCTCCCTCGCCCTCGAGATCCCGAAGCTGGGCGAAACCCCGGTGGAAGCCTGGGACTACCCCCTCTTCTTCGCACTCATGGGTCTCTTCGGCTGCCTCGTCCTCTCCCTTTTCGCCAAGGGGGTGGTGAGCCCGCAGCTCGACCGCCCCGAGGACTTCTACGACGCCTCGGAGGCCGAGCTGGACTGGACCACCGAGAGCCCGGCGGCCCGCGAGGATGCCCTGACGGACGGGGAGGGCTGAGCGATGTTCGGTGCCTTCACCCCCGGCCTCATCCTCATCGCCTTTGCGCTGATTCTCCCCTTCGTGCCGAAGTCGGCCCGGAGCTGGGTCTTCCTGGGCGCGCCCATCCTGGCCCTCCTCCAGATCTCGGGCTTCACCGAGGGAATGACGACGAGCTGGACCCTGGCCACCTTCGAGCTCACCCCCCTCCGGGTGGATCCGCTGGCCAATGTCTTCGGCTGGATCTTCGCCCTGGTGACCCTCATCGGGGGGATCTACGCCATCCACCTGAAGGATGTGGGGCAGCAGTCCAGCGCCCTCCTCTACGCGGGAAGCGGCCTGGGCGCCGTCTACGCCGGCGACCTCTTCACCCTGGTCTTCTTCTGGGAGATCATGGCCTTCGCCTCGGCCTACCTGGTGTGGGCCCGGCGGACGAAGGAGTCGTACGACTCGGCCATGCGCTACCTCTTCGTCCACATCTTCGGCGGCAGCCTCCTCCTGGGAGGGATCCTCGGCCAGATCGCCACCACCGGCTCCATCGCCTTCACCTCCTTCGAGGCGGGCTGGCCGGCGTGGATGATCCTGGGCGGATTCGCGGTGAACGCGGCGGTGGTCCCCTTCCACGCCTGGATCGCCGACGCCTATCCCCGGGGCACCATCACGGGATCGGTCTTCCTCTCGGCCTTCACCACGAAGACGGCGGTGTACACCCTGGCTCGAGGCTTCCCGGGGTGGGAGATCCTCATCTGGGCGGGTCTCCTCATGGCCCTCTACGGCGTCACCTACGCGATCCTCTCCAATGACATCCGGAGGGTGCTCGCCTACCACATCGTGAGCCAGGTGGGCTTCATGGTGACGGGGATCGGGATCGGCACGGAGCTGGCGCTCAATGGCGCCACCTCGCACGC
>SLSF01000140.1 GCA_007130605.1 Gemmatimonadota bacterium | reverse complement strand
GGGCCCGCCGGTGAGGGAACGGAATCGCCGCCCTGGATGCCCGGCCCCCTGGCGCCCACCGGCGAGGAGGACTGGGATGAGGCGGTGACCTTCTACCCCACGTACGGCTACCGGCTCGACGACGACTGGGTGATTCCCCTTCGGCTCCGGGTGCACGACGAGCGAGGCTGGCTCGAGTTCGTGGTGTCGCGGATCACCCGCTCCGTCGCCTCGCTGACTCGGGACGAAGCGGACCGCTTCCGCGTGCGGATCGCCGAGTTCCTGGCCGACAACGAATCCCGAGAGCATGTGACCTTCGCCTTCGAGGGAGACCCGCTGGGTGAAGACTTCCAGATCCTGGGAACCGAGGGCGAGCCCATCCGTTCCGACCTGAACGGGATCATCTCCGGATACGTACGAGTGCCGGTGGAGCGGGCCGAGGGGATCGTCCGGGCACAGGCGTCCGACGACGGATGGCTCACCATCTGGGCCACCTCCGACGACCACCATGGGCGCGGACGGGTCCGGCTCATCGAGCGCGAGGGACTCTCGGTGATCTCCGACATCGACGACACCATGCAGGTGGTGGGGATCCCCGAGGGGGCCATGTCCATGGTCTGGAACATCTTCTTCGAGCCGTGGGAGGCCGCGCCCGGAATGGCGGAGCTCTACCGGAAGTGGGAGGAGGAGGCCGATGGAACTGTCGCCTTCCACTACGTGTCGGCGGGCCCCTGGCAGCTCTACCGCTACCGGGCCGGCTTCCTCTTCGACGAGGCGGTGGGCTTCAGCGAGGGGACCTTCCACATGCGCGAGATCCGGAAGAACTTCTTCAGCCCCACCACCTGGCGGGACCTCCACTTCCTCCTGGCCGACGACGACTCCACCTACGAGCGGAAGGTGGAGATGATCACCCGGATCCTGGAGCACTTCCCGGGTCGGGAGTTCATCCTGGTGGGAGACACCGGAGAGCACGATCCCGAGGTCTACCGGACCATCGCCGAGCGCTTCCCGCACCAGGTGCGGGAGGTGGTGATCCGCGATGTGGTGGACGCCCGGACCCTGGCCCCCGAGCGGGTGGAGGGAATGACGGTGATCCCGGCGGAGACCATGGGGGTGGTGGGGCTGCACTCCGGGGGGTAGCATGGGACGACCCTTCCGTGAATCTTCAGCGCGGCGCCGCGACGGTCCAAACCCGAACCGGGTGAGGCCCCCGGGTTTTCCACCGGCCCTTCCCTTCCCTTCTTGAACGGCCTTCCAAACCAGCCCGGGTCACCCATGTCGAATGCCCGTCTCGTATACACTCGCCTCATCCTGATCCCCGTGGTCGGCCTCGCCCTCGTGTCTCACCACGTCTACCACGAGGGAGGCGTCTGGGATCAGCTCCTCGCTGCAGCCGGCCTCGTTCTTCTGCTGGCCGCCATGGGAGGCCGGATCTGGGCGAACGCCCACCTGGCCGGGAGGAAGGACCGGGAACTGGTCCGGACCGGCCCCTACTCGATCTCCCGCAACCCCCTGTACTTCTTCTCGCTCGTGGGGTTTGCAGGGGCAGGGCTCGCTTTCGAATCGGTGGCGCTCGCCCTCCTCTTCGTGGGGGTCTTCTTTGCCACGCACTGGGCGGCGGTCCGTCGTGAGGAGGAGAAGCTCGAGGGGCTCTTCGGAGAGGAGTACCGAGCCTACCGGGCCCGCGTGCCCCTCTTTCTCCCTCGGCTGTCACTTCACCGGGCCGGGGGCGACCTGGCGCTGGATCCGCGCCGATTTACGACCGGGCTCCGCGACTGCCTCGCCATCCCCCTGGTCTTTCTCGTTGCGCAGGGCCTCGAGGCGGCGAAGGTGAGCGGGCTCCTTCCCGTTCTTCTCGAGCTGCCGTAGCGAAGGGGGCGACCCCATCAGCCGGGAGGGGATCGAGCACCCCACCGGCCGGCCATCACCGCTCCGCCTCCCGGCGTTCCGGCATCAGGGGATGTGGGCGCGGGCCTCGTCGCATTCGGCGCACCCGGCGTCCGGGGGGTGGAGGAAGTGGAGGGGGTTGTCCGCGAGATGTCCGGTGACGACCTCGACGATGTCTCGGGAGCGGGAGAGCCGTCCGACCCCGTGCCCCACCGGAGCCACCGACTCGAGTCCCGCCGACCCCACCGACCCGCGCCCCGTCCTGCCTGCCGCCCCACGCCCCGCCGGGCCTTCCGACTCAAGCCCCGCCCTGCCGAGCCAGTCGCCGACGTGGGTGAAGCGTCGGCAGCAATGGTCGGGCTCGATGAACTCGAAGCGATGCCCCGCTCCCGATTCGTCGAAGAGTGTGGCGGAGTGCGGGATTCCGTAGGGCACACCCGCCAGGTGCTCGGCCAGGTGGATCGTGGTGTTCGCGTCGTGATCCACCCCGAGGAGGAGGACCCGTCCATCGAGGTCGAAGACCCGGCCCACCGGGCTCTCATGGCAGTGGGGCGGGATGGGCAGCGGGTCCGCCAGGATCTCGTGCGCCGCAGGGCCGCAGGCTGCGAAGGCATGGGGGTGCGGGCTTCGTGCCGTCTCCGGACGCCGGCGGAAGTGCTCGGCCACCGTGCCCAGATCCGGGGCCACCGGGGTTCGGC
>SLSF01000005.1 GCA_007130605.1 Gemmatimonadota bacterium | reverse complement strand
TCGCCATCCTTCAGGAGGGCGACGGCCGGAGAGGAGGGAGGATATCCGGTGAAGTACTCCCGGACCCGGGCGGTGGAGTCCAGGTCCTGTCCGGCGAAGACGGTGGTGAGGACCGGGGGGACCACCTCGTTCTGCAGTGAGAGCGCCACGCCGGGGCGCATATTCCCCGCGGCGCAACCACAGACCGAGTTCACCACCACGAGGACGGGGTCGGCGGCATTCTCGAGGATTCCATCCACATCGTCGGCCGAGCGGAGTTCGCGGAAACCGAGACGGGTGAGGTCCTCGCGCATGGGCTGGACCATGAGATCGGGATACGGCATATCACATCTCCGGGATGTTCGTTTGAAGGGCTGTTCATGAAGGACCCATGTGGGCCCACAGGGTTCCCTTGCACGGGTGGGCTCGGTCCGCCCACTTTGTCCTTCTACACTCCCGTGCCGCCAACCTTCCGATCCGCGTCCCCCTGGAGCCCGCCGTGTCCGATCCCCTCACCATCGTCCGACTCCATGTGAATGGAGACGATCGCACCGCCGGCGTCCCGCCCCACTACACCCTCCTGGAGACCCTCCGCTACGGACTGGGGCTCACGGGATCGAAGCAGGGGTGCGACAAGGGGGACTGTGGGGCGTGCACCGTACTGGTGGACGGCCGGCCGACGCTGTCGTGCATCACTCCGGTGCACGAGGCCGAAGGGAAGGCGGTGACCACCGTGGAGGGGCTGGGAGACCGGAAGGGGCCGCACCCCCTGCAGGACGCCTTCGACCGACATGGCGCCGGCCAGTGTGGATTCTGCACCCCCGGGATCCTCTGCTCGGCGGCGGCGCTCCTGGAGCATACGCCCCGCCCCGATCGGGAAGCGGTCCGGAGGGCACTCGCCGGGAATCTCTGCCGGTGCACCGGGTACACCAAGATCCTCGATGCGGTCATCGACGCCGGAGAACGGTTGTCCGGGGAGGTGAAGGATGGCGGATAAGTCCAAGTCCGACTTCAGGATCGTGGGGACACCCCAGCGGAAGGTGGATGGCCTGGACAAGGCGTCGGGCCGGGCCCGCTACACCGACGACATCGCCCTCCCCGGGATGCTCCACGGGAAGATCCTCCGGAGTCCCCATCCCCACGCCCGCATCCTCTCCATCGATACCACCGAAGCGGAGGCGATGGAGGGCGTGCACGCAGTGGTGACGGGGCGGGACATGCCGGTGCCCTACGGGGTGATCCCCTGGACCCCCGACGAGTATCCCCTGTGCACCGACCGGGTCCGCTACATCGGCGATGGCGTCGCCGCCGTGGCCGCCATCGACGAGGACACCGCCAACGAGGCCCTGCGCGCCATCCGGGTGGAGTACGAGGAGCTGCCCGCCTTCCTGGACCCCCACGACGCCCTCGAGGCGGAGGGGAGCGACGAAGCCCCCTTCATCCACGAGCCCCGCAAGGAGGGGTGGAACGGCAACATCACCAAGGTGGTGAAGCTCGACTTCGGGGCGGTGGAGGAGGGATTCGAGGCATCCGACGTGGTGGTGGAGGACGACTACTACTTCGAGGGCTCCACCCACGCCCCCATCGAACCCCACTGTGCCATCGGGCTCTGGGAGCCGGATCCGCCCGGACGCCACGAGGGTGTCGCCTTTACCGAGGGTTCCGGGGGACCGGGCGATACCGAGGCCGCCCTGCGGAAGATGCGGGGCGCTGATGGGCCCGCAGTCACCGAGCCTCCGCCGGGAGGAAAGCTGACGGTCTGGTCGTCGACCCAGGTGCCCCACTACCTCCATCGCGAACTCTCGAGGGTCCTGGGCCTCGATCCGGCCCGGGTCCGGGTGATCCAGCCTCCGGTGGGCGGGGCCTTCGGCGGCAAGTCGGAGCCCTTCGACCTGGAGTTCTGTGTGGGGGCCCTCTCCATGCGGGCGGGCCGGCCGGTGAAGATCCTCTATACCCGCGAGGAGGTCTTCTACTCGCACCGGGGTCGTCACCCTTTCCACATGACCTACCGGGTGGGAGCGAAGCGCGACGGGACCCTGACGGCGGTGGACGCCCGGACGGTCCTGGACGGGGGCGCCTACGCCTCCTTCGGCCTCGTCACCACCTACTACTCGGGGCAGCTTCTCACGGCACCCTACCGGATGCCTGCGTACCGTTTCCACTCCACCCGCGTCTACACCAACAAGCCGGCGTGCGGCCCCAAGCGGGGGCATGGTTCGGTCCAGCCCCGCTTCGCCTTCGAATGCCAGCTCGACCGGATTGCCCACGAGCTCGAGATCGACCCCATCGAACTCCGGCGCCGGAACTTCATGGGCTCGGACACCCGGACGGTGAACGAGCTCCGGGTGACCTCGAACGGCTTTCTCGAATGTCTCGAGGCGGTGGAGGCGGCCAGCGAATGGAAGGAGCGTCGCCGGAGCCTCCCGTATGGACGAGGGCTCGGGGTGGCCGGTTCCTGCTATATCTCGGGGACCAACTACCCGGTCTATCCCAATGAGATGCCCCAGTCGGCGGTCCAGATCCAGATCGATCGCTCCGGCCGGGTGGCGGTCTTCTCGGGCGCCTCGGAGATCGGCCAGGGCACCGACTCCATGGT
>SLSF01000318.1 GCA_007130605.1 Gemmatimonadota bacterium | reverse complement strand
TCGACGATGTGGTGGAGGCGTCCAGGGAACCCACGGCCTACCTCCTGGTGGATGCGTTCCGGTATGAAATGGCCGGCGAACTCCAGGAGTACCTCCGGGACGCGGAGAGCCTGGAGCTCCGACCGGCGCTTGCGGCCATTCCCTCCATCACGGTGGTGGGCATGGCGGCCCTCCTCCCCGGTGCGGCCGGGACGTTCCGGGTTGTGGTCGATGGGGAAGGAAAGAGCCGGAAGGTGGCCGCCGCCATCGGAGATGAGGTCCTCGGCGGGTGGAGCGACCGCTGGCGATACCTGGAGCGGGTCCGCCCGGGGGTGAAGGAGTTCCGGCTCGGACCGCTCCTCGCGACGCCGGCCGGGGAGGTTGCCGATAGCGTGGAGGGCGCCGAGCTCGTAATCGTCCGTTCCCAGGAAATCGACCAGCTCGGGGAAGGCCAGGGGGGGCTCCTGGCCCAGTGGGCCATCGGGACCGTCGTGGGGAATCTGGCCAAGGCCGTGCGGAAGCTCGCCGCTGCGGGCATCCGTCGGTTCGTGGTGGCGGCGGACCACGGCTTCATCTTTGCCTCGCCCAAGGGCGACGACATGAAGATTCCCGCGCCGTCGGGGGAGACGGTGGAGCTTCACCGAAGGGTGTGGGCCGGTCGGGGCGGAGACACCCCGCCCGGGTGTGTGCGTATCACCAGCAGCGAGCTGGGCTACGCCTCAGACCTGGACTTCGTGGTTCCTCGCGGGGTGGGTGTCTTCCAGGCTGGCGGCGGGCTTGCGTACCACCACGGCGGCGTGAGCCTTCAGGAGCTCGTGGTGCCCCTCCTCACCGTCCGCATGCCGGGTGAGTCTGAAGCTGAGGCGGGAAGTGTCGTGGAGCTGGGCAACGTTCCCCGGGCCATGACGAACCGCATCGAGCGGGTGGAGCTCACGCAGGTGGAGGACCTTCTCTCCGAGCCTTTGGGCGTGCGGGTCACCCTGGTGGAGGGCGACGAGGAGGTGGGTCATTGCGCCATGGCGGTGAATGCGGAGTTTGACGGGGAGCGCAAAGAGGTCACACTCCAACCCGGAACCACGGCCTCCCTGGGGCTCATCCTCGTCCGGGACGACGCGAAGAAGGTGCGCATCGTAGTCCAGGACGCGCGCACGGACGCGGTACTCACACGAAGCCGGGAGATTCCGGTCAAACTGGGAATCTGAATGTCGGAGCTCGCCACCCCCCAGCGGGACGCGCTGGACGATAAGGTCAACGACATCTTCGCCGGCAAAGTCGTGCGTAAGGACCTGGTGCGGAAGGTGAAGGTGGGCGCGAACGTGCCCGCCTTCGTCCTCGAATACCTTCTCGGAAAGTACTGCGCTTCATCCGACGAGATGGCGATTCAGATGGGGCTCCAGGTCGTGAACGACACCCTGTCGGACAACTACATCCGCCCCGACGAGGCCATGAAGGCCCAGAGCCTCGTGAAGGAGCAGGGGCGGCACACCTTCATCGACAAGGTGAAGGTTCGCCTGCTGGATTCCGACTACTGGGCCACAGTGGCGAACTTTGGGGACTCCTACGTCCACATCCCGGACCGCTACGTGCGCGAGTTCGACCGGCTCCTGACCGGGGGGATATGGGCGCAGCTCGACATGCGGTTCCAGTACGACGAGGAGAACAAGGGGAAGCACCCGTTCTGGATTGAGAAGCTGACCCCCATCCAGCTCGCCACCTTCGACCTCCACGAGTACCGGCAGGCCCGGAAGCAGTTTACCACCGAAGAGTGGACGGACTTCATTCTCCGAAGCATGGGCTACGAGCCCACGGTGATGGAGCCCCGGATGAAGCTCCTCTTCCTCACGCGTCTCATCCCCCTTTGTGAGCGGAACTTCAACTTGGTGGAGCTGGGGCCGCGGGGGACCGGGAAGAGCTACGCCATTCAAGAGCTTTCCCCCTACGCGGCGCTCCTCACGGGACCGACGACCGTGGCCAACCTCTTCGGCCACATGTCCGGCCGGCAGAAGGGGATGGTTCAGATTTGGGACGTCGTGGGATTCGACGAGGTGGCGGACTTGGAGCGGATGCCCAAAGAAGTCATCACGACCCTCAAGACCTACTGCGAGTCGGGGCAGTTCCAGCGGGGGAAGGAGTCGGAGGCCGGGTACGCCAGCATTGCTATGTTCGGCAACACGCAGCAGCCCATCGACGTCATGGTTCAGACCGGGCACCTGTTTGCCCCCATGCCCGACGTCATCCGCGACGACATGGCGTTCATCGACCGGCTCCACTTCTACCTCCCGGGGTGGGAGGTGCCGAAAATGCGAAACGAACACTTCACCGACCACTACGGGTTCGTGGTGGACTATCTCGCCGAGGCGCTCCGCGACCTCCGGCGCATGAACTTCACCGAGGCCTTTGACCACCACTACTCTCTGGGGTCGCACCTGAACGCCCGCGACCGGAAGGCCGTCCGGCGGACGGTCTCGGGGCTCGTGAAGGTGCTCCATCCCCATGGCGATGTCTCGAAGGCGGACATGGACTCCCTCCTCACCTTCGCAGTAGAGGGTCGGCGGCGGGTGAAGGAGCAGCTCAAGAAGATGGGCTCCTTCGAGTACCATCAGACCTCGTTCT